>JAZSLN010000010.1:0-24496 GCA_045535385.1 Eubacteriales bacterium
CACGGCGGCGGCGCTTTCTCCGGCAAGGACCCGACCAAGGTTGACCGTTCTGCTGCATATATGGCTCGTTACGTTGCGAAGAACATCGTTGCTGCAGGTGCGGCCGAAAGATGTGAGGTTCAGATCGCTTACGCTATCGGCGTAGCAAGACCTCTTTCGGTTCTTGTTAACACCAACGGCACCGGCAAGGTTTCCGACGAACGTCTCGCTGAGATCGTCAACGAGGTATTCGACCTCCGTCCCGCGGCTATCATCGAGACTCTCGACCTCAGAAAACCCATTTACAGAAACCTCGCCGCTTACGGTCATTTCGGCCGCGAAGAGCTTGGCGTTAAATGGGAAATCGCCGACAAGGCTGACGCTATTAAGGCAAGAATATAAGCCTTTGATTTGATATGATACATAAAGCTCCGCATTGATAAACGATGCGGAGCTTTTGTTTTATTTCTTACAGACGATATATGTTGACAACGCGGTGTTGTTATAATCCTCAGGAAGTGCAAGTCCCGATTCGGGATTATTTAACGCATAACCGTAAAAATAAGTAAGCGGAAAGAAATTCGTAGAAAGTATCAAATGAGCATATTCCTCAAGCAGATCTTTTCTTATGGACGGAAGAATTATACGTCCCGATATTTCATTTATAATATCGTGATATTTGCTCGCCATCTCCATTGTGAGTTCTTGTGCCAGATCGCGGAGTTCGATGAATTTGCTCCAATCCAAAACGGGCATTGTCGGATAAAGACCGCCGTTATTTTCTTTAAGGAATCTCGCTTTTATAAGATTTGACGCCTTGAATTTTTCATTTTCGGTAAGTTCGAGGTAAGGGTTATCAAAAATACGCATAAACAGGTCGATGTTAGAATCGGCAATAATGTTATTTCTGTTACCGAACGGCGCTATTTCAAAAATATTTCCGTACACCACTTCGGAATAACCCGATGTCATAAAGCCGGAATGACAGTTAGACCACATTATGTTCGGAACGTCCGACTCACGGTAAACAATATTTTCGTCGGGCATTCTTACCGTTCCCGCCACGCGGTACTCCTTACCGTTGCCTTCCGCAACCTTTCCCTCCCAAAAATGCTTATTGAACGAATCCATATTAATCTGAAACGAAACAGCAAATATATAGTATAAAAACCAAAGCAATTCGCCGAATGGGATATCGTTGCCGTAAAAATCAATCTTTCTTATTTTACTTTCGTTATCCTTAATAAGATTTGTAATCTCTCGCCCTATCTCCCTGTACGCAAGCGATATTTCGTACTTTGCATCTGCATCAACCTGCGCGGGAATAAGACAAAAATCGATAATATATTTTCCCTTTGACGTTTCTTTTACTATTTTAATGTCCAAAAGGTCTTTAAGCTGTTCTTCAAAATATATGGGAGCACAGCCTATTTCGTCGGCAATTTCTTTTACGGTTTTTGCTTCAAAAGCACAGCAGGCAAGAATTTGTCTTACCATAACGCTTCTAAGCTTTTCCCAAATCTTCGTTATTTGATAACCACCCCAAAGGTTAACCTCGGCAGGAGCGTAGGACGATCGTCCGTAATTTGTCATATCTTCCATTCCTTTCTTTATATCTGTGCGTGCATCAAAAAGCCTGCGCTTAACTGTCCCTTCGGGCACGCCAAGCTCTTTCGCAATATCTTGCACGGACATTTCGCGCAGATAATACATAATAATTACGTTTCGATGGAACGCGGAGAGCCGCGAAATATTATAGTTAAGCCTGCTTATTTCTTCCTCGGCGAGAATATTGCTGTCTATCTCGGGCTCGACGGCAGGAACATTTATATATTCATCCAGAAGAACTGCGCCGTTCTGTTTCATACGATAGAATCGGTTTATTCGATTTTCTGCCATCTTCCAGAACCATGCATAAAAATTATCGATCGTCTTTCCCCTTGCCTTAAGCGCCTCGCAAAGAATCTCCTGAGTAAGGTCCTCGGCATCGTCGGGGTCAGATAAGTGCTTAAGACAAAACCCATACGTTGCTTCAAGCAGTTCCTCGTATATTATGCCGTCCACTATCTCCCCTCCTCGTTTGTTATTTTTGACCGGTCACACATATAGTGTTCAAAATCAAGGAATGGTTCGGTATGATTTAATTATATTTATGTTTTTTCAAAAAACAAGTTGACAAGTGTAGTCTTTTGTGATATAAAGAAGATGACACGTGTAGTCTATTGTAGTTTGGAGGTATTGATTATGAAAGAAATGATAAGCTTATCTAACGGCGAATGGAAGGTTATGAAGCTCCTTTGGGGAAGCGAAACAATGACCGTAGGACAGATAGTAGATGCGGTGGCGGGCGACACGGATTGGAACAAAAACACCGTATTCACTATGATGAAGCGTCTTGAAGAAAAGGGTGCGGTAAAAATGATAACCGCAAAGCGCCCTCAGCAATATGCCGCTGTCATCAGTCGTGAAGAAGCCGCGAACGACGAAACTACTTCGTTTCTGTCGCGAGTATACGACGGAAACCTCAGAATGTTCGTTTCGGCACTTTCGGGCAACTGTATGCTAAACCAAAAGGAGATAGACGAAATACGAGCGATACTCGACAAAGCGGAGCAGAATATCACAAAAAAGGAGGATTAATTAATGTTCGAACACATCCTCTCCTCTTCTTTGATTATTCTTGCTGTAATTATCATACGTGCCATATTCCGAAACAGAATACCAAACCGTATGATATACGCTTTATGGGTAATCGTCTTTATTCGACTGATAATTCCGGGTACGCTTTTCGACGTCAAGATACCCGTCGACATGTTTTATACGGAGAAAGAATATTTCGAATACAGCATAGCAGTCGATAACGAAACCAACGCAATTACACCCGACAAGGACTCGGAAGACGCCTCCGTTCACATCAATGTCCCGACCGATGCAACACCATTACCCGATAATCCCGACGCACCTGTTATCGGCGGGATCATCGAGTCGGAGAAAAACGATATTGATGTAAAATCGTTGACAACGATCATTTATCTTGTAGGCTTTACCGTTGTATTGTTTTGGTTTGGCGTAAGCGAATTTTCAATTCATCGAAGACTAAAGCGGTCGCGCCGTTTTCTCAAATGCTATTCGGGGATAAAGGTCTATATTTCCGACAGCGCGCTTTCGCCTTGCGCTTTCGGCATAATACCGTCAATATACATAACGACGGACATTGCCGACTCCGACGGCACAGAGCTTGTATTGATGCACGAATATTCCCATATAAAACAGCTTGATTGTATCCGTTCGTTGTTAAGACGAATCGTTACAGCGTTCTTTTGGTTCAATCCTCTCGTATGGACATATATGATACTTGCATCGAGAGATTCCGAGCTTTCCTGCGACGAAACCGTCATATCAAAACTCAACGACCGGCAACGATTACACTATGCAAAAATGTTATTGGATTATGCTCCGAGAGCAAAAACCTCGGTGGCAGGATTTGGAGGTAAACCTATGAAAAAACGTATACTTGCCATAACAGGCAAAAATAAGATCCGTACGATTTCGGTTGTACTCGCGATCATTCTTTCCCTTTCAGCGTGTATTCTCGGTTTTACGGGATGTGTAGAGGGTTCAGCAGAAAACAACAGCAAAACCAACGAGTCCTCTTCATCAAGCGAAAACCAAAATAGCGAAAGCTCCGACTCGAACGAGATTTCGAATCAAGATGCATCCCCTGACAACAGATACAATTACTCAGAAAACAAAAGTCCTACCGTGATATTCAATTCCAACACATCCGACCGTATGCCTATACTCCCCACACTCAAAGAGAGAGCCAACGAGGAATACGTTCGTTCTTGCAAAGGTGGAATGGAATACACATACGACGAGCTCATATCAATGACTCCCGAGGAAATAGAACATATGATGCTCGGGCCGACATCGAGATATGGCTTTTTCAAAGATTATCCGCTCGTCAATCGTACCTTTAAGGTTGCATTCGCAAATAACGGCGAAGAGGATAACAGTGCAAACAAGCCTATTTACATGGTACACGAAGAGGTTCTTTTCCCTACTTACGAATCATTCGTATCCGAAATACGCAAATACTTTTCAAAGGATATAGCCGCTGAGCTTTTCGGAACCGGAATATTTTTCGAATACGGTGAAACATTCTTCTATATCGATGACATTCGCGCTACTGCCGACAATTGTGTAAGCACAGAATACGAGATAGTATCTCATAACGAAAAAGAGATAATATACCGCGGAACAAAAAAATGTCTCAAAAACGACGAAGACTATGCCATCTATTCCAAAAATAACGATACCGTATTCCCCGATAGAAGCTACGAAACAAAATACGCCAAATACGTTCTCTCGCTTGAAGACGGCGAATGGGTATTTACCTACTTTGAATATTAAATAATCTGATTAATAAGCAATAAATATCCGCCCGATCGGGCGGATATTTATTTATTGACGAAAAACAATTTTTATGATATGTTGAAATAAACTAACAAACAGAGTATGCGGTATGAAAGACATAATTAACGAAATGCTGTTCAACGGAATAAGAGACGGTGTTTTTCCGTGTTTTGCGGCGGCTGTGGGCGAAGGCGACAAGATAGAATACAAATCCTTCGGGGGAGACCGATGCATTTTTCCCGAAAGAGAGCCTTTAACCGAGGGTGTACTTTTTGACATGGCTTCGCTTTCCAAACTCATCGGCACGACCATGGCAGCTTTGAGAATGACAGTCGAAGGAAAGATAAGTCTCGAGAGCAAGCTGGAGGATTATTTTGACTGTTGCCACGGCAAAGAAAAAATCACGGTTTACCAATTATTGACTCATACCTCGGGTATCAAGGCTCATTTCCCTCTTTATCTTCGCGGAATCTCACCGGATGATGCCGTGACAGAGATATTAAAAGAAGAGCTCGGATATCCCGCAGGGAGCAATGCGGTATACAGCTGTATGGGGTTTATTCTACTCGGAAAAATCTTAGAAAAAGCAGAAAATGAACCTCTCGACCAAATAGTGCAGCGATATGTGTTCGATCCGTTAGGAATGAAAAACAGCGTCTATTGCCCCAAAAACAGGCTTTGTGCCGCTACCGAACGCGATCCCGACACCGATAAGATCTTATGCGGTATCGTTCACGACGAAAACGCACGTTTTTTAGGCGGAGTCTCGGGTAACGCGGGCATCTTCTGCGATCTTGATGACTGCATAAAATTCGCCGAAATGCTATCACTCAAAGGACAAGGATATCTACCCTCCGAGCTTTTCGAGTACGCCGTTTCCAACCTCACCCCGAATTTCTCCGAAGGGCGCGGACTCGGATTTCAACGCATAGGCAGGCTATACGGACACACCGGTTTTACGGGAACATCACTTTATATTGACAGTGAAAGCGGCAGATATGCAATTTTGCTGACCAACCGCGTTCATCCCACCCGCAACAACCTAAAATTAATCCCATTCCGCCGAGAATTCCACAAAACAGTTTTTGGTGAATAATATGAAAAAGCAAACGGTTTTAAGCGGAATCGACCGCATAGACACAATTCTACCCGAAATATCGGGCGCTCGAATAGGGCTCATAACCAACCAGACCGGTGTTGACAAGAATCTGAAATCCACGGTTGACATTCTTCACGAACGCGGTCTGTTATCCTGTCTTTTTTCTCCCGAGCACGGAATAAGAGGTTCTGCCCAAGCGGGAGCTCACATCGGCAATTACACCGACAGTATTACGGGCCTCCCCGTATACAGTTTGTACGGACAAAACCTGAATATTGATCCAAATATTTTAGAGGAAACAGATATTATCGCCTTCGACATTCAGGATATAGGCGTAAGGTATTACACCTTTACGAGCACTCTCGCCTATGCTATGGCGGATTGCGCGAAGGCGAGCAAGAAAATGATCGTTTTCGACCGTATAAATCCTATCGGCGGAGAAAAATGCGAGGGTTCTGTGCTTGATACGCGGTTTTCCTCGTTTGTCGGCAGATATGCCGTAGCGGTAAGACATGGGATGACAGTAGGCGAATATGCAAAATTTATAAACGAAACCGAAAATATAAATTGCGATCTTTACGTTATTCCTCTCGACGGTTGGAACAGAGAGCTATATTACGACGAAACCGATCTTTGCTGGGTTATGCCGTCCCCGAATATGCCGACTGTTGAAACGGCTATATGCTATATAGGCACCTGTCTTGCCGAGGGAACCAACCTTTCGGAGGGACGCGGGACGACAAAACCGTTCAAGCTCATCGGCGCGCCTTGGCTGCGTAACACGATGATAGCAGACGAGATAAACAGCCAACACCCCGACGGCGTGATATTGCGTCCTTGCGATTTTACTCCAGCTTTTTCGAAATATGCCGGTGTACATTGTAACGGAATACAGTTGCATATTACGGATAGGCAGGCATTCAAGCCTTTCGAGACTGCTATGAGATTATTCGAGCTTATACGCAAAACTCATAAAGAATTTGAATTCATAGCACCTCAAAGCGGAGAACACTATTTTATCGATCTGCTTTTGGGAAGCGACGAATGGCGCAAGGACGGTTTTGATATTAACGCATTTTTGAAACAACAGGAATCAAAATGCGACAAATATCACGAAAATGCAAAGAAATATTTTATGTATTAATAAACTATTGTTTTTGACAAAAAATTATGCTAAAATTTCCATATAAACAATAAGGAGCGGAATTTTATGAACAAAAACGAAGCTTGGAAGAGAAAAATTGCTTACCAGATATATCCGAGAAGCTTTTACGATGCAAACGGCGACGGTGTGGGCGACCTCAAAGGCATCACCGCGAAGCTTGACTACCTTAAAGACCTCGGCATAGATTACGTTTGGATTTGTCCCGTATACGCATCTCCTATGGACGACGGCGGTTACGACATTTCCGACTATTATTCCATTCACCCGATGTTCGGCACAATGGAGGATATGGACGAGCTTATTGCCGAGGCGGACAAGCGCGGCATTAAGATCATAATGGACCTTGTACTCAACCACTGCTCGGACGAGCACGAATGGTTCAAAAAGGCACTTGCAGACCCGAATTGCGAAGAAGCCGAATATTTCTATTTCCGCGAAAGCGAGAACGGCGCGCCCAACAACTAGATCGATGTTCGGCGGAAGCGCTTGGGAAAACGTAGGCGGAAACAGATATTATATGCACCTTTTCTCGAAGAAGCAACCCGACTTGAACTGGGAAAATCCTAAGCTTCGCCAAAAGCTCTACGAGATGATCAACTGGTGGCTCGACAAGGGGTTGGGCGGTTTCAGAATCGACGCGATCACACACATCAAGAAGGAGCCTACCCTTTCTTCGCTTCCCGCAGACGGTGCAGACGGACTCGTAGGATGCTTTGCACCCACGAGAAACTATCCCGGCATCGGTGATTTCCTCACCGAGATGCGAGTCGAGACCTTCGACAAATACGATTGCTTTACCGTTGCCGAAGCGGCAGGTGTTCCCTACGAGGACCTCGGTGATTACATAGGCGAAAACGGTTATTTCAAGACCTTATTCGACTTTTCCTATTCCGAATTATACAATTACGGACACGCATGGCATACCTGTAAAAAGGCTTGGGAATGGCCCATATCCGAGCTTCGCGACAAGATGTTCGCATCGCAGATAGAGACCGCAAAAATCGGATTCGGTGCGGTTTATTTTGAGAACCACGACTATCCGAGAGCGAGTGAAAAGTTTATTCCCAAGGAATATCAGAGCCCGCTCACCCAGAAGATGCTCGGTACTTTATTCTTCTACCTCCGCGGTATACCCTTTATTTATCAGGGCGAAGAGCTCGGTATGACAAACCCTGTTTTCGAGAGCATCGACGAGGTTGACGACATTTCTACCAAGAACCACTACCGTCTCGCACTCGAGGACGGACTTACTCCCGAGGAAGCCATAAAAGCAGTCAACGTATACAGCCGCGACAACGGACGCATCCCCTTCCCTTGGACAAGCGGTAAAAACGGCGGTTTTTCCGAAGCAACTCCTTGGAGAAAGTGTCATAACGATTACGGCGCATTCAGCGCTGAAGACGAAGCGAAGGACGAAAACAGCGTTCTCAGCTTCTACAAGAACATGGTTAAGCTCCGCAAGAGCGACGAATATTGCGAAACCTTATCCGTCGGCGACATCGAGCCTATGCTTTTGCAATATGACAACATAATCGCGTACAAGCGTATCGGAAACGGCAGGACCGTTGCGGTTATCTGTTCGTTCAATCCCGAAAAGATGGTTATTGACACCGACCTTGTCTGCAAAAAGCTCCTTATTTCCAACTATGATTCTCCTGCACTTCCCGAAAGCGGAAAGATGGAATTACAGCCGTTCGAGGCTATAGTTTTCGAAGTCGTGTGAGAATAAACGCATAATTTGTATACTAATACCGAAAAGGACGAACTCCTTATTTTATCAAGGTTTCGAAGAATATTTTTATACAAAAAGTGTTGACTTACCTTAAACAAAACACTATAATTATGTAGTAATAATTATTATTGGAGGTTTATTATGGATAAACTCATGAAATTGTTCATCTTAATGCCTGAAGCAAAGAACACCGGCAAGCTCGTTCTCGCTATTCTTTTCTATGCTTACGTTCCTTCTATCGTTGCAGGTATCGTCAGCACGTTCTTGGCATTGACTCTTATTCTCGCTCCTACCGCTATGGTTGTTTCTTCTGCATTGGGATTATACGCAGTTTTGGGCATTCTGCTTTCCATTATGAAATACAACGGAAAAGAGCTCAACCAATTCATCAACATCGCGTAAAAAACAATATGTTAAAATATACCGTGTCGTTATACACGGTATATTTTTTATTCAAAACGAAATTACTATTACATTTTTAGCGATATTTTGACAAATTTCTCGAAAAATCATTGACAACGTATTAACAAAGTAGTATAATTGCTTCATAAAATATTTTATGGAGGTTTACTATGGATAACAAGGTTGTATTTGGTATTCTTACTATTCTCTTTCACCAGTTCGGAGTTAACTGCTTTATGCAGGGCGATTCCAAGACCGGCATCATTAGAATACTTATTTCCCTTCTCACCTGCGGTATAGGTTCTACCATCCTCGGTATCATGGGCATCATCCTCGGCATTCAGATCCTCACCATGTCTGATGAGGAATATGAAGCTAAGAAGGGTACCATTGATATGGGCTTCCCCAAGATGAACGTAAGCAAATAATCGTTCCGAATATACCGTGTGCTCTGCACACGGTATATTTTTACAACAAGAGAGTTTCCTATGAATAAAAATGAAAAAACAAAAGCTATAATAAAATATATAGCAAAGGATCTTGCACTCTTTGCGGGAATAGCGATATACGCAATCGTATTGAACTTAATTTTCGGGTACAGTTGCCCAATCAAGATAATATTTGATATTGACTGTCCCTTTTGCGGAATGACGCGAGCGCATTTGGCGGCATTAAGTTTCGACTTCAAGGCCGCGTTCGAGTCGCATTCACTTTTCTTCCTCGGAGTGCCGTATCTTTATATATTGACTCATGAGGAATTATTCAAAGGAAAGGCAAAACGTTTTTATTTGCCGACAATATTAATTCTATCCGCGTTGTTCATCGTACGCTACATCATAGCAATCTTTATATAAAAAACAGCTCGTGCTTTTGCACGAGCTGTTTTTTATGCTGTTTTATTTGGAAAGAAGCAAAAGAATTCCGGCGATGGGGCTAACAAAGATGAGAGTAAGAACAGCCCAAAGGGTGTCCATTTCGCCCTTCTTCATCTTACCGAGAGCAAGAATACCGAAAACGAGAGGGAGAATAGTCCAGAAACCGAGAACCATACCGATGATGATGAAAATCTTTGCCGCAGTTTGCATAATCAAATCTCCTTATAAAAATATTTTAGTACGCTAACACAATGATATCACCGATTACGACATTTGTCAATATATTTCGACAAAATTGTTGACAATTTTTTAATGAGATTTGCAGAAATAAAGAACAAACTACATTTTAGATAAGTATTCTTCGGCGTAATGGGAAGCGACCGCACCATCCGAAACGGCGGTTACCACCTGACGAAGAGGTTTAGTTCTGACGTCGCCTACAGCAAAAACGCCATCGATATTGGTTTTCGTTGTTTCGTCCGAAACGATATAACCGTTTTTATCGAGCAATATCGAATCACCGAGAAATTCAACAGCGGGTTTGCGTCCGATACTAACAAATAGTCCGTCGCAGGTAATTTCGGTAACACTTCCGTTTTTTACACTTTCGACCTTAACACCGTTAAGCCTTTTATCAAAAAGCAGTTCGGAAACGGTACAGTTCCACAAGAACTCTACGTTTTCGGCATTAAGAAGCGGTTCGTGATAAATCTTTTCGGCGCGAAGGGTATCGCGGCGGTGGACGAGATAAACCTTCTTAGCCATACGTGACAAATAAAGCGCATCGGAAACGGCGGAATTACCGCCGCCGACTACCACAACGGTTTTATCCTTATAGAACCGACCGTCGCAATGAGCGCAGTAATGCACTCCCCTGCCGACAAGCGAGGATTCATTAGGGAGACCGAGCTCGCGCGGATTTGCTCCGCTCGAGATAATTACGGTTTTGCCGTAAAACGAACCGAACGCAGTATTCACGACCTTTATTTCGGAAGAAAAGTCGACAGATTCAACCTCGGTGTATTCGGTTTTTGCACCGAAGCGCTCGGCGCCTTGTTGCATTTTCATACCGAGAGTTACACCGTCCACACCCGCATCAAAGCCGGGATAGTTATCAATAATATCGGTAAGAGCCATTTGGCCGCCTGCACCCATACGTTCGATAACAAGGGTATCGAGTCCTGCGCGGGAAGAATAGAGCGCGGCGGAATAGCCTGCGGGACCTCCGCCGATAATTAATACGTCATAAATGTGTTCCATAATTAATCCGCAAGCATTTGAAGAATCATAGGCTTAGGTCTTGCGCCCACAGATCGATTAATAACCTTACCGTCTTTCATAACAAAAAGGGCAGGAATACTTTCGACCTCGAAAGCGCTTGCGAGCTCGGGAGATTCATCAACATTAATCTTAACAACAAGATATTGAGGATTTTCCTCGGCGATCTGATCAACGATGGGAGAAACCATACGGCAGGGTCCGCACCAATCGGCATAAAAATCGATAAGAACCTTTTTGTCGCTGGTTTTTACCAAATCAAAATTATCCTTTGTGATCTTTACTACTGACATTTTTTAATTCTCCTTTTATTTATAATATTTATTATTATCTTTTTTCATTGTTTTTAAGCATAATTCGAATTATTTCGCGGTCGGTTTCCGCCATACCGTTTTGGGCGAGCTTACCAACATTTTTTATCGTCGCTTCGACACCGCGAGCCACGATACCGTCGCCGCAGTAAAACTCCTTACCGTGCATATACATCTGCATACCCAAAAGTCCCGATTCTACTGCAGAAGCGATCTTCGCGGCACAGGAAGCCTTCGCACCGTCGCAAACGACACCTGAATTTATAGCGAGAGCATTAACAACTGTATGAGAAATTTCGTTAAGCTTACCGCCGTGGAGATACATAACGCCTGCACCCGCACCGCAACCTGCACTTATAGCACCGCAATAAGCAGAAAGACAGCCGATACCCGTTTTAAGGTGAATAGTGGTAAGGTTTGAAACAAGCAAAGCTCGGTACAAAAGTTCCTGCGAGACACCCATCTCACGCGCGTAAACGATAACAGGAAGTGATGCCGTCATACCCTGGTTACCGCTACCCGAATTTATAACGACAGGAAGCTCACAGCCGTTCATACGTGCATCCGAGCCTGCCGCCGCATAGGCTTTGGCGCGGTTATGAACGGTATTGCCGTAGGACATCAAGAGGGTTCGTCCTATCGCCGCACCGTATTTGCCCGTCAAGCCTTCCTCGGCTATCGCGGTATTGCATTCGATCTGGCGGTCGAGAACATCTTTAACATCGTCAATATCGGCATTATCGGCAAAATCGATGATCGATTCAATACTCAACACCGAATAATCAACATCGCTTGCGTTTTCGGCAAGCTTTTGTTCAAATACCGTTTCGCCGTCAACGGTTATGAGGCAAAGTCCTGTATGGTGTTGGGCGGTACGCGCGAAAACGACATGATTATCGCTTTTAAGAGTTATTCCTATATCGAGCACAAAATCGGTAACTGCCTCGGTTACAGCGATTTCGGTATTGGCAATAAAGTCGGCGATCGCCTTCTTTTGTTCATCGGTAACATCGGAAAGAACCTCAAGCTCGCGTTCGGGATCACCCGCAACGATGCCCGCGGCGGCGGCGGATTCAATACCGCGAAGACCGCCGGTATTGGGAACCATAACGCTTTTTACGTTTTTTATAATATTTCCGCTTACACAGACGTCAACAGAGCGAATCGGCTCGGAAAGATACTTTTTCGCATTTGCCGCAGTCATAGCTATTGCGATAGGTTCGGTACATCCCATAGCGGGAATCAGTTCCGAACGGAGTATTTTCAAATAAGTTTCGTAAACGTTTCTTTCCATACAATCACCTCGTATCTACATATATTGTAACATCACAAAAGGCATTTGTAAACAAAAAAATTCCTCGGAACTTAATTTTCCGAGGAACTGTTATTTATATAGGAATAAATATCGAGTAACTGTTTTTTATTAGAAACGAACAGCTTACCGTAAATATTGCGATTATGGTATTTAAGCGTATTCTCGGTGATATCGAGGGATACCATAACGTCACGGGTCGACTTCCCTTCCACATAAAGGTCGAAAACCTTTCTTTCGGTCGCGGTCAAACGCAAAACTCCGTCTTTGAACGCGGCAACAAGCTCGTCGGGATAAGGCTTCTGTGGGGCAGGCTCTGCAGACTCCGATTGAGCCGCCGTCTGTTGGTTTTTTTGCTCGCGGCGCTCAGGCTCCTGCATCATCATATAAAGACCAAGGATAAAAAACTCGGTCATTATATAAGATATGGAGAGAAATTCAAAATTAACCGAGACAACCTGACCGAAGAACCAAACACCGATATTTACAAATACCGCTATCGCGAATATTATCGCGTGGGAATTGGATTCAACATGTTTTTTCAAGGTGGCGTAGGTTATCGCCACGATCATAGCCGCAAAATAACCGAGAAGATAGAAAAGGTAAACGACGTGCAACGGTCCGTACACCTTATCGAGTACGGTAACACCGTCGACGGTTTTGAGCGCAACTTCTTTATAATATATATCCAACACACCGGGGCTTGCTGCTATAAGGAAAACCACGGCAGAAAGAGCGAAAAGTACGGCAGGGACCCATTTATATATTTTTATATTTGTAACGCGAACGATAATCATAAACATCGACAGCGGTAAAAATACCGAGCCGAAATAGGCAACACGGTTAGCCCACAAAGCGACATCGAGAGTATCTGCAGTCGAAAGGAAAAAATAGCCCGCATTGACCACAAAAACCGATGTAAAAAGTAATACCGACCATTTATCTTTTTTAGAAATCAAAAAGAAGTAGGCGACAAAAACAAAGAGCGCGCAAACCGCTGCCACCGCATAGACGACAGAAAGGCTCGCCGTCTTTTCGCCGGTAACTCCGCAACCGCCCAAAAAGAGCACAAACGCAGTTGCAAAAAGACACGAAAGATATTTTTTCATATAGCAACCTTCTTAGGAAAGATATTTTCACAAATCAGGGGTTTCCCACCCCTTTTCCCACCCATTTTTTAATAAAAAAGGTGTTTTCCCACCCCTAAACTTTTTGTTCGGGTGGTGTGTTTATATAGTAAGTAATATATAATATATACGTAACATTAACTGTATTGTATCATATTTTCTTCAAAGGGTCAAGGTCAAGAAAAGAAACATTACAGAAAATTCTAAGCTTTTCATCAAAAAGGAGTCGAAGAAATGAAAAAACGATTGTTAAGTATTTTTCTAGTTCTCGTCATGTGCATGGGATTGATACCCATGACTTTATTCTCGGCAGGTGCCGAAAAAGCCGGCGGCATTTATGTCGCAGGAGTTCTTATGAACGACGGCGAATATCTCGCCAACGGAGCTTCGGCGGTACAAACGTCTAAGCCCTCAAAGGGTTATGCTTTTTACAAAGACGGCATACTTACACTTCATAATTACGAATACTCGGGAAAGGGGTATTCTCTCGGAAGCAACAATTACGCGATGATTTTAAGCTACACGAATCTTCGTATTGTTCTCGAAGGCGATAACGTCCTTGTCGGCAGCTTCCCCGACTCTTCTATATGCGGTTACGGCATTAAAGCTACTTTTTCGCTTTATATAAGTGGCGAAGGCGATTTAACGCTTAACTCGAAGGACGGTATTTATACCGATGGAGGTATATGCATCAGCAATACCGACATAAGCATACGAACCGCAGGCACGGGTATATCCGCGGACGAGGAGATTTATATCTACAAGAGCGATATTACGATTGATGCCACCTACAATGCAATTCACAGCATGGGCGGTGATATTCACGTCGTCGATAGTTCGTTATTTGCTTATTCCGACCTTCAAATGACGATTTACACCCCTTACACGTTACATCTTATTTACTGCAATGCACAGTTAAGAAGAGGCAATGAAAGCTATGCATTGATTTCAGCAAGCGAGATTGATGCACCTGTTTCGGCAATTTGGGCTTCGACAAGCACGGACATAATAGAAATGTCAAAATTCGAAAAATATGACCCTGCTAAGAAGTCGGTTTATAACTTAATCGTTATAGTTGATAACTACGAATCCGCATACGTATACGTCGGCGGATTTAAAATGACAAAGGGCACATATCTTGCATCAAACGGAAGCGAAACCACCAAAAACAAGCCCGAAAGCGGCGGTTACGCACATTTCGACGGAAAAGTGCTAACGATTAACAACTTTTCCTATCACGGAAACGGTTATAACGATTATTATCAAATATACAGCGATTACGCCCTCGAAATTGTACTCGAAGGCAATAGTACATTTACCCACCCCGGCGCGTCAATCTACGGTATTTACACCGAATACGACCTATATATCCACGGAAGCGGAACCCTTAATATCACTAATCGGTACCCTATATATGCAAAAAAAGGCGTGTATATAAAGGACGCAATGCTAAAATTCTACCGCGAAAACAACTGCGGAATAACCTCAGATGAGCAAAGCATTGAAATAACCAACGCAAGCGTTTATTCACGCGGCGGAAACGGTATTTCGAGCTACGATAGTATAAAAATCAGCGGAAGCTACGTAGATATCAGCGTTGACAACGACGGTCTTTATGCTAACGGCGTTATCAACATTGATGACAGCTATATCGATATTCGTTCGAACAACACCTCGCGCGATGATTCTTATATGGCGATGTTCGCATCTGAATATATTTATTTTTCCAACCAAGCTAACGTGGTTGCTTCAACAAACAACTCCAACACCGATTTGGTGAATTTTAAATACAGCGAGTGTATAACCTACGACTACGTCAATGCAACAAGAGCGGTTCTTAATTACATTGACATCGTCGATATAGCTCCTGCAGAGGCTTTGGCAATTGCCGACTTTACGGCTTCGGCTGACAGCGCTTATACCGAAATCGTAGACATAAAATGGTATGAGTTGGATTCGAACGGCGATATCTACCAAGAAATATACAACAATAACTACGACTATTTTTCCTACGGCCGCACATACCGCGTATACGTTACGGTACGTGCATCCAAGGGTAGAGAATTCGGCGATGCATCGCTCTCGGCATGGATCGGCGACAAATCGGTTCAAAGCTATTCCACCAGCACAGCAAATGCGAAGGAACGTGTTTTATACCGCGATTTCGTAGCAACTAAAAATCCCGCAAACTATACGGTTACGCTTGATGACATTACCCTTAGAGACGGCGAATATCTTGCGGATAACGGTACGGCGGCAACAACAATCAAGCCCTCGGGCGGATACGCTTATTATATTAACGGAACACTTACTCTTAACAACTTCAAGAGCAAAAACAGAGCTCTTCGTTTTACCGAATCTTATTTAGAAATCAATATTATCGGTTCCAACAAATTATCCAGCATTAACGACAACTTCATAAACGACGACAAGCCCTACGAGATTATCGTACGCGGCGAAGGATATCTTTACGTTGACGGTATGGGTGGATCCGACGGATATGCATTTAACGTAAAAAATGCGATATACCTCTCCGGCGGCTCTATCGACCTCGATGACGAGCTATACGGTTTCAACACCAATGAGGTTATCATTGACGGAGCAGACGTTTATTGCTACGTAAGCCAAGGCGGCGCATTCTACGGTGAATGTGATTTATACGTCAAGAGCGGTTCGTTCCGTGTATTTGACGGCGGTGGATGGAACCAAAACATCAACGACAGCGTCAATATCAAAAAAGGCGACGTTTACGTTTCTAACAACGGTTCGGGAGATCCCACCAAAGCTGACTTTTGGGACGGTGTAACATCGCTCAATGAATATGAAGATATTTGGATTTTACCCGAAACAGAATCGGTATACATCGGTGGTATCAAGCTCAAAAACGGTCAATATCTCGCAGAGGGCACAAGCACACCCACTACGACCAAGCCCACCTCCGGCGGATATGCATATTTCGAAACCGATGGCGAAACAAATATTCTTACACTTAACAATTACAGCTTGAGCACCGAGTCATCGCACAACGGAATACACAGCGATTACGATCTCACAATCAAATTGGTCGGTAACAACACCATCGAAGCATCAAAAATTTTATACTACGATGCTTTGTACGTTCTTGGTACGCTTACTATTGAAGGCACCGGCAAGCTTACTGCTATAGGCTACGATTCTGTTTATGCCGTTGACTTCATTATGAATAGCGGCACGCTCACCTGTGATGCGTACGATGACGGTATATCTACCTACAACGACATCACGATCAACGGCGGCGAAATCATTATCAGTTCCGGCGATGATGCGATAACCGTTGACGGCGACGTCTATATGAACGGCGGTAAGCTTACCATTAGCAACGCGGACTGCTGTGCAGTAAACGCATATAACTTCTATATGACCGACGGCGAGTTTGTTATAAGCTCCGAAGAAGACACCGACGGACTTTATATTAACGGAACGATCGACATTTCCGGCGGTTCGGTTACCGTAACGGGCGACGGAGACTATATACGCTATGCATTCCGCTGCGACGAACTTATCCTTTCGGATTGCTATATCGAGATTTACGCTTACGATATGGCAATCGAAGTCGACTGTTTCGACATTGCTGCAGACCTTAACCCCATGGCTTCTGCCAATATGAACGGAAGCGGCGCAGTTGCTTTCGACGCAGACAATATTGATACCTATAAATATTTTACCTGCGGTTCTGCTTACGCTAAGGGCGACGTTAACGGCGACGGAAAGGTTAATTTGTTCGACTATATCGCAGTCAAGGCGCATTGCCTGAACAAAACGTTGCTTACTGACGATCAACAGCCCCGCGCTGACCTTACAGGCGACGGCAGAATAAATATGTTTGACTACGTTGCTCTTAAAAATATGGTCGTAAAGGGCTAAACTATTACCGAAAGAAATACATAACACGAAGAACAAAAAACTCTCGGGGGCAGAAATGCTTCCGAGAGTTTTTCGTTTTATTACATTATATTATAATACGTTTATTCCTCATCAAGGGATTTTTCGGTTTCGGATTGAATATCGGGGTCGTAAGACAGCATAGGCGCAACGTCTTTTTTCTTTATCTTACGGTCAACATAGTTTTTGGTAATCTTTATAACCAGCGGGAAGAGCGCGAGAACACCGATAAGGTTGGGTATCATCATCAAGCCGTTGAAGGTATCGGAGAGATCCCAAGCGAGGCCGCCTTCCATAACGGCACCCGAAACAATCATAGCAACGAATATAAACTTATAAACCTTTACGCCCTTTGTGCCGAAAAGATATTCAACAGCCTTAGAGCCGTATTGCGACCAACCGAGAACGGTTGTGAACGCGAAGAAGAGCATAGCGATTGCAACGAACCAAGTACCGGGCGCACCGAAATATTTACCGAACGCTTCGGAAACGAGGGTGTCACCGTTTACGCCCGCGGCGGGAGCGCCCGTCGCAAGGTCGATATAACCCGTAGAAAGAACAACGACTGCAGTCATTGTACAAACCACGAAGGTGTCGAAGAACACCTCGAAGATACCCCACATACCCTGACGTACGGGCTCTTTAACGTTGGACGAGGAGTGAACCATAACCGACGAACCGAGACCCGCTTCGTTAGAGAAAACGCCGCGCTTGAAGCCTTGAGTCATAGTTTTTTGGATAAGCACACCGATACCGCCGCCGAGAACTGCGGTAGGTTGGAAAGCGTACTTGAAGATTGCGGCGAACATAGCACCGAGGTTTTCGATATTGAAACAAAGAATAACGAGCGCGCCGATAACGTAGACGACCGCCATAAAGGGAACGACGATTTCGGCAAAGCGCGCGATACGCTTAAGACCGCCGATAATTATAAGCGCTGCAATAATAAGAAGCGCGATACCGATAATAAGGTGGATAATGCTTATATCGGTATTGGGAATCGTGCCGAGCGACGCATTTTTGAAGAATGCGGAATCCATATTAAGCACGATCTTATTTATCTGTGCCATATTTCCTATACCGAAGGACGCAAGTATTGCGAAGCAGGAGAAGAGTATCGCGAGAACAGTCGCGATCGGAGAAAGCCATTTTTTACCGTAGCGTTTTCCGAGGCCGTCCTTAAGGTAATACATAGGGCCGCCCGACCATTCGCCGTCGGCGTTCTTACGGCGGTAATAGATGCCCAAAAGGTTTTCCGAGAAGTTAGTCATCATACCGAAGAATGCGGCAACCCACATCCAGAATACCGCGCCGGGACCGCCGGTAACGATAGCCGCGGAAACGCCGGCAATATTACCGGTACCGATAGTAGCGGCAAGTGCGGCACAAAGAGCCTGAAATTGAGAAATACTCTTTTTATCGGCATTTTTAACGCTTCTGCTGTCTTTCTTAAAGACGCTTGCTATTGTTTCCTTCCACCAATGGACAACGTGGGAAACCTGAAAGAATTTGGTACCGAAGGTAAGAAGAATACCCGTACCGATAAGAAGCATCAATCCGGGGAGTCCCCAGACTGCGCTGTTAACGGCATCATTAACCGTTTCGACGATTTTCAGAAACTTATCCATAGTTTCCTCCTTTGAAAATAAAAATTGACGGAGCGCAAAACACGTCCGTCAAAAAAACATTATACCCTATAAGGTAAGCTTTGTCCTTTTGCCTGAGAGTTTAGCGTTTCACGCTTGCACCTTCGGCCCCCGAATTAACGGGCGTCTCCAAAGTTCTGTCCGTATTCAGTTCCTTAACGGTTCAGAATACATCACACAGATATTAAATTATGGAGCGATTATACTACAAGAAAATCCGTTTTGCAATAGGAAATTCAAAAAATGTTCATTTTTCGGATTATTTCCCTATTCTTTTTTTGAAGCTTATATATTTATACGCGCTGTAAGCAAATAAACCCACGCACATAGCAACTGGAACGCTCACAACCGCCGTCACATAATAATTCTCCCAAGAAAGGGTCATAAAGAACCTTGACAATGCCAACACAAATATAAAACCTAACGGAAAAATCCTGCCTTTGATTATGCGGCCCATAACCTCAAGCTTGGATTCATCATCGCAAAAGATACCTTCATCGGTTTCGGGAGAATCAGCAGGCTTACGAAAATAGGCAAATCCCGAATATCCCCCCTGAATAAACTCCCATCCGCAATCGTTAAACATACGGATGTATTCTTCCTTATTTTTAATTCCCTCCTGATTAAAATCAAGTCGGTATATAACGTCTTCGGGAGTACATTTTTCAAAAACGTGGGTGTTGATCAAGCCTTTGATCTTAACAAGCTTCCAGCCCTTTTTATGCATTTCGCGAAGATAATCCTCTTCCTTATCGTATTCGAAAATAGTAAACCATTTATGAGTTTTCTTAGTTTCCATTATATTTCCTCCTGTGCGATACGGTACAGACGCTCGATACGGCGCAATTCGATATCGAGCACCTCTGAGCCGAGCTCGGTTATTTCATAAATTCTACGCTTATCCTCCTCGCGGACAAAGCGTATGACCTTATCCTTTTCCATTTTTGAAAGGCTTCCGTACATAGTACCCGGAGCGAGCCTTATCGCACCGTCGGTAAGCTTTTCAACAGTTTGGACTATTCCGTAGCCGTGGTTGGGCTTACGCAGGCACAAAAGAATAAAAAACGCAGTTTCGGTCATCGGGACATATACCTTTTTTATATGATTATCCATAAAATCACCTCGACAACATCCATTCGTATATATCGCACTTCGATATATCGCACCGTTAGTATATCGCACTGCGATGTATTTGTCAATAGGTTTTTCAAAATTATTTTCCGGATACGATAAATATGCAAAAAATCGGGTGAAAAGTATTGACAAACGCGTGAGTGTGTGATAAAATACGCCACAATGAGAAACGCAGTGATGCGGAATAGTACTTAAATTCTTTCGCCTTGAGAGAGATGCCGTTTGGTGCGAGGCATTGGGAAAGGTTTGGGGAACTCACCGCGGAGCGGCTGTCGTGAAATCACAGTAGGGACAGACGGGATCTCCCGTTACAGAGAACGATGTGTTAGCATCAGAGTGCATCCTATACGGATGAAGAAGAGTGGTACCGCGGAAATTGTTTTTAACGTTTTCGTCTCTTTGATCGACAAGGAGACGGGAGCGTTTTTTTGTCGGTAAATACTGCTTCTTATTTCTTAATTCAGAAAGGGTTTTCAAAATGAAAAAAATCAACGTTTCCGACATTACTCTTAAAAAGCTCGCAGCCGACCGCGAGGTTGCGCTTCTATTCCGTGAAAAAACCGCTATTGCAGTTTGTGCGGATTCGCTCGGTGCGGATACCGTTGAGCTTGCGCCCGTAAAGAATGCGCGTGAGGATGCTATTATTTACAAGACCATCTCCAACAACGTACGCGAGGCTGCTATTGCTATTCCTGTCGGCTTCACTGTTGATAGCGTTAACGAAGCATTCGAATGCATCAAAGACGCCAAGAAGCCCAGACTTCAGGTTGAGCTTCCCGCTTCGACGGTTTTGATGGAGTATACCTACCACGTTAAATCCGACAAAATGCTCGGCAAGATCGCGGAGCTCGTCAAGGCATCGAAAGCGCTTTGCGATGAAGTTGAATTTTCGGCTTTAGACGCTACGCGTGCCGATATCGATTTTCTTATTTCCGCCGCAAAGGAAGCCGAAGCTAACGGTGCGACTATTGTTACCCTCTGCGACGATGCAGGTATTTCACTTCCCGACGAAATCGGTGCATTGGTCGAAACCATCAAGGCTAACGTAAATATTCCCGTTTACGTTCAGGTATCCGACCGCATCAATATGGCGGTTGCATCGGCTGTTGTTGCTATCGAAAAGGGTGCAGACGGTATCAAATGCGCTATGGCGGGCAAGGATGTTTTGAACGCCGGTGAATTTTCCGATGCGATAAGCGTTTGCTCGGCAAGAATCGGCGCAGAAACAAACATCAAGAACACAAAAATACACGCAAGCATCGACGATATGCTCGCGAGCATCAACCACGATGCATACAACACCGCAGACGAGATAAGCGAAAAGAAAAAGATTCTTCTCGATTCCGACAGCACTCTCGCTCAGGTTGCTCAGGCGGCAAATATTCTCGGATACGACCTTACCGAATCCGACTGCGGTAACGTATACAAAGCGCTTATGCAGGTTTGCGAAAAGAGAGACGCTGTCGGTGCGAAGGAGTTTGACGCGCTTATTGCAAGCTCTGCCATGCAGGCTCCCTCGACCTATCATCTCGAAAGCTATACCACCAACAGCAGCAACCTTTCGAGCTCGATGTCGCAGGTTACATTAAAATGCAACGGCGAGATCATCAGCGGTGTCAGCACCGGCGACGGTCCCATCGACTCTGCGTTCCGCGCTATTGAACAGTGCGTAGGTTATCACTACGAGCTCGATGATTTCCAGGTACAGTCGGTTACCGAAGGTAAAGAGGCTTTGGGCTCTGCTTTGGTAAGACTCCGCAACAACGGCAAGCTCTATTCGGGCAACGGCATTTCCGCCGATATCGTTGCGGCAAGTATAAGAGCATACATCAACGCGCTCAATAAGATAGTCTACGAGGAGGAATAAGATGAAGATCGTATTTTCCACAAAATTCGTCACCCGTCCCTCCTTCCTCGATCTTTGCCGTTACGCATACGACTACGGCTTTAAGGGATTCGAAATATATGATGCGATAGACGAGCGTGCAAAGCACCACGACAGCATTTTACGCCGCGACCGAGTCGCCGACGCAAAGAGAAAGCTTGTCAACCGCGGTCTTGCGGTATCCGCTTTAAGCTTCCCCTACTCTATGGAAACAGACGAGGCAAAGAGCGAAACTCTTGTTAAATACGTCGATATGGCGGCAAGCGCAGGGGTTGAAAATATTATTATACGTATTGAAGAGCAGCTCCC
This sequence comes from Eubacteriales bacterium, assembly GCA_045535385.1. GTDB lineage: Bacteria > Bacillota > Clostridia > Oscillospirales > CAG-382 > Coliplasma. The sequence continues at coordinate 22,592 of JAZSLN010000010.1, forward strand.
CTTCGAGGTATTGAAGGAAAAGCTCGCCCCCGCCATCAAGCGCGCAGAAAATTCGGACGTAGGGATACTACTCGAAACGGTAGGATATCTTTCTTATACCGAAAACGTCATCGATATTATCAACTACTTTTCGTCCGCTGTCATCGGTGCTTCCTGGAACGTGAGAGGAACCTATTTCGGAGCAGGCGAAACCGCTGAAACCACAATAAAATCGCTCGGCGCATATATCAAATACGTTCGTCTCGGAGATATGAAGGACGGAAAAACGGTTCTTATCGGCGAAGGCGATCTTCCCGTCGAAAAGCTTCTCGGTGCGCTTTCCTCGCTCAACTTCGAGGGATATATCTGCGCCGCCTGGAACGAAGAGATCAACGATGCTGATATCGTTCTCACCCATTTCGCCAACTACATCGCAGCCTTAAGCCGCGACAAAAAGGAATACGACCGCGCATACTACAACCGCGACAAAACGGGTACCTTCGTTTGGAAGAAGTACGACGTTATCGAGGCGACCTTCTCGGACGTCCTCGACACTATGGTCGAGAATTATCCCGACCAATATGCGTTCAAATATCCCACACTTGATTATACACGCACCTACGAGCAATTCCGCCGCGACGTAGATGAATGTGCGGCGGCGCTTATTTCGCTGGGTGTAAAGGCAGGCGATCACGTTGCCGTTTGGGCGACAAACGTTCCCGAATGGTTCATAACCTTCTGGGCTACTACCAAAATCGGTGCTGTTCTTGTTACGGTAAATACCGCTTACAAGATTCACGAGATTGAATATCTTTTGAAGCAGTCCGACACGCATACTCTCGTTATGATCGAGTATTGCAAGGACATCAATTACAAAGATATAATAAGCGAGCTTTGTCCCGAATTAGGTTCTCTCGAGCCCGGCAAGCCCTTATATTCGAAGAAGCTTCCCTTCCTCCGCAACGTTGTAACCGTCGGTTTTTCGATGGACGGATGTCTTACCTGGAATCAGATGCTTTCGCGTTCAACGCTCGTACCGAGAGAAGAGGTACGCAGACGCGCATCGCTCGTTAAGCCCGACGACGTATGTAACATGCAATACACCTCGGGTACAACAGGATTCCCGAAGGGTGTTATGCTTACCCACCGCAACATCGTAAACAACGGCAAAACCATCGGCGACAGAATGGACCTCTCGACCGCAGACAGAATGATGATTCAGGTACCTATGTTCCACTGTTTCGGAATGGTGCTTTCGATGACATCGATGATGACCCACGGCGGTACGCTTTGTCCTATTCCCTACTTCTCGCCCAAATCCTCGCTCGCTTGCGTAAACGACGAGCGTATAACCTGTTTCAACGGTGTTCCTACGATGTTTATCGCTATGTTCAACCATCCCGATTTTGCGAAAACCGACTTTTCGTATATGCGTACGGGTATTATGGCGGGTGCGAACTGTCCTCCCGACCTTATGAGACGTGCGTCGGTCGAAATGAATATGCGCGAGATCATCTCGGTTTACGGTCAGACCGAGGCTTCACCCGGATGTACGATGGGCGAAGTCAACGAAGATCTCGACCACCGTGTTGAAACCGTAGGAAGTGCATTCCCCGGCGTTGAATGTAAAATTATCGACCCCGAAACGGGCAACGAGCTTCCCGACGGAGAAAGCGGAGAATTTGTAGCTCGCGGATTCAACATTATGAAGGGCTATTACTAAATGCCCGAAGCGACCGCTCAGGCGATCGACGCGGACGGATGGCTCCACAGCGGTGATATTTGAAGCCGCACACCCGACGGAAATTACAAGGTTACGGGACGTCTTAAGGATATGATAATCCGCGGCGGTGAAAACCTTTATCCCCGCGAAATCGAAGAATTTTATCTCACCAACCCGAAAGTACGCGACGTTCAGGTTGTCGG
>JAZSLN010000087.1:0-34086 GCA_045535385.1 Eubacteriales bacterium
TCCGACTTAGATAACCGCAAACGCATTCATCTGAAGGGAATTATAATCGTGGAATCCCAGCGGTTCATGCCTTACAACGCGCTCATCAAGCTTGAATCCGGTTGCCTCTAAACGCTTTTTGCTGCGCGGATGGCAGGAATAGAGAATCGGCATATCATACTTTTCGGCAATTTTATTGATTGCGTTGAAAAGCGAAAGAAAGTTCTTTTCGGTATCGATATTCTCTTCCCTATGCGCAGAAAGAAGGAAATACTTTTTAGGTTCGAGTCCGAGCCGTTCGAGAACGTTACTCGATTTTATTTCGTCAAGGTTATTGGAAAGCACTTCCGCCATAGGCGAGCCCGTAACGTAAACACGTTCTTTGGGAAGTCCGCATTCGTGAAGATACTTTCTCGCATGTTCGGAATAAGCCAAGTTTACGTCCGAGATGATATCAACTATACGGCGGTTGGTTTCCTCAGGGAGACATTCATCCTTACAGCGGTTACCCGCCTCCATATGGAAAATCGGAATATGAAGTCTTTTCGCAGAGATAGCGGAAAGGCAGGAATTGGTATCGCCCAAAATAAGAAGAGCATCGGGTTTCACCGCATTCATCAATTTATATGAGCAATTAATAATATTTCCGACTGTTGCGCCGAGATCATCGCCGACGGCATCCATATAAACCTCGGGAGCATCGAGCTTAAGGTCGCTGAAAAACACTCCGTTCAGGTTATAGTCATAATTCTGACCGGTATGTGCGAGAATACAATCGAAATATTTACGGCATTTTTTTATTACTTCGGAAAGTCGAATGATCTCGGGGCGTGTTCCGACGATAATAAGCAATTTGAGTTTGCCGTTATTTTTGAAGGAAACATCCGAATAATCAAGTTTAATATCCATAATTACTCCACAATTTCAAAGAATGTATCGGGTTTTTCGGGATTAAATCGTTCATTAGCCCACATAACCGTAACTAATTTCTCGGTATCGGACAGATTAATAATATTATGGGTATAGCCGGGGAGCATATGAACAGCCTCGATTTTATCGCCGCTGACATAGAATTCAAGAACCTCGGACGAACCGATCTTTCGTTGTTGAATAAGTCCTTTACCCGAAACAACTATAAAGAATTCCCATTTTGTGTTATGCCAATGCTGACCTTTTGTGATACCGGGCTCGGAGATATTTACCGAGAATTGACCGCATTTTTCGGTTTTAAGAAGCTCGGTAAAGCTGCCTCTTGCATCGACATTCATTTTAAGCGGGAAAGACACTTTTTCTTTCGGTAAATAAGAAAGATATGTAGAATAAAGCTTTTTAGCGAAAGAACCGTCGGGGATTTCGGGCATATTGAGCGTTTTCGGTTGATCGTCAAAGGAATAGAGAAGCTCGGTGATCTCACCCAACGTTACCTTATGGGTTACGGGAGCGGCACAATAACGTCCGTTTTCGCAAAGAACGGTATCAACGCCGTCAAATTCACAGCGATGTTCCTTCCCTTCCAATGCAAGAATCATCTCATCGACCAGGTCGTCAATATAAAGAAGCTCCAACTGCACCGAAGCATCGTTAACGGTTATAGGAAGGTCGTTAGCGATATTATTACAAAACGTAGCAACGGCGGAATTATAATTAGGTCTGCACCACTTACCGAAAAGATTCGGAAAGCGATAAACGAGCACCTTAGCACCTGTTTTTTTGGAATAATCGAAGAATAATTCCTCGCCTGCTTTTTTACTCTTTCCGTACTCGCCGTCAGCATATCTGCCGACCAACGTCGCCTGAATCGAGCTGGAAAGCATTACGGGGCAGGTATTATTATATTTTTGGAGCTTTTCAAGTAATTCCGAAGCGAATCCGAAATTACCCTTCATAAACTCATCGGGATTTTGAGGACGATTTACACCTGCAAGATTAAAGACGAAATCAGCTTTTTCGCACGCTTCCTCAAGAATCTCTGCAGGAGTACTTATATCATAAAGATATAGTTCATCGACCGACAGGTCGGGATGTGTTCTATCCTTGCCTTCTTTGATATTATTCAATGCGGCGGAAAGGTTTTTTCCGACAAAGCCTTCCGCACCTGTAATAAGAATCTTCAATTTTTATCAGCCTTTCACAGACTCTAATTCATCGCGGATATACTGCAACGAAAGCAGTTTTTCTTTAACCGCTTCTACGTCCAGAAGCGTGGTGTTATTAGAGTTGAATTCGGTAAGATGGTTACGTTCGACATCACCGTTATTGAAATATTTATCGTAGTTGAGATCGCGTTTATCGCAGGGCACGCGGTAAAAATCACCCATATCGATTGCGCCGGCACATTCCTCGTTAGTAAGGAGTGTTTCGTACATTTTTTCACCATGACGAATACCGATAATCTTAATTTCGGCTTCGGGATCAAAGAGCCCACAAACCGCTTTCGCAAGAGTTTCTATAGTACAAGCAGGAGCTTTCTGAACAAGAATATCACCGCTTATACCGTTTTCGAAAGCAAAAAGCACCAAATCGACCGCTTCGTCGAGAGACATAATAAAGCGGGTCATAGAGGGTTCGGTAATTGTAATCGGGTTACCCTTCTTTATCTGTTCTATCCAAAGCGGAATAACCGAACCGCGAGAGCACATAACATTACCGTAACGGGTACAGCAAATTTTCGTTTTCGAAGGCTCAACGACACGAGATTTCGCAACGATAACCTTTTCCATCATAGCCTTAGAGGTGCCCATTGCATTTACGGGGTATGCCGCTTTATCGGTAGAAAGACAAACGATATTTTTAACCCCCGCTTCGATAGCCGCATTAAGTACGTTTTCGGTACCGAGCACATTAGTTTTCACGGCTTCTATAGGGAAGAACTCGCAGGAAGGAACCTGCTTAAGAGCGGCGGCGTGGAAGATATAATCGACGCCGTGCATAGCATTACGCACCGAATTTATATCGCGAACGTCGCCTATATAGAACTTGAGTTTAGACGCAACCTCGGGCATACGCGCCTGAAATTCATGGCGCATATCATCCTGTTTTTTTTCATCGCGCGAGAAAATTCTTATCTCGGCTATATCGGTATCAAGAAAACGGTTAAGGACTGCATTACCGAACGAACCGGTTCCGCCGGTAATAAGAAGAGTTTTATTCTTAAACACAATACTACCTCTTTTTGATTTTTTTCAGCAATACTCGGGAATAGTTAAATATAATTCTCGGATCAAGGCTTTTCAATATCAACAAATTATTATGGCTTATAGGTCTTATGATGAATCCGATTATCACGTTTGTGAACACCTGGGTTATCAAAGAAGCCAGTGCCGCCCCCATTACGCCCATAATCGGGATCATTATAAAATTCAGCAACACGTTAACCAACGCGCCGGAAAGATTGATTATCCAAAGATATTTTTGCTTATTTTCTGCCAATATCCAGATATTTCTTACCGGACCCAGGTATGAAAACGTAGTATACCAAACTACCAATCTCAATACATCGGAGGATGCAGAATATTCCGCGCCGTACAAGAGCGATATCACAAACGGCGCCAGCAAGGTCATCACAAGGCTTTGAGCCAGAGAGAGATAAATGACGACCGAATAGCATCCCATCAAACTCTTCTCATATGCTTCTTCGGAAACCTTCTTACTTTCGAAAACCGAAGGACGAAAAGAATCGATTATTGCCGAAAAAACAAAGCTTGTCATACCGGCACAGGCAGCCGCGGCGGCATAAATACCGACAGCCGACTCATCGAGCATAGACTTCAGCATAATTTTATCGGTTTGTGCAAATATCGTTACCATAAGGCTTGATACAATGAAATACCGACTTTTTTTTAACATTTCCCTGCCGCGCTTAAACGAAACAGAGAGCTTATTCGGGCTTAATTTGCAATATAAAACAATAAGTACGACAGAGATTATAAGATAATCAATGGTTTGTGATATTGCGAACCAATAAACGCTTTTTTGCGTTATCAATAAAAAAATCTTATATGCCGAAACGACGATATATGCAACAAGACCCGTTATAGCCATATATTGAGAAATCAGCTTAGCCTGGAACCAATACTGTATCATCTCCAGAGCCTGAAAAACAAGACTCAGGCAGTAAAGGCCACAAACTATCAACGTATCCGTTTCGCCGGGATTCGCAACATACACGAACGAAACCACACCGACTATACATACGAACGATGAGACAACATTGAAAAACAAGGCCGTACCCATTATTTCGCCTTCTTTTTCGGGAGCATTTACGATCTCCTGAACAAGAGTGGAGCGAAAACCCAATTGCATAATCGGTAATACGAACGCCACAACAGATGCGGCATAACTTATCAATCCGTAATTTGAAGGCCCCAAATAACGGGCGGACAGCATACTTATGACAAGTCCCAATACAGACTGGATTATTCGGCAGGATATAATCCACAAAGCATTTGTTGAAGTGCTGTTTTTCTTAATCATAGATAAATCCAATTAATTATTACGTATCAAATCAGCCGAAAGAATTTTCGTTTCCACCGCACGCCGCGTGGAGGCTTTGATACTGTGCGGCTGCCCCGCCTTTCGGCGGGGCATTTATTTTTATTCAATAATCATCTTACCGTCTGCACCGAAGGTATAAGTACCTGCGGGAAGGAGACCATTAGTGAAGGTGATATAACGAGTGCTGTTCTTAACCGCAACACAGCCGTTACCGCTGATGTAGTAATAGTTGCCGTCAGCATCCTGAACAAGACCTGCGTAGGTAGCCACGTCGTCAACATAGTAACGGATCTCGCCGTCAGCATCCTTGATCACACCCTGCTTAAGAAGCATCTTACCGTCTGCACCGAACTTATAGGTACCTACAGGAAGAAGTCCGTTAGTAAAGGTAATGTAACGCGAGCAGTTGGTTACGGCAGTGCAGCCGTTACCGCTGATATAGTAGTAGCTGCCATCGGTATCTTTTACAAGACCTGCGTAGGTAGCAACACCGTCGACATAGTAACGAATCTTGCCATCGGCATCTTTGACGATGCCCTGCTTGATGATCATCTTACCGTTCGCGTCAAATTTATAAGTACCTTCGGGAAGAAGTCCGTTTGTGAAGGTGATGTAACGCGAGCAATCCTTGATAGCGGTAAGAGTGCTGCCGCTGATATAGTAGTAGCTGCCGTCGGTATCCTTTACGAGACCTGCATAAGTAGCCACATTATCAACATAATAGCGAATCTCTCCGTCTTTATCCATATAGATGCCCTGCTTGATGATCATTCTGCCGTTAGCATCGAATTCATACACACCTACAGAAACAAGATCGTTAGTGTCGGTAACAGTAAAGGAACCATTCTTAACTGCAGTGTAGGAATTATGGAAGTAATAATAGTATCCGTCATCGCCGAGAACGAGGCCGGGGATCTGAGGAATACCGTTATTGAAGTAATAGATGGAACCGTCGGAAACAGTGTATACACCATTCACATACAATTCACCCAAGAATACACCGTCATCAGTGAATTCATAAAGCTGGTAGTCGCCCTTAGGATTGTACTTGATTACACAAGTGCCCTCATAACGATAACCGTTGCTTCTGAAGGAATATGTATTGCCGTTGATTTCGGTAGTGGTGTTGTGGTAGTAGGTAGGACCGTAGTAATATCTGGTACCTTCATCCATCTTCACCCAAGCACCGTTTTCAAGCAAACCGTTTTCGAAGGTATAGTTGAAATACTGAGAAGTAGAAGCGACCTCATAAGAAACGTAGGTTCCGTTAAGACCTGCGAAAGTAGTTTCATCGAAGTAGTAATACTTATCGCCGACCATCTGCCAACCGCTTACGAGGTTACCTGCGATAGCATAATAGTTAACGCCGTCATTATCTATGATACCGGTGTACTTGCCCTGAGACTTACCGTCTTCGCCGAAGTTATAATATACGCCGTCAACAGCCTTGATACCGGTATACTTAACGCCGTTTTCGTAGTAGTAATCGCCGTTCCAACCGTCAGCAACAGCAACACCGTCTACATAGTCCTTGCCGTCGGTCCAAGTGCCGGTAAAGGTCTTATCGCAGTCAGAGTTAGTACATACAACAACTCCGTCCACCATTTCATAGGTATGACCGGTAGCGTCGATTACGGTACCCCATTCAACAACGGACTTACAGGTTTCGCAGTAGGTTCTGTCGGAGTAGCCGTTTGCGGTACAAGTAGCATCCTTATTGAGGATGGTAAGTTCTGCATCGTGAACGTGAAGGGTGAACTTATTAATAGCCGCACCGGTCATCACGGTTGCACAGTTGAAACTATCACTAAAGGAGCCGGTAGAATCATCCGAATAAATAATAGCACCGTAGCGAACGTTAGCAGAAACGGAGACAACGGGCTGTGCGGAGTCCGCTATACGCTCTGCAACCGTCTTTGTGCCACCATTGCTGTCACAAGTCCAGCTTTCATCCCAATTCCAAACGCGAACGGGAATGGAAAGAAGAGTCTGTTCGCCGGTCAAATCACATTCGTCAGTCTTAGTAATAGTAAAGGTAACGAATTCGTTTTCAGAGGGATTTACAGAATAGGTCACTTCAAATCCGGAAGTAACGACCATACCTTCAAGTTCCCAAGTGTTGGAGGTATGAAGTTCGATCGTAGCAACAACCGACTTGATGTTCTCGATATCAGAGGTATTAAGGTCGAGATAGTAAATGGAGCCTGCTTCAGCAGGTGCGTTACTATCGTTGTGCCCGTCCAAAGTAACGGTAGTGTTAGCATTGGGATCGGATATAGTAAACTCTTCGGTTAAGGTAGTAGAGTTGCCAAGGTTATCGGCAATTTCAAAGACGATAGTATGCTTACCTTCATTGAGTTTTACGTTTTCAACGCTAAGGTTAGTACCCGAAGCGTTAACACCGGAAAGTTTAATACCGTCGATATAAATTGCACCGGTAGAATAGTCAAGACCTTCAGCGTTAGCCGCAACAAAATCGGCGATTTTAGCGTTAAAGGAAACTACGTTACCTGCAATAGTGCTTCCGGCAATAGCAACGTTAGTATCTGTGATACAGTAAGTTGCATCGCTGATAACGGGAGGATTACGGTCATCAACTGCGGAGCTGTAATCCAAAGTGAAGTCGTCAAAGTAGTAGGTGAGCTTTTGAGCGAGGTGATGCTTTACATACATACGTGCAAAGCAAGGTGAATAGTTAGCGGTGCTCAAAGCGTTGTTAATACTTACATAGTTATAACCGGAAAGGTCGAATATAGCATAGATCCATCTGTTGTCAGGAATGTCGGATTCCTTCAAGGAGTTGATGGTCTTTCCATTATAGGTTGCATTAAAGTTGGTTCTTACAGCGGAAGCGGCATCCTTACCTGCAACAAAGTCGCCACGGATAGCCATAGCGCCGGAGTTCACTTCGGTGTAGAATCCCTCGGGAATATATACCCACATGCCAAGCGTGATAGCTTTCTTGCCGTTTGCAACGTCACGCAAAACGCCCGAACCGTCAGTATTGCTGACATTATAAATGTTTGCATAAGCCCAAGAGTTGATATTTGTATATCTCATATCAAACTCGATACCGAGAGCTGATTGTCCGTTATGTACCTGTCCGCCGTTCTCTTTAGTAGCGATAAAGCTCTTGGAATGAACATCGAATGAAGCATTACCTGCGGTAATAATGGAATCCAACGGTTTTGCGATGCCCTGAGCAGCCTGCCAATCAAAGGCATCCTGCTGTCCGAGGAATCCGTGGAGATTATTATTTTCGAAGTCCCAAAGAATTTCGGATCCCTTACCGAATTCGATAGTGTAGGTCAAAGTAATGTCGAAATACTTGATAGTAACAACTACACCTGTTACGGAAGTGTCTTCGGTTGCGGTAAACGCAAAGCCATCAAGCACACCTGCCTTGTTATCCGACAAGGTAACGGAAACTGCATTCGTATCGTAATAAACGTTATCCTCACCGGTCACAGACACGATAGGAAGCTTAATAGTACGAATCTTATCGGGAGTGGAGTAAGGAACAACGGTAGAAGTTGCAGAAAGAGTAAAGGTTTCGGGATCGGCAACGGTAATCGTCTTAGATCCAAATATCTTACCGTTGGAAATCACCTGAACATCAACTTTACCCTTGGTACCGTTGGAAACAAACTTACCGTTTGCGATCGAACCGAACGAGGCATCGGAAAGAGCCCAGGTTGCATCAGCAGGCATATCCATAGCATAACCATTGTATCGATTGCTTCCGCAGAGAAGGTATAGGAAGTGTTGGGAGCAAAAATCTTATAATCGGACTCGATATTGATAACGTCGAGCACGCCGGTAGGAGCAACATTGGAAGCCACAAAAATACCGTGAGAAGTAGGACGCTGTGCGCCGTCGCAAGGAACGGAACGCATAGTAAATTCGTCTTCGCCTACACGCTTGGTAAGGAAGGTAGAGGATCCGCCGCCGTCGCAGTTAGCTGCCCATTTGCATCCGAGAGCGAGCATAGTTTCGCCTTCTTCGTAATTACAAAGACCTACGGAGTTATTGGCACCACGTCCATCGTTCATACAGATAACGAGAGTACCGTCTTCTTTAATACCGACCATAGAACGAGCTGCTGCAGCAGAGGTTCTTTCTTCGGTCTTGCTTACAAGCTCGCCGTCAGCAACGACCATACCGAAGGAAACGCTGACAGCATGAAGAAGTCTGCCGGATTCGAGGTATGCGTTAAAGTTATCTCTGTTGAAGGCTTTAACGTCGCAAGAAATAGTGCCGTCTTCTTCCTTGAACACGTAAAGGATAGAGCTGGAAGGAGAGGTATTGCCCTTGACGCTGAGATCCTTTCCGTTATAAACAAGAATACGGGGAGCGTAGGTATCGTAGTAAAGGTCGGTGTTCATACCGCCGACGATGTTATAACCGAGGTTATCCTCGTAATACTTCGCCATTTCGGTAAGTTCCTTATGGGACCAATACTCTTCCTTGGTTACATCCTTATCGATTTGGTAGTAACCGGGAACGATAGATACGTCGGGATTCGACGGGTCAACTTCGATAACGTGAAGGACCTGTCTGCGAGTACCTGTGCTGTTATTGATAACCAATTCGGTTTCGGTAGCAGCACCGGGAACAAGAACCCATTCGTTCTTGGAAATGATGTTATAGTAGCCGTTAGTACCAAACGAAGCGCCCTGGTAGATAACCTCGGGATCGGTAGCAAATACCGCCGCAGGCAACACACCACAAAGCATTGTAAGGCAGAGAACAACTGCTAAAACCTTGGAAAATGTTTTCATGCTTTTCTCCTTTTATATATTTTTTTATTTTATAATAACGTTGTAGCCGACCTAAAGAGACGGAAAACATACGATTACTATCTTTAATTATTCAAGTATTCACGGTAAGAGCGTTCGGTATCACACACGGTATGGTAATGGTGTCCCCTTTTTTCTTCTTCGGAAAGATCGGCTCGCCAATCACCGTATTTTTGTGTCAGATATTCGTCATAGCGCTCAGGTATTCTTACTTTTAGCCCCTCGAAATCGACCAAACTACCGTCGCCGTACTGTTCCCGCGGAGCATATTCAAGCTTCCCCTGCCAATTCCCATGGTTACACCAAAGCGCGGAATCATTCACGGAATAAGACGAAATACAGTCTTCCAACCGTTTAACGAACTTAAACGGTTTTTTGTGCATTCCGAGAATTTTTTCAACCGCCACGAGCAAACGGGTTTTCCACGTGAGAGGCACATCAAGGCAACATAATCTTGCCAGAGAATAACGTCTTTTTTCCTTCTCGACCTTTTTTGATTCGGTTTCGGAAGACGGATAACCGTCAAGCGGAAACACATCGATATAAATACCGTGATTGATATTCAAATGAGAATAACTTTTTTCTATAAAGGTCGTATCAGAATTACGTAATTTACTGAAGATCAAGGGGAATCCGCGTTCGGTGTTATAATTCTGCAAAAAAATGTGTTCAGGCAGCATCGATTGTGCCTTTTCACAAAACACCTTATAATCATCTCGCGGTAAAGCCACATCAAGGTCATCATCCCAAGGAATAAACCCGCTGTACTTTGCCGCGCCCAGAGCGGATCCGCACACAAGATAATACTTAAGACCGAGTTCGTCGCAGATACGTACAAACTCTTTAAGCATATCGAACTCAACCGACTGAAGTTTGTTCATCAAGCACTTCCTCCGTCGGGTCGTCGATCATACGGTCTTTTGCCAATCTCATAAGAAATACTATACTCGTTCCGTAAATAAACGCACCGCTCAGCGACGCGGCCTCAGAAGCCGATTGTATAATATACAAAACTATTGCGATCCAAGCACAGTTTACGATCACAGGACTATTCGTTCGTATTTTTTTCATTTCCTCGCGCCAGAACAAGAAATACAAAACGATTCCGACGATTCCGAAATTAAAGAGTATAGCAAAGACGATATTATGATAATTCCTCAATCTGTTTATCGCAAAATCACCGAACACGTAAGTTTGAGGAGAATCGATTATAAGTTCGATAAAATCCGAAAACATATCTTGTCGCCCGGTCGCCAGTGATTTGCCAAGCAGCATTATATGAGCGAAATTTTCAAGAAATAGCTGCACAGGTATAAAGAGCACGGGAGCGATCCAGGCTAATTTCGCGACTCTGGATGATAATTTGAATTTGAATACTACTAACAGCAATATGCCTATTACCGTACAAATCAACGCAGTCCGCGATTCCAACAAAAACAAAGTATAAAGTGTACCGGCAATTAAAGTAGCGTTTATAATACGGTCTTTACGATTACGGTTAAACGCAAACTGTATCGCCAAGAGTATTATAACAAACATTACCTTCGTAGAGGTTCCGTTAGGATTACCCATAGAAAGTGTGAACTGCATATAGCCGTACTTATTAGCGACTGTGTAGCGAAAACCAAATGGCAAAACTGTATATAAGATATATACCAACGAAATAAGACGATTTATAAAAAAGTGAAATTCAAGGTCTTTGCGATCATATTCCATTTCACAAATAGATATTGACGCCAAAAAAGTAAAGAAAGATACGGCAGCCTTAAATATTTCCTCATATTCACTCGTGCTTATGGAAAACAGAGAAACGATAGAATTCGCAACAGTAATTACAAAGAGGAGCAAAACTATCAATCCCTGGCGCTTATTCAATTTATTTGATGCACATATAAGAAGCTCAAAGGGCAACACTACCGACAACACGAGCAGCACATAGCCTATCAGAACCGCACCTGCATTACTTAGCGGAAGCAACGCAGTATAAAGCAGCTGAGCTACCATTATAAGTTTCAAAGTTTTACTCTTCATTAATCCAATCCTTATTATTGAAGTATTTCTTTATACAACTCCAAATACTTCCCTGCCATCGTTTCCGATGAATATCTATTGACGATATCTTTGATTTCATCATCCGAAAGCTTACACTTACCCGATTCTGCACATTCTTTTACAGCGTTTGCCAAAGCTTCGGGTGTATACTCACTGACTGCAATACCCCTTACGCCCGAAAGCGTTTCGGTTACAGCGGTAGATGCATAACCGATACTTCTTGTCCCCGCGAATGCCGCTTCGATAAAAGTCATACCAAAGGTTTCTTCCATAGAAGCACTTACGTGGAGTTCCGACTCGGAATAAAGACGCAGCAAATCATTTTTTTCTTTTATGTATCCCAAAAACGACACGTTATCGGGAGCGTTCGAAATAACATCATCCGAAGCGCTTCCTACCAATTCAAACCGATAACCGTCGCCAAGCAGGCGCGCCGTCTCGAAAATACGGTGTATTCCCTTACGTTCGTCCCACCAAGTAGCGACGGAGACTATACGAACGACTCCGTCATCCGAGGGTGACGATTCAATCGAACGAATTTCCGAAACATCGAGTCCGTTTTCTATAACGCGAACGTCGTATTCGGAAAGGAAGCTTTTTTTTGCTTCGGAAGCCACCCAATCGGAAACGGCGACGAATACAACATCATCGATTTTCCCGAAAAGTTCTTTTTTGATATTACGGTAATATTCACACTTCGCGGGAGGATTGTCCAGGCGTTCAACTGACGCCGGACAATTTTCACACGAAGAAAGGAACTTATTACAGTTTTCGGCGGTATAATAATAGCAACCGCCGGTAAAAGCCCACATATCATGCATAGTAAACACAACGGGGATTTTCGATTCAGCTAAAAATTCCAAAAGATATATATAATCGAGATAGCCGTGGTGAATAATATGAAGATTTACCAAATCGGGATTTATACGTTTTATATGTCGTACAAGTTTATATGTTGAGAGGCGCGAAAAAGACGGATTTTTACCGAGCAGTTTTCTTAAAAGTCTCCGAAAGAAATTGTCCGCTTTGTTTTCATAACGAATAATTTTCGGATCGTCGGAATTACCCTCAACATATAAAATATAGCTATCATTACCGGATTCAAGCAGATTCTTATGAATGGCAAATTCTATTTTTTCCTGAGCACCTACAAACGTGCCGCCTATCTGCAATACTTTCATCCAACGCTCCGAATGTCAGAATTATAATTATTATTTAACGATCTTATCAACAATTCCGAAATATAGCTTATAATCAAACTTATCCTCGGCAGTTTTTCTTGCCTTATTTTGCATCGAAACACGTTCATCATATGACAAGTCAAGTGCCTCGCGCAATTTATCCGCCAAAGCATCCGCCGAGCAATCGCGTACAGCAAAGCCGTTTATGCCGTCCTCAAGATAGAGACCGAGATCAGACGTAAGGTTCGTAATAACAGGGGTTGCGGTAGAAAGGCTCTCAACGAATTTAGTCGGGAAGCCCGCTTTAGCATACCGTTGTTCCTCGGAACGCATAAGCACCGTAAAATCAGCCTCGCCGAGAAGTCGTATAACCTCTTCGCGCGGAACGCGTCCGTAGCATTTTAATTTATCGCCCAACGCTTCGATATGTTGTTGTTTTACATCGCAAAGTGAGGTAAGCTGTTCTTTGGTAACACCGACGATACGTAACTCGAAATCAGGGTCAGCGGAGCCAACAGCCAAAAGCGAAAATCCCTCAACAATAGTCGCAAGATAGTCCTTTTTTCCCGGAGAACCCGCATACATAAACACCGTTTTATCGCGAACGGTATTTTTATTGCATTCGGTTTTATCCACATCAAAAATAACCGGTATGCGTACAGAGGATATTCCTCTTGACAAAAAATGTTTTTCCAAATACGAGGATATAGCGATAACGCGCATCGGAGGCGTTATTTTCTTACGGTTAATCCGATCGTTTTGGATATAAGCATATTCGTATTTTCCGAACTTGAACTGCTCGGGAGAATACCATTCCACAGCGTCGTAAAGAAGCGGAATATTATTCTTCTTACAGTATTTTTTCAGTAATTTAAACGTACTGTCAGAAACACCTGAGGTTAAAATAACGTCCCATTTACGGTCATTTCCAAGGAACATTTTTTTTAGACGGCGATGGAAAAATAAACGGTTACGGACCTTGGAAACAAATGAACTCGACAACAAGCGCATCGAAACATAGGGTATCCCCTCCTCCTCCTTCAACACGAAGTTGGTAGAGGGGCCGAGTCCGACAACCGTAGGAGCATATCCGACAGCACGCAAGGCTTTAGCAAACGCGTTGGTACGCACGGCACCTGCGTCCATATTGGGGTATTTATCCGTACAAATAAGTAAGGCGTTTTTCATTAATCAACCTCTACGAGCCTATCATGCTCCAATTTACAATCAAATCCCGTTATAAACGTCCATTATTTTCTCGACTACCGATTCGACGGTGTAATTCGTCGCAACCTTATTCACAAGCCATTCGGACATTTGTTTTCGAACGTCCGAGGCGCTCATACGCTCAAACGCTTCTTTCATAGCAGAAACATCGCCTACATCGACAACAAATCCGCCTTTATTTTCAAGCATTTCGAGGTTTGCACCAACATCGGTAGCAACAGAGGGGACACCCCTCGACATACTTTCGAGCAAGGCTATCGAAAATCCCTCGCTATGCGACGGAAAAACGAACACATCCGCACCGTCTAACGCTTTCAATATTTCGCAATGCGGTTTCGAGCCCGACAATTCGACGTTTTCAGGTCTATCCCACGATAAAACCTCGTGACTTACCTCTCCGATCAAATCAAATCTTATTTCGGGAAGCAATTTCGCAAGCTCGTATATTTCCCAAATACCTTTAGGAGGTTGGACGTAGCCGACAAAAACTGCTTTATTAACATTCTCGCTTATACTCTTCGGAGAATCTATAATCATTTTTTCTTCGATAAAGTTAGGAAGAACTATGCTTTCGAACTTGAATTTTTCCGAAAGATAGAGATGATTTTTTCGGTTCAGCACAAGAGCAGTGTCAGCGAGTCTTAAGATCTTTTCCAAAAACATCAAGCTTACGCGTGAATTGCACTGTGTTTTGATATCACAATGAAAATGAATAACAATCTTGCAGGATTGTTGTTTTTTCTTTATTTTACGCGCGGTCAAGTAATCACGTATCAAACCGAAGGTACCACAGGACGTATTGATATGAGCAACATCATATTTTTTTGTTTTCAGCATAGCACGCAAATCACGGAAGATCCTACGTGTACGGACAAATTCGTCCGTCATACTTCGTTTTGCATTGCCGTTTTCCGCTCGTCGGCCAACCGTTGCGATATTAAGCAAATCACAATTTATCGAATCGGGAAGATTTTTCAAAAAGGTATCCGTCCAAACGGCAATACCGCCGTTTGATTTTTCGGTTTTCGGAGACACGAGCAAAAGATCAAGCATAAATAAACCTCAAAATCGACGGATATACAATCCTATTTTTGCGAATAAAGCGCAAGCGCATTTTCCAGTCTATCGATGAATGTTTCTTTGTCAAAATTATCTTCGTAATACTTCCGCGAACGCTTACCCATTAATTTACGATCCTCAGAGCTTATAAAACGACGAATATTAGAAGCGAGCTCCTCGGCATTTTCAGGCTCTCCGCAATACCCGCACTTTGCGTTAGAAATCACTCTCATAGTTTCGCCGCCGATAGCGCCGATGATCGGTTTACCTGCCGCCATATAGCTTTGAACCTTACCGGGCAACGTATAGCTCAGCACCGGATCGTCTTTCATTGTAACGAGCATAGCGTCGGTTTTTTCGTAAAAACTCATCATTTCGTCGAGCGGTCTTCTTCCGTAGAAGACAATATTATCACTGTCTTCAGCTTCGTGTTTCAGCGCCTCATAATCACTTCCGCTTCCTACGATATGAAACTTCACCGGCTCGTCCTTCAGCATACGCGCAGCTTTTAATATAGTATCTACGGACTGTGCTGCACCGATATTACCGGCAAAAGTAAAATCGAACACACCGGTATCTTCTTTTGGTTCGCATTCTTGGAAGAGGTCTTCGGCATACTGAGGCAGGTATTCGATAACATCCTCCGAAATACCGAACTCTCTGTTAAGATAGTCGGAAAACATACAGCTTGAAACGAATATTTTATCCATTTTCCTGTATATTTTCTTACTAACGCCATGATAATATTTGTAAACAATTGAGTTTTTAGATATTCCGCCGGCATGCAAAGATTCGGGCCACAAATCGAGGCAATACATCAAAGCGGGTACTTTAAATATCTTTTTATATGCAACTGCGGCATTTGCCATCATTATCGGGGACAACTGATTACAAAGGACAATATCATAAGGTTTATCGTCACGGCTTACGCTACGCAAGGATTTAATATATTTAACCGACGAAACGGCATAGCTGTAATAGTTCAAGACACGAAATAAAACGCCTGTTTTTCTTGGAATAGTATAGCATCTATGTACTTTTACGCCGTTGATAACCTCGTCCTTATGCTCGCCGTTATCGTATCCGTCGTATAAAATGCCCTCAGGATAATTGGGGTAACCTGTAACGACCTGAACCTCATGTCCGCGCGCAGCCAGCGCCTCACATATATCATGGACCCTAAACGGTTCGGGAAAATAATGCTGGCAAACAACTAAAATTCTCATTAATGGGACTCCTTATCAGAACCGTTCAAAGTTCCCGTACCGCCTTCAACAACTCCGTGGCCACCGAGGACGAACGAAACTGTACCTAACAAGCATCTGAGATCGAACAAAAAGCTCATACGTTCAACATATTCCCCATCGTATTTAGCCTTTAACGGAACCGCCAGTTCATCACGGCCGTTAATCTGTGCCCATCCGGTCAGACCGGGCACAATATCATTAGCTCCGTACTTATCTCGTTCGTCAAATAATTCATATTCATTCCAGAGAACCGGACGAGGACCTACAAAGCTCATATCTCCGCACAAAATATTAAATAGCTGAGGTAATTCATCAAGAGAGGTTTTTCGCAAAAACTTTCCGACTCTGGTAATGTGAGCTTCGGCATTTTTTAATTGATGGGTAGGAGCCTCGGCAGGAGCATCTATATACATCGTTCGAAATTTCAATATACGAAAATGCGATTTATACTTTCCGACGCGTGTTTGCATAAAGATCGCCGGGCCTTTTGAATCAATTTTTATGACAACGGCGATCAGCAACATCGGAATCGCAAAAACCAATATCGCTATCACCGAAAAAACAACATCAAAAAATCTTTTGAAAAATCTACTATACATAGTTAATATCCTATATATTGCTTTCGTACTTCATTACAACGAAAGCGAAAAGTGGCACGTGTTACTCTTTTGGCGCATAGAACAGACGAAGAATAAGGTCATCGAGTTTATCCTCATCAGGTACGAACTCCATATATCTTTCGCCTTTAATATTCTCTCCTTCGGGAGAAACGATTTCTTTAAGAGTATAGTCGGAATAGCGATCGGTAAGCGCAGCAAGCACATCAACCGAGCAATCGGAAACCATATATTCGGAAACGTCGCTATATGTTTTCACAAGGTAGCTGTCGCTTCCTTGTATTTTCACGCGGAACGAGTCGAAAAAGCCCTTCATAAACTCTTCATGGCGTTCCATTCGAGAAACGTTCATTTGGTCGCCGACGCCTTTTCGAGTTCTGACAAAATTGAGCGCCTGCGCCGAGTTAAGTGTGATCTCGCCCTTAGTGATAGTA
This sequence comes from Eubacteriales bacterium, assembly GCA_045535385.1. Classification (GTDB taxonomy): domain Bacteria; phylum Bacillota; class Clostridia; order Oscillospirales; family CAG-382; genus Coliplasma. The sequence continues at coordinate 17,090 of JAZSLN010000087.1, forward strand.
GGATCCACAGCGGAAAAATCGTCGGTTACGTTAACCTTTACGCCGCCGACAGAGTCGGTAAGAATACCTATCGCGTCCATATTAAACGCCACGTAATAATCAATATCCAAGCCGTAGAGAAAATTCGAAACGGTCTTTTTCGTATTTTCACAGCTATCTTCAAGGCCGCTTCCGTAAGTATGAGAAAGCGCCAACTGTCCGTGCGCGGTTCCTGCCTGTTTTCCGCCGATACCGAGGATCGGCATATCAAGCATCGTATCGCGGTTAAGACAAAGCACGCTATACGTCTTGTCCGCTTCGTCAAAAACAGCCAACGCCACCACGTCTGCCTCGCCGTCGTTATTATACGAGTTGCTCGGAACCACCTTGCCCTCTTTATCAATACCCATTATAAGGAAGACGGTAATGTCCTGACGCGGAAAATATTTAACACCGTCGCGTTCGATCGTTTTGCTGGGTACTGATTCGTGTTCCGTAAAAACAGCGGGTTCTAAAATCCGAAACCCGCTGTAGATAACAACAAACAGAAGCAACACAGCGGCTATTACCGATATGACGGTTTTAATATTAATATGCTTTTGCATATCCAATCACCTGTTTTGCTTGTCGTAATATTTTATTAGATCTTATTTCTCTTGACCGAATAAACGTTAGCGGCAACGAGAGCAACCATAAGAAGGGTTGCGCTTATCATAACAACCACCCAGAAGGTATCGTTTGTGGTATCGCCGGTTTGAGGGGTATCGTCAGGATTTTCGGTAGGTACCATAAACACTACGGGGCAAAAATGCTCGAAGGTACAGCTTATAGTACCATCGCCGTTATTAACGGTCTTAACGATAGGCTCCCACTTACCGTCGCTATATGTCATAACGTACACGGGAACATCTTTATCAACCGACACCTTAAAAGTAAGAGTAAGAGTATTACCGACAGGAGCGAGGTTTTCTTTAAGTTCATCACAAAGAACAGTGACGTCGAAAAGATCTCTGATTACGAGATCGTCAGCATCGCATCCTTCGCCAAGATCGGAAGCAACCATCTTATTAAGCTCATCGCTCATAGCAGAGAATTTATAGCCGTCAGCAGAGATTTTAGAATAAACATCCAAAAGAAGGGCCGCAGCATCGGCAGGAATCTTATCTGAAGTTTCAGCTTCCGAAACGGGAGTAATAACTATACAGTCATGATACTCGGTAGTAAGAATGTTGCCTTCGGGATCGACAACGTGACCGATAATAGGTTTTTCTTCGTTACCCATTACGAGTTCGGGCGCCGGCTTATAGGTAATACTTTCAACAAAGCGTTCAGCCGATACAGCCGACACACACATTACCGAAAGTAATACGGCAACAAGAAGAAAAGAAACAAACTTTTTCATAATAACATCTCCATATCTGAAAATTTATAAATTGAAATTATGTTCATTATTATTAATCTCCGCAAGAGCGGAAGCACCGAGGCGACGTTCGATATAATCGATCGCCGAACCGAGATTCGGTTTTCGGTCAGTTAAATTATGGCAATCGGATCCAAGAAAATGTATTTTTCCCTCCGAAAGCATACGCAACGCCTCTCTCCGAGATCCCATACGCAGAAAGTACTCGGCATTGACTTGAATCTTCACGGGAAGTGAAGCAAGGCAGTCGAACACACTCGGCGAGCGAAACGGCGTAACGCATCTGTCGGCGTGAGCGACAATCGGCATAAGGCGCCGCTTGGGATAGATCGCACCAAGCTCCAAAAGCATACGCTCGTTCCATCCGCGTGAAGGGATTTCAACAAGCACACACTTCGTTCCCTCTATCGTGAATTTTTCGAGATAATCGCAATCGCTTATTCCGTCGAAATAGCGGACCTCCGCACCGACAGAAAACTCGGAAACATCTTCCATTCCGTTCACTGCGGCCTTAAGCATTTCCAAGGATTTCTCACGACGTTCCAAAAAACGTTCGGGAGAATCATAATTTGCATAAAAATGAGGTGTCAGAAGAACCTTATTGATTCCCTGTTTAAGTTCTTCCCGAAGCATTGCGACCGACATCTCAACAGAAGAGCTGCCATCGTCCAACTTCGGAAGTATATGTGTATGAAAATCGATAACCGATCCCATATAGTCAATCCTTCAAAGCTATTTTATTCGTTAGGGTTGGAAGATTGATAGCCGTACTTATAATACTTTTTGTAATAACGTTTACCGTATCGGTAATAGCCTCTTCCGCCTTCGGAAACACGGTTCATAACAACGCCGAGTATACGTGCGCCGACAAACTCAAACTGATCAACTGCATGCGTGAACGCGTTTCTGTTACAGTAATTCTGACAAGCAACCAACAAAATGCCGTCGACGAGTTTTGCCGCAACTATAGCGTCGCTGACTTCTCCGACAGGAGGCAAGTCAAGAACGATATAATCATAACACTCGCGAAGCTTTTCGAGAAGCTGTTCCATCTTTTCGGAGCTCAAAAGCTCGATAGGGTTCGGAGGAACACGTCCTGCGGCGATAACATGAACCGGAAGCTGATCCTCGTTTTCGGAACCGTAGGTTTGAAGAATCACTTCGATTCCGATTCTGCCAGCAAGATAATTGGACAAGCCGGGAACTCTTTGTATATCGAGTTTAGCGGCAAGCGAAGGACGGCGCATATCGCAGTCTATAATCAAAACTTTTTTGCCTAATTGGGACAAAGAGTACGCGAGATTCACGGACGACAAGCTCTTACCTTCGCCCGCAAGGGCGCTCGAAACACCGATTATACGGCAATTCTTTTCATCGGCGAAAGAGAACTCGAGCTTGGTACGAAGAAGCTTATAAGCTTCCGCCGCCGCAAAGCTGATGCCGTCGCCAACCAAAACAACATTCTTGGTAGACTCGTTTTCGAGAAGCTTTTTCTTTTTGGACTTTTTCTTCCCTTCTCCGTAATAATAACCACCTTTGCCCGAAGTCATCATATCAGGAACGGCAGTAAGCACGGGATGGGCACTGATCTGGGTCAAATCCGCTTCGGAACGAATCGTAGTATCGAAAAGCTCGGCAAGTATGACTATAGCGAGTATCGAGACGAGCCCTATGCCAAATCCGAGAAGTGTATTATTAACTCTGTTGGGAGAGCTCGGTGTATTTGAAACGATAGCGTAATCAACAACCTTAGCAGAGGTCCCCTCTACTATGTCGGAGATCTTGTTAGGAAGAACATACGCAATTGCGTTTGCAATCTTTTCAGCCTCTTTGGGATCGGGACCCGTAATAACAACCTCGAAAACCTCGGTGGAATTAACCGAAGATGCCGTAATCATCGCCTCAAGTTCATCGGTCGTATATTTCAAATCGGCATAATCGATAACGTCATTAAGGCAGGTACGCGAATTAAGAATAACAATATACGTATCAACAAGATTCTTAGATGCAACGATATCGCCCGAATCAATCGTAAGAGATGCATCTCCGCCGACCGAAAGCGAGCTGTTGTTAACATAGAACATCGCAGAAGACTGATACTGAGGAGTGATAAGATAAATTGTGCCCAACAATGTCAACGCTGCGCAAATCACAGGCACCAAAATAACGAGCCACATTTTACTTAACACCGCATCCCATATGCGTTTCAAATCTATTTCAATCGTTTCTTTATTTGCTTTATTTTTACTCATACATAACCCCAAAATACAAGAACCCAATATGTGCCCTATTTTAACAATCCTTTAACAATTGAATTGTATCACAAATATACCCGAATGTCAACAAATACAGAAAAATAAAAACATTTTTTTGATCTTTGTTTAATTAAAGCATAGGAGCAAATATCCGAACTGCCGCTCGCAGAAAGCGTCTGAAAAAACCCACCCTAAGCATTTCGGGCGTTATTTCGACACACTTTGAAAGCGTTTCATTTATGTCCGCACAAAGTGAATTTATAACCGAACAACGGTAAAACCAAACACCGTTTTCAAAATTATGAACAAGGCTTCGATAATCGAGGTTCATAGTCCCTATAAGAGCATACTCGCCGTCAGCAACGTAGGTTTTTGCATGAATAAAACCGGGTTCATACTCATAAATACGCACACCCGAATCCATCAAACGCTTATAATAGCTTCTGCCCATGCCCGCGACGATAATACTATCCGACTTTTTAGGGAGGATGATCCGAACATCTACCCCTCTCAAGGCGGCATTTTCAATAGTTTGACAGAGTTCGTTATCCATCACAAGATACGGAGACGTCATATAAACATATTTTGTTGCATTATTAAGAAGATTTTGAATAACACTTTTACCGACCCGACGCTCATAAATCGGCATCGGACCGTCGCCGAACGGAACAACGTAGCCCTTTTCATTTATACCGTTATTTTCGGGATAAAGCTCACACGAAGACTCAGTGACATTTTTCACATTTATACCGAAATCCACGGTAAAAAGCTTTGTCAGCTCCCAAACAGCCTCGCCCTCCAACCGAACCGCAACGTCCTTATAATGACCGAAGTTTTCGGGTTTAAGGTTTATATATTCGTCAGCAATATTTATACCGCCGGTATAGCCCACTTTACCGTCTATTACAGCGATCTTTCTATGGCTTCGGTTATTCATTTCCCTCACGGCGCCTCCGCGGAGGAAGGAAAATACGGCTGTTTTAATTCCGTAAGAGTTCAAAACCTTGAAATAGCTTCCCGAAAGAGTGCTCATACATCCGATATCGTCATACACAACTCTTACGTCTACACCGTCGGCAACTTTTTTCTTAAGAACATCGAGAACAGAGCTCCAAAAAACGCCGTCTTCTATTATATAATACTCAAGAAAGATGAATTTCTCGGCTCGCTTGAGATCCTCAAGAAGACATTCGTGCATAGCTTCGCCCGACGAAAGATAGGTTTGCTTAGTGTTGGTAAAAACATGGGTTTCGGCAATATTGCACAGCATTTTAGCCTGGCTTGCGGCTATAGGATTTTCGGATTCGAGTTTCTCGAAAACAGCTCCATCATCTTTTTTATAACCGTTATCTTTAAGAAAACTTAATCTTTTTATATATTTGTGCTTAAGCTTTCTCGAATACAGCATAAAATAGAGCATCGAGCCGACAATCGGTATAACAAGAACAAAGAAAAGCCAAGGCACCTTATAATCGGGGTTATCGTCCGAGGCTATTATCTTCATAACGCAGGCGATCTGCATAATTATCGCGATAAAATAAAAGAACCACGAATGGTAGCAAAGCGCGACCACAATACCTATTATTGCCAAAATCTCAATCAATGCGATAGCTAAAGCGAGATAATAACGCAAAGGAATATAGGTTATTTCATGTTCTATTGTTTGTTCCTTATACTTAAATCTGATTTTTCTTTTCAACTCCGCACAACCTTTCACTTTCGTTATAATACATGCATTCTCAAAAATCAAGCGATATCCGTAAATAATTACGGATATCGCTTGATCAACCTATCAAATGGTTATTAACCGCCGATGCTATCCCTATCGAATCCTTTCCGAAGCGCGAACGAATAGAATCGACCGCCGTTTCGAGCGAACGGTGTTTTTGGTATCTTTTTTCGCTGTCGGAAAAGAAAAACTGTTGCTGCATATCGCATTCATTTTCACGAGTGAGTTTTTCGGCATGGACGGTCAACGAATATATTTCGGTATTGGGCAAAACGTTAGCCGAAATGATATCGAGTGCATAAGCGGAAAGGTCGCTGTAAAGGCAGGTCGGCGAAGGGAGTTTCATAGAACGGTTAACGGAAGTCTGGTTAGGATACCTGAGCGTTACGGAAACGGTATTACAACACAATTTATGTTTTCGCAACCGCTCGGCAACCGACATTGAAAGATAGGTTACGGCAAACGAAACATCGTCGGTAGTAACAAGATTTGCTCGGAAGGTCATTCCGTTGCTTACCGACTTCGGTTCGGGCTCATACCCCATAACGGTTACCTCGGCATAATCGCGTCCGAGCGCAAAGTTACGGAGCATAGTTCCGTTTTTGCCCATATAGTCCGAAATAAAATTTTCGTCGCAGCAGGCAAGGTCTCCTATCGTTTCTATCCCCACCTTTGACAAGTTTTTTGCACAAGCGGGCCCGACAAAAAGAAGCGAAGAAGCAGGAAGCCCCCACACTATCGACGCAAAACGGCTATAGGGTATGACCGTCGTACCGTCGGGCTTATTCATATCACTTCCCAGCTTCGCAAATACCTTATTAAAGGACACTCCTATCGAAACGGTTATACCGAGTTCATCCTTCACGCGAGCGCGTATAGAATCGGCTATTTCTCTGCCGCTCCCAAAAAGCTTGCAGGAGCCTGTTACATCAAGCCAGCTTTCATCTATACCGAAGGATTCTACCAAATCGGTATAATCATAAAATATATCGTTCATTCTTTTCGACATTTCACTATACAATCCATAGGTCGGGCGGACAGTTATCAATTCGGGACATTTTTGCTTCGCCGACCATATAGTTTCACCGGTTTTTATATTATATTTCTTGGCAATCTGATTTTTCGCAAGAACTATACCGTGTCTATCCTCAACACTACCGCAAACCGCCATGGGAACCAACGCATATTCGGGATTTTTCATAATTTCGCAGGAGGCAAAAAAAGAATCGGCATCACAGTGGAGTATCGTCCTGTTATTACCGAAATCCTTATATTCCCTACCGTTATCGGATTTGAAATTAGAATTATACATTATTTTACTTCCATCCGAATGTCCCATATACATAACGTTTTACCTCTTTTATAGCAGTATATGCATTATACAACACGAACGTATGTTTGTCAAGAACATTTGTTCGTAACGTTGGGTTGATACCTTTTTATCCCCCTCTATGCCAAGCCCGACAAGGGCGTAGCAGAATGACACAGAATGGAAAAACAGAGTCCGAAGATGTACGAGTGTACTGCGAGAGGCTCTGTTTTTTTATAGCACAAAAATACAACAGTTCCTCTTGATACAAACTCTTACAGTACGAAGAAAGAAATCAAAAAAGAACGCACAATTAGGTTAATAATAAACCTTTTTGTGCGTTCTGTGTTATTGTGCCAAGCGCGACAAAGCGCGTAGCAGAGTGGATGCAGAATGGAAAATCGGCACCCGAAGGTGTAGAAGTCTACTCCGAGAGGTGCCGATTTTTCATAGCAAAAAGACATGAAAATCGAGAAAACGGAGCCGAAACTCCGTTTTCTTTCATTAAATCTCTTATTAATTATTGGTCTTTTTGCGATGTGCACCGCTATGCCCAGCGCGATTATTTCTTGACGTCGTCGATCGACTTAGTAACCTTATGCTCAATGGGAGTCCATTCAACCTTCTTGAAGAGAGCGTGAACCGCGATGGGTGCGTAGCTCAACATAAATATCGGGAAGGTGAAGAGATACAGTATACGCTTACTGGGCGGTGCGTCGATAACCTCCCACTCGGTAACGAGGGTTATAAAACCTACAACGAAGATAAGCATATAAATAATTGTGCAGAAGTAGATTATCGGGAACAAGCAATGGTGGAAAAGTCCCCACACGCTCGGGTCTCCGACATATTGAGTTATACCGTATACACATTCGCCGATACAGAGGAAGATCGAAAGAATGGTAAACGCAAGCGCGGGGAAAATCGTCATAAGCATATCGTAGCAGGCGAATTTTCCGCTGAACATACCCTTAAAGAGCTTTCCGCCGTACTTACCGAAGACCTGATAAAAGCCCTTAGACCAGCGGAGACGCTGAATCCAGGATTGCTTAAAGGTTTCGGGCTGTTCGTCATAAACGATAGATCCCGAACTATAGCCGATCTTTTCACCCTGGATCGCCATATCAACCGAAAATTCGATATCCTCGGTGAGCAGGTGGTATTTCCAACCGTTATTACGTTCAACTATTTTACGGCTTATACAGAAGCCGGTACCCGAAATAGCGCAAGAGGTGCCGAGACGCATTCTCGCGTTATTAAGATATTTCGCTTCACGAAGGAACCAAAGCGAATAACCCGCAGAAACCCAGTTAGTTCCGTAGTTTTTGGAGTTACGGTAGCTGGTAAGTGCGATATAGCCTCTGTTGAAGTTAACGTTCATTTCCTTGACGAAATTCTCGTCAACAAGGTTATCGGCATCGAACACGATATACGCATCGCAATCGTCGCCATCAGCTAAAAGCTTCTTAAAGAGATAATCAAGCGCATAGCCCTTACCGATAAGCTCTTTATTATCACGTTCGAAAACGGTTGCTCCGTATTTTCTGCCGACTTCGGCAGTATTATCGGTACAGTTATCGGCGATAAGGAACACTTGGATAAGTTCCTTAGGGTAATTTTGACGGTTAATACTTTCCAAAAGGTTACCGATAACATTTTCCTCATTACGGGCACTTATTACGATACCGAATTTATTTTGTTTTTCGGATTGAACCGGCATCGAACGGTCCTTACCGAGGAAAACCCAGAATATATATAAAAATTGGTATAAATAACAAAGTACGAAAACAGACGTAAGTACAATATTACATATCGTAAATACCAGTTCTATATCGAAAGGCACTTTTAATACCTCCTAAGTCGAATTTTTAGTATTATACACCATTTATTTCTAAAAGTCAAGTTAATATAGACACGCTCATATTTACTCGCACGTACATTAATAGGTGCAGGTATATCTTAATTTCGGGCAAAATGACAAAAAGGAGCAAACGCTCCTTTTAAGCCGTATTTCAAATCATCAAAGTCTGGAAGCGATGGCTTCGAGGAAGCCGAGGGTATCGACCTGAGTCTTATTTTCGAGGTCGGATATAAGATAGAGGTCCTTGGTCATAATACCGCTTTCGATAGTATCGATAGTAGCATGCTCGAGCTTTTCGGCGAACGCAACGAGATCGTCTAATCCGTCCATTTCACCGCGCTTCTTGAGAGCACCCGTCCAAGCGAAAATAGTAGCAACAGGATTGATTCTTGCGGGAACACCCTTGAGATAATCGTAGTAATGGCGTTGCACCGTTCCATGCGCTGCCTCATATTCATAGTATCCGTCAGGAGAAACAAGGACACTCGTCATCATCGCAAGAGAACCGTAAGCATTGGACACCATATCACTCATAACGTCGCCGTCATAGTTCTTGCAAGCCCAGATAAATCCGCCTTCGGAACGAATAACACGCGCCACAGCATCATCAATAAGGGTATAGAAATATTCGAGTCCGGCCTCTTCAAAACGAGTTTTGTACTCAGCTTCGTAGATTTCGTTGAATATATCCTTGAATCTATGGTCATAAGTCTTCGAAATGGTATCTTTAGAAGCAAACCAAAGCTTCATATTGGTATCAAGAGCATAATCAAAACAGCTTCTTGCGAAACTTGCTATACTCTTGTCGATATTATGAACACCCTGAATGATACCGTCGGTCTTAAAATCGTGGATAAGAGCACGGGTTTCGGTTCCGTCAGGTGCCGTAACAACAAGCTCCGCCTTGCATCCGCCCTCAACCTTTAATTCGGTAGCCTTATAAATATCACCATAAGCATGACGCGCGATAGTGATGGGCTGGACCCATTTTTGAACATAAGGCGAAATTCCCTTAACGATAATAGGAGTACGGAAAACAGTACCGTCGAGGATAGCACGGATAGTACCGTTAGGCGATTTCCACATTTCTTTAAGGTTATATTCGGTCATACGTGCCGCGTTGGGGGTGATCGTAGCGCATTTTACCGCAACGCCGTACTTCTTGGTAGCGTTCGCAGAATCGATAGTAACCTGATCGTTAGTTTCGTTACGGTGTTCAAGTCCGAGGTCATAATACTCAGTTTTAAGGTCAATATAAGGCGTAAGAAGTACATCTTTTATCTGTTTCCAGACAATTCTTGTCATTTCGTCGCCGTCCATTTCGACGAGCGGCGTTTTCATTATTATTTTAGACATTATATTCTCCTGTTAATTCTTAATTCTGCTTGGTGTACTCTAAAAGTCCTCCGGCGAGGATTATATCGATATCTCTGCCGGAAAGAGAGGAAACGAGCTTGATTTCTTTACCGTTTGCGTTAAGAACGATATCTCTTCCCTCTTTAATGCAGTTTCTTACATCGTTTATAGAAAGCTTATCGCCAAGCTCTATGGAATCGTAATCAGCCGCCGAAGCGAAGGTAAGAGGAAGTATGCCCGCATTTACGAGGTTTGCCGCGTGGATACGTGCAAAGCTCTTAGCGATAACCGCCTTTACACCGAGATAAAGAGGAACGAGAGCCGCGTGTTCACGCGAAGAACCCTGGCCGTAATTTTCGCCGCCGATGATTATACCGCCGTTCTTTTCCTTTGCTCTTGCAGGGAATTGCTCATCGCACACCTCGAAGCAGAAGTTGGAAAGGAAGGGTATATTAGAGCGGTAAGGAAGAATCTTCGCGCCCGCAGGCATAATATGGTCGGTAGTGATATTATCACCAACTTTAAGGATACATTCACAATCGATATTGTCAGCCAAAGGTCTGCTTTCGGGGAAGGGCTTAATATTAGGACCGCGAACGACCTCAACGTTTGCAGCATCCTCAACGGAAGCAGGAAGGATAACCATATTATCGTTAACATCGAATTTTTCGGGCATCGGGAAGGAAGGCATTTCGCCTAACGTTCTCGGGTCGGTAAGAACACCGGCGAGAGCCGATACAGCGGCGGTTTCGGGGCTAACGAGGTAAACCTGAGCATCTTTGGTACCGCTTCTTCCGAGGAAGTTACGGTTAAAGGTACGGAGAGAAACACCCGCGGATTGAGGCGATTGACCCATACCGATACAAGGACCGCAGGCGCTTTCCAAAATTCTTGCGCCGGCATCAATCATCCAGGAAAGAGCACCGCAAGCGGCAAGCATATTATAAACCTGTTTACTGCCGGGAGCGATAGAAAGCGACACGTTATCGTTAACGGTCTTTCCTTTAAGTATATGAGCGACCTTCATAAGGTCAACGAAAGACGAGTTAGTGCAGGAGCCGATACACACCTGATCGACCTTGATAGCGCCGATTTCTTCGATAGACTTAACGTTATCGGGGCTATGAGGACAAGCGGCAGCGGGAACGAGAGAAGAGAGATCAATATCTACAACGAGGTCGTAAACCGCATCATCATCCGCTTTAAGCTCAACGTAGTCGGCTTCTCTGCCCTGCGCCTTAAGGAAAGCGAGGGTATTTTCATCAGAGGGAAAAACCGAAGTGGAAGCGCCGAGCTCGGCACCCATATTGGTAATAGTACCTCTTTCGGGAACGGTAAGAGTTTTTACACCCTCTCCGCCGTATTCAATAATTCTGCCTACGCCGCCCTTAACGCTCAAGCGACGGAGAACCTCTAATATAACGTCCTTTGCGGAAACCCAGTCATTAAGCTTACCGGTAAGGTTAACACGTACCATTTCGGGCATAGTGATATGATATGCACCGCCGCCCATAGCAACAGCAACGTCAAGACCGCCCGCACCGAAGGCAAGCATACCAAGGCCGCCGCCCGTAGGAGTATGGCTATCGGAGCCGATAAGAGTCTTACCGGGGATACCGAAGCGCTCTAAATGAACCTGATGGCAGATACCGTTACCGGGGCGGGAGAACTTAAGACCGTATTTCTTCGCGCAGGTACGGATATAGAGATGGTCATCGGCGTTCATAAATCCGTTTTGGAGGGTGTTATGGTCGATATATGCAACCGAAAGCTCGGTTTTAACGCGAGGGATACCCATAGCCTCAAACTCGAGATAAGCCATAGTACCGGTAGCGTCCTGAGTCAAGGTCTGGTCGATGCGGAGGCCGATAGGTGTTCCTTTTATCATTTCGCCCTCTACAAGATGGGCTTTGATTATTTTCTGAGCAATTGTTAATCCTGACATTAGAAATTATCCTTTCTGTCCTTAATATCTATATAGGGAATACTTCCGTGAATAGCTCTGTACGCGGGACGCATAATACGTTTACCCGAGATAAGCTCCTCAAGACGGTGTGCGCACCAACCCGAAAGACGGGCGATAGCGAACAGGGGTGTATACATTTCTTCGGGGATATTAAGCATACGGTAAACAAGACCCGAATATAGGTCGACGTTAGCGCAAATAGCATTACCGTTATGCATCTTCGCCTGAAGAAGCTCGGGAGCCATACGTTCGACTGCGTTAAGGATCTCAAAATCTTCGCGCATACCGAAAGCATCGCACTGTTCTTCCGCCGCCTTACGAAGAATCGTAGCGCGTGGATCGGAAAGAGTATAAACGGCATGTCCGACACCGTAAATCTTACCGCTGCGGTCGCCTGCTTCGCGGTTTAGGATTTTTTGGAGATATGCCTTGATCTCATCATCATCCTTAGCATCGGAAATATGCGCCTTGATATCGTCAAGCATTTTTACGACCTTTATATTTGCACCGCCGTGGAGAGGGCCCTTAAGCGCGCCGATACCTGCCGCAATAGCCGAGAAGGTGTCGGTACCCGAGGAAGTCAAGGTACGTACGGTAAAGGTGGAGTTATTACCGCCGCCATGTTCCGCGTGAAGGATCAAGCACTTATCGAGAAGTCTCGCTTCATCGTGGGTGAATTTACGGTCGGCACGAAGCATCGAAAGAATATTCTCTGCCATTCCCTGTCCGGGAACAGGGCTGTGAAGAAAGAGGCTTTCATTATCATAATGGCGTCGCTTTACCTGATAAGCGGCGGTCATTATCATCGGCATACGGGATATAAGCATAAGCGATTGACGAAGAACGTTATCGATAGAAGTATCGTCCGGGTTTTCGTCATAGCTGTAAAGAGCGAGAACGCTGCGCGCGAGCTTGTTCATAATATCCGGGCTCGGCGCTTTCATGATCATATCCTCGATAAAGGCATTCGGGGGCTCACAATACTCGTCCATAAGCGCGTCGTAAAAATCGATTTCTGCCTGAGTAGGAAGCGAGCCGAAAAGCAACAGCCAGGATGCTTCGTCATAACCGAAACGGTCATAGCGATCGGTAGCGGCTATTATATCATTTACGTTAATTCCGCGATATTGAAGCTCACCCTCGCAAGGAACACGTTCATATTCGTTAATAATATAGCCGTGAACGTTACTTACACGGGTGACTCCCGCGAGCACACCGGTACCGTCGGCATTACGAAGGCCGCGCTTTACGTCGAAACGCGAATAGATTTTTTCATCGAGCACCGAATCCTCGCAAAGACGCGCGGCAAGTGATTCTATATTGAATTTATTAGACATAATCTTTTCCTTTCTCGAGGGATATAAAGGTTTACATATAAGTGCCCTAAAAGGAGCTGCGCAAAAAAGAATCTGCGACAGCTCCTTTTATAACGTTCATTTATTCCGCGGCAACCGATTCAGCCAAGAGCTGTTTCATCGAATAGAAGCCTGCGGATTTTTTGGAGATATACTCAGCCGCGCGGATCGCGCCTTCGGCAAAGAGAGCACGGCTTTCGGCGGTATGCTTGAGCGAGATAGTCTCGCCGTTACGCGAGAGAAGAACCTCGTGTTCGCCGAAGATCCCGCCGCAACGGATCGAAGAAATTCCGATTTCGTTTTGAGGGCGAACCATATGACGGGAAGCGCGTTCGGTAACGAACTCGGTTCCTTCGGGCATAAGTTCCGCTATACCTTCAGCGATCATAAGCGCGGTACCGCTTGGAGCGTCTAATTTATTACGATGGTGTTTTTCGATAATTTCGATATCGCAATCACCGCCGAGCGCGGTAACCGCAGAACGGCAGAGGTCGATAAGAAGATTTACTCCGAGAGACATATTGCGCGAGAAGAAAACGGGATGCTCAGCCGAAAGAGACTTAAGCATAGCCATTTCGCTTTCGGTATGACCGGTCGAAGCCACAACACAGGGGGTTCCGGTTTTACGAACGAACGCGCAAATTTCGGGAACCGCAGTATGATGAGTAAAATCGATTACTGCATCGGCGGAAACCGAAACCTCGTCAAGCGATTTGAAAAAGGGGATATTCTCAAAATCGGGGGTGCCGAATTTATCGACAGCCGCGATCACGTTGAAGCCTTTATTATTAGCGGCGGCAATAACTTCTCTGCCCATTCTGCCGCAAGCGCCGTTAACGATAATATTCATATTAGTTTTCCTTTGTTTTGAAAGTCAGTCGGTTTTTATCAATGGATTTCCAAAAACCTCAACAAGTCCCAAAAACTTTATTTAATGAGCCCGTGTTCACGCATAAGGTTGAAGAGCTTTTCGTCATCAGCCGCGTCCATAGGACAGAGAGGCATACGGAATTCGTTTTCGCAATAACCCATTTTTGCAACAGCAGTCTTTACGGGGATGGGATTAACCTGCATAAAGAGGCCGTTCATAAGGCGAAGATACTTAAGCTGCATCTGAGCAGCGGTCTTAAAGTCGCCGTCGAGGCAAGCCTTAGCCATCTTGTGTGCTTCCGCCGGCATAATATTGGAGAATACCGAGATAACGCCGATAGCGCCCATAGACATAAGAGGAACGATCTGCTGGTCGTCGCCGCTGTACATATCAATGTCGCCTGCACAAGCCTCGAGTACTTCCATCATAAGGAGAAGGTTTCCGCTCGCTTCCTTGGTAGCAACGATGTTTTCGTGTTTAGCGATCTGCTTATAAGAGTCGATGGAGATGCAAAAGCCGGTTCTGCCGGGAACGTTATAAACGATACAAGGGATATTTACCGAATCGGCAACCTGATTGAAATGGGAAACGATACCCTTCTGAGAACACTTGTTGTAGTAAGGAGTAACGAGGAGAAGACCGTCTGCGCCGGCTTTTTCGGCAAAACGAGAAAGCTCGATCGCGTACTGAGTATTATTAGAACCCGTGCCCGCGATAACGGGAACGCGGTGATTTACCTTTTCGATAGCAAATTCGACGACCTTCTTGTGTTCGGCATCGTCGAGAGTAGCGGGTTCGCCTGTAGTACCGCAGACGATAAGAGCATCTATACCGCTTGCGATCTGGAATTCGAGCATATTGCCGAAAGCATTATAGTCGACTTCGCCGTCCTTAAAAGGAGTAATGAGTGCAGTACCTGCGCCCTTGAAGATAGGTTTATTGATAGACATATTTATTACCTCCGCGGTTTGTTTTAACTTTAGTTAAAGTATATTCGGTTTATTGTATCACCGAACATTAAAAATGTCAATATTTTATAAAGTAGTTATCTTATGTTTTTTTCGTTTTATGTCAAGGTATTGACACTATGCATATTTCCGATGTATAATCATAGCAACATTTTAACATAGCGAGGTAAGGTTATGAAAAACACGTTACGCTTGATATCGATAGTTTTACTGCTTACCATATCCAGCACGCTGTTTGCCGCTTGTGACAAGCGAGATAATCCCGAAACGTCGGGTACCGACAACGCTGACACAGGAGATACCTTTTTCGGATACAAAATCCCCGAAGGTGTTAATTACGACGGCAAAACCGTAAAGGTGCTTACAACCGCAGTCAGCGCTTCGGGCACTTGTTACCAGATAAATCCTCAAGACAACCCTGATTACTCTGCCGAAACTGCTTCTGCGGTAATCAACGCATCTTCGCAATGTCTCAATCTTGTCGAGGAGGCATTGGGTATTAAGGTTGAAGAAGAAGTAATATTCTCGAGCTCGCGCTTCGGCGGTCCTATGTACCAAAGACTCTCACTTGATGCGATGAGTTTTTCTGCCGATTATCTTTTTGCGATGCCCTGCTTAAACGAAGCATCGATGCTTGCGGCCGAAGGACTTCTTTACGATCTTAACAACATAGTAAACCTCGAAAACCCTTGGTGGTGTCAGCCTTTTAACGATGCGGTCACCATTGCAGGCAAAACCTATTTTGCTTCTGGAGACATAGGTACCGTAGGTATGGAATCGACAATGTTTGTTGCATTTAACAAACGAATCGAAAGCTCAAACGGACTCGCAACAAGCTACGGATACGACTCTTTATACGACATGGTCGATGCGAAGGCGTGGACTCAGGACGTTATGTACGAGATGGCGAGAAAAGTTTACGTTGACAGCAATGAAAACAACATTGCCGACCCCGATGACATCATTGGTGTTTCGGGACAGGAAAATATAGTATATTGGTTACTCCGTTCCGGTAATATAAATATTTGCACTCTTGATTCCGACGGATATCCCACACTTACTGTAAAAAACGAACGTGCGATCAACCTTATCACACGTGCTCAAGAATTCTGCCAAGACCCCACTGCAGGTCTTATCATAGCCGATGATTATCTCGACCAAGGTCTCGCAATCAACCCCGCAGTTCAGACCTTCATCGACGGCAGATGCTTATTCTTCTTCAATTCTTTGGGAAGCTTAACAACACTTCGTACGATGGAAGACGATTTCGGCGTGCTCCCCTGCCCGCTCTTTGATAAAACGCAGGAAAACTACAACTCCAACGTAGGCTCCTGGACCTCTAACTGTGTCTGCATTCCCACTTCCGTTGCTGAATCAGACCTTGAACTTGCAGGCCGCTTTATTGAAGCACTCGGTGCAGTTTCGAAGAAAAAGCTCACGCCAACTTATTACGAACAGACTCTTCAGTATCAGATATCGCGCGATGATGATTCGATGCGTATGCTCGACATCATCAACGCTAACCGTTCACCCGAATTGGCTGAAATGTACCGTTGGGGCGATATGATGGCTACGGTCGCATCGATGAGAACACAGCCTATCGGCACGTTCGTTTCGGCGTACGAAAAAATCGAAGAACTCACCAACTACGATATCGAAGCCACCGTTGACACGTTCAAAGCAAATGCTAATTGACTCAAAAAGGACAACTTCGGTTGTCCTTTTTTATACAATAAATACGCTCAAACGAAAAAAGGGCGTAGCAGAGTAGATGCAGAATGAAAAATCGGCATCGCTCGCAGTAGGTTACTACAGCGTCGGATGCCGATTTTTTATAGCATTTTAATGCACTTCGCTCGGTCATACGGGCGAAGCAGAACGGATGAAGATCGGGAAAACGCAAGCGATGCTGTAGAAATCTACTGCAA
>JAZSLN010000113.1:0-14394 GCA_045535385.1 Eubacteriales bacterium
TTTATTATATACTATTTCTATATAAAAATCAAGTGATAATTTGACACCGTATTTTGTTTTGTAAATCCATCGATTCTATTGACAAAGATTGAAAATTGTAATATTATTTTTACGTACCGATGTCCGTATCCGTGGTACTTAACAGGCATACGGTTTCGGCTTTTTTGTTTTATGCATAGGGTGATGGGGAAGTGATCGGGATTTGATTTGCCGAAACATTCTTTGCTGCCCTCGGCGCACCGATTGCGTCCGGTATTTTGAAAAGGAGCTTTTGCTATGACTTTTGAAATCCAAGGGAATCAATTTCTGAAAAACGGTGAACCGATAAAGATTATTTCGGGCGCCGTTCATTATTTCCGTAACCTTCCCGATACATGGTCGGATATATTCGCAAAAATGCGCGCTATGGGCTTAAACTGCGTTGAAACCTATTGCGCCTGGAATATGCACGAAAAACAAAAGGGAACCTTCGATTTTTCGGGAATACTCGATATAGCGAAATTTATCCGTACCGCCGGCGAGGCAGGCCTTATGGTCATCGTTCGCCCGGGCCCCTATATCTGCGCCGAATGGGAATTCGGCGGACTCCCTTGGTGGATTCAGGCTGAAGAGGATATGGAGATACGTTGCTCTAATCCGACCTATATAAAATACTTTGACCGCTACCTCGACCGCCTGTTCGAGGAAATACGGCCCCTGCTATGCACTAACGGCGGTCCCGTAATAATGCTCCAATGTGAAAACGAATACGGATATTACGGCGACGATAAAAAATATCTTGCCTACCTTCGCGACGGATACCGTGCGCGCGGAGTCGACGTTCCTCTTTTTACCTCCGACGGTACAAACGAGGCGGAAATGCTCGACGGCGGTATAGACGGATGCCTTGTAACGTTAAATTTCGGAAGCGATGTCGAAGGACGCTTCAAGGACCACGACCGATTGTTCCCCGACTCGCCTAAGATGTGTATGGAAATGTGGAATGGCTGGTTCGACGCCTGGGGTGATGAATACCACCATACGACCACCGCCGACGTTTACGCAAAAACTATTGACGATATGCTTAAAAAGGGTAACGTCAATATGTATATGTTTATCGGCGGTACTAATTTCGGCTTTACAAGCGGTGCAAACCATTTTGAAAAGTTCCTTCCCGATGTTACCAGCTACGATTATGATGCGCTCCTTACCGAGTGCGGAGATACAACTCCTAAGTATTATGCCGTAAGGGAGGTTATTAAGAAATATGTTTCCGAGCCCCTCCCCGAAGTTCCCGAAAACCGAAAGAAATGCTCGTATGCGCCTATAACGCTTACCGAATACTCGGGTATATTCTCGAATCTTGATAAATTATCTGCCCCGATCCGTTCTGATGTGCCCCGCTGTATGGAAAAATACGGCTTCGGCTACGGCTATATAGCTTATCGTACGACCCTTAACCGCGATTACCGCGGAGCAACGCTTTCCTTCGAAAGCCTCGGCGACCGCGCGCAGATATATATAAATAAGACCCTCATCGGTGTCTGCTATATTAACGACTCTCTTTCCGTATCCTTTGATGCAAATTGCGGCGATGTGCTTACCGTTCTCGTTGAAAATATGGGTAGGGCCAACTTCGGCGCTAAAATGATGCGTAAAAAGGGAATCGACGGAAGATGCTTGCTTAATAATAAGATACATTTCGGCTGGACAGTTTATCCGCTTCCTATGGATAACCTTGCAAGTGTCGAGTTTTCGGGTACTGCTCCCGAGGAAGCCTCTGCTTTCTATCGCGGATACCTTAGTGTTGACGAGCCTTGCGATACATTTGTAAAGCTCGATAACTTCAAAAAAGGCTTTGTTACCGTAAACGGATTTAATCTCGGCAGATATTGGGAAATAGGACCTCAAAAAACTCTCTATCTCCCCGCGTCCCTTCTTAAAAAAGGCGAAAATGAAATTATCGTTTTTGAATCCGACGGCTTGAAGGGCGAACCTATTGTGGAATTTATAGATACACCCATTCTCGGATAATTACTGATAGAAGGTATTAATTATGAAATGCAGCTTTGCCAAAATATCAACAAAAGGAACCTTTAACCCCGTTTGGCCTTACGGAACCGACCTTTTCGTCCGTTTCCTCTATCTTGAATCGGGTGAAGAACGCGCTCTCGTCGCCGCTTTCGATTTCGGCGGTACCTTCCCTCGTGAAGCCGACCGCTTCCGCGAGGAATTGTCCGCTAAGACGGGCATCCCTGCGAAATCCATATGGTATCATGAGCTTCAGATCCACGCCGCACCCTTCTGCGAAGAATTGTCCGGCGAAGCGATGGACAGACTTATCAAAATTTCCGCCGATGCAGTGATCGAGATGATTCCCCGTGCCGAAGAATTTGATTGCTTCGCCGCTGAATGCGATATGGGAACCGAATTTACGTTCAACCGCGAACAGTTCGTAGAGGGCTTGGGCGGTGTAACCGTTTGGCGCGGTATAAAATTCGACGAAAACGGAAAGCCTTATTCAAATGACCCTTCGATAATGCTTTTGAGAGGCTATGACCCTAAGCTTCCCGTGTTTGATTCGCCTATATATTTCGATAATAATGCCGACCAAATGGCATATCTCTTTGTGTTTAAGAATAAAAAAGGCGATGTGTTGGGCACGGTTTCGCGCTTTGCGGCTCACCCTGACGTTGCTGTTCTTTTTGAGCATAGTGAAAACCCCGAGAGGGGTAAGGAGTATCATTACGATTTCGACTGGCCCGGCTATCTGAGCGAGGATATGGAATCCGTCTACGGCGGTATCGGTATGTATATAAACGGCCCCTGCGCCGACCTCGCTACCAAAAAGGATTGCGTTGATAAATGTACATATGAAACCTCGGCTGATGAATGCAAGCGTCTTGCCGAAGTTATCGGCTCTCGTATCCGTCAAATTTTCGAAACTAACGCACGAAAGCTCGATACCGATGAGGTTTTCAAAACCGAAACCTTCGAGCTTTATCTTCCCATGAAAGAGGATATTCCCTATACCCATGAGGAATTGATGAAGCTTTACGATGTCGCCGCCGAAAAACAAGCCGAGCTTGATAACGCGATATCGGAAAATAGATCACCGTCCGAAATAAAACGTCTTATCGATGACCGCTGGAGATTGGGACATCTGCCTTATATTCTCGGAAATAATAAATACGGCTTCACCGATAAAGATCTGGCAGACCATAAGCTTAAGATCACGGTGTCTGTGCTTCGTTTCGGCGGTTATCTGTTCGTCGGTGTCCCCGGTGAAAGTCTTGTCGATACTACTTATTGGCTTCGCTCGCGCTTTACCGGCATTAAAACGATCTCCGTAGATCAGGTTAACGGCTACTACCACTATATGGCAACCCCGCGCTCGATGACGGTGGGAGGCTATACCTATTGGTCGAGCTGGGTCTCACGCGATGCTATCCCCTTGATGAAAAAAGAACTTGCTCCCCTTCTTGACGATTTTTTGAATGATTGATAAAAAATTAAAAAAACTCTTTACAAACGCTCTTTGATATGATATACTAAATTCATAAATAAGAATAATTACTAATAAGGAGAACTTTTATGAAAAATGTAAAATTCTATATCTGCAAGCATTGCGGCAATATTATCACTAAGATCGAGGATTCGACCGTACCCGTTGTCTGCTGCGGCGAAAAGATGAGTGAGATCATCGCCAATACCGTTGAAGCAAGCGTTGAAAAGCATCTTCCCGTCGTTTCTGTCGAGGGTAATACGGTTAACGTTTCCGTCGGCTCTGTGGCTCATCCCATGGCTGAAGAGCATCATATCGGCTGGGTATATCTCGAAACCTGTTGCGGCGGTCAGCTTAAGTATCTCTCCGTCGGCAGCGACCCCGCTGTTTCCTTCGCGTTAAACGGCGAAAAGCCTCTCGCGGTTTATGCTTACTGTAACCTCCACGGACTCTGGAAAACCGAGCTTTAATTGTCGAAAGGGTGGGGATGTACAGTGAGTAATATTAATAATTCCGCGCTTTATAATATCGGCTACGGCCTTTACGTTGTGTCCGTCAACGACGGTAATAAGGATACAGGCTGTATCGTGAATACCGTTGTTCAGCTTACGAGCTCCCCGTTGCAGGTTGCCGTAACCGTCAATAAGGATAACTATACCCACGACGTTATCGCCGAAAAGGGCGTTCTTAATGTAAACTGTCTTACCGTTTCCGCTCCCTTTTCGCTTTTTGAGAATTTCGGTTTCCAAAGCGGACGTAATGCCGATAAATTTGCGAACGTTTCCTTCAAACGCTCCGAAAACGGTCTCGCAGTTCTCGAAAAGCATGTGAATGCGTTTATGTCGCTTATGGTTACCCGAACTCTCGATTTGGGTACTCATACTATGTTTATCTGTACCGTCACCGAAGCGGATGTCCTCTCTAAGGATGAATCTATGACTTATGCTTATTACCATAAAAACGTAAAACCCAAGCCCGGTCAAAAGCTCGAACCGGTAAAAGGTTATATCTGCCGTATCTGCGGCTACGTTTACGAGGGCGAGGAGCTTCCTCCCGATTTCGTCTGCCCGATATGTAAGCACGGCGCCGAGGATTTCGAGCCTAACGAATAATTGAATAAAAAAATCAGACGCATTTAAGTTTGCGTCTGATTTTTTGTGTCGTCAGCCTATGATATCTAAAATCTCTTTGCTTTCTATTCTGCATCCGTCGGGGATACCGTAAACCGCTTTTAATTTGGTGCAACCGCTAAAAGCGCTCGTCTCGATAAATTCTAACGACTTCGGTACAGTAACTTCTGTTATATTTGTGCCGTTTTTGTAGATATATCGGTACGCATTCGCTTCGAATGTCTTTAATTTCTCTTCGTTTTCGGGGATTCTGTATAAAAAGTCCTTCGTGTCGGAATAACGGTCCTCGTATAGATATCCGCTTGCCTTGAGAATAACAGAAAGCCGTTCCGCTTCATCATATGCAATATACGGTTCGAGTACATAGTATTTTGCATTGTTCTTTACGTTCATTTGATAAAACGAACGGAAGATCTTTGCATCTCTTTCGTCTCTGCTCTCCAGAACAAGCTTGGATATATCTTCGTATTGCGAATGAGTGAGATAGCAGGGGACGTTTTTAAGAGGCTCTGCGCTGAATCCTCTCGACGTTATTGATGTTACGGTTTCACCGTCGGGGGATTTATCGGGAATGATTAAATGAATATCGCCCTTATGATCGGGATCAATGTATATTTCACTGATACTGCAATTTCCGTTTCCGTCGCTTTGGAAGCTGAACTTATACGGCTGCTCATCAAAAACTTCGCTTCCTAACGATTCGTTAATGGATTCTGCGTCCGCACTGCAAGCTACCAGTATAAATAAACAAAGTGCGTAGCAAATAATGTTTATCCAAAGCTTGGGCTTTTTCAAATTAAGAATGTTGGTAACACGCTTTTTGGTGCTCCTGCCGTCATCAAAGGTTATCGGCGTGGGGGCGGGAAATCTTTTCTTGGAAGCGATAGAAACCAAGGTTTTTGTATAGATTTTTTTCATTTCGCTGCTGTTCTCCTTTCGGAAGATTATCTCATCACAGCTCATTTCCATGTCAAGGCTCATTCGGTTGAAAGCTATCCAGCATAGGGGATTAAACCAATGCACGGAAAGCAATATATAAGCAAATAGCTTTGTTATATGATCTAATCGCTTAATGTGGCACTTTTCATGGGCGATAATGCATTTTTTCTCGGTTTCGCTCAAACCAAACGGCAGATATATCCTCGGACGTATAAAGCCTAAGGTGAACGGTGCGCTGATTTTGTCCGAATAATATATGCGTCCGCTGTCCAAAATTGCGTTTCGCATCTGTCTGTGAATCTTAATATAAGAAATAATACCGTAAGTGATCATAATCGATACACCGATCAACCAAACGGCGATCGCTGCGCCCGATATGAAGCCCATCCAATCGAATTCCGAAGCACCGCCTACCGCGCCGACCGCTCCGATCGTAGTGTTCTGTACTGCTCCGGCGGTTGTGTTGCTTCCTAAAATGCTGTCGGATGTGCCGCTTGTAACGTTTTTTAGGGAATCGATGATTGATTGCTGTCTGTCGGGAAAAAGGAAAGCCAAATTTACTTTGTAGCTTTCGGGAATACAAAGCCTGAAGCCTACCGCCGACCAAAGGATATAAGAGAACCTTCTGGGAGCTTTTCTGAGAAAAAACCGCGCAAGTAAAACAGCAACGATAGCGATCGATGCTTTGATACTCATTTCTATTATCACAGAAAAGATATACTCCATATTATCCCTCCTTGTGCTCGTCGATAAGGCGCTTCAGCTCTTCAGCCTCCTCGTCGCTGAGTTTCTTGCCGCCCAAAAAGGTAACAAGAAATTTAGGTAACGATCCGTCAAAGGTGTGGTTCAAAAAATGCTCGCTCGCGAAAACCTGTACATCCTCTTTGGGTACAAGCGAGGTAACGACGGTGTCGACGTTTTGTGCAAACCCCTTTTCGCAAAGCTTTTTAAGAGTCGTATAGGTCGTAGGCTTCTTCCAACCGAGCTTTTCTTTGCATAGCTCTACCAATCTGCCCGAACCTAACGGCTCGTTTTCCCATATTACCGACATAAATCTGTAATCGCTTTCGCATAATTTCAAATCATTCATAATCTTTACCTTTCAAACGGTTATTGTGTGCACACAGGCGGTATCCAAACCGTATGGCCATTACGGTTTGTAACTACCAACCTCTGTATTAAGTCTATAACAACCAACCAAATTTGTCAACCCCTTTTTCGAAAATAATAAAAATTAATTTTTCTCTTTTCAAATTCGATAATATATGATAGAATACAAATGTTAGAAATATGTAAAACGGAGGTTTGTATGGAACTTGTATTGCTGACCGCGCTGGGTGTCGGCGGTGCGACTGTGTTCGGGTCGGTTATCGGCTTTGCCTTCAAAAAAATATCTCATAGGTTTTCGGATATCGTGCTTTCGTTTGCGTCAGGGATAATGCTTGCCGCTGCCGTACTGGGACTCGTAATACCTTCCCTCGAGTATGGTGGAAAATACGGCTTGATCGTTACTATCATCGGTGTTTTTGTCGGGGCGCTTTCTATAAATCTTCTTGATAAAATCGTACCGCATATCCATAAATTTGTCGGCGCAACGCCCGAATCGGATACGGGTAGCCTTAATAAGGTGCTTCTTTTCGTGCTTGCTATCGCTATACATAACCTGCCCGAGGGTATCGCCGCAGGCGTCGGCTTCGGCTCGGGTGATAACACCCAGGCGCTTGTTATCGCAGGCGGTATTGCGTTGCAGAATATCCCCGAGGGTATGGTTATAATAGGGCCTATGCTCGCCGCAGGCGTGTCGCCTAAAAAGACCTTTCTTTGTGCCGCCGCTACAGGTGTTATTGAGGTTTTGGGAACCTTTCTCGGCTACTTCGCCGTAAGTATTTCTTCGGCGGTTTTGCCGTTTGCTCTCGCTTTTGCAGGAGGCACGATGCTCTATGTTATAAGCGACGAGATGATTCCCGAGACCCATTCCCACGGAAACGAACGAGGCGCAACCTACGCGCTCTTAGTCGGATTCTGTGTAATGCTCGCAACCGATGTTTTGCTCGGATAAATTGTATTGAATGAGGAATAAAAAATGGAAAACATTAAAGCTACCGTTAAAGAAACCGTTATCGAAAATAATACCGCGCTTTCCGTCGGAAGCGGAAGCCTAAAGGTATATGCGACCCCCGCTATGCTCGCGCTTATGGAAAAAGCCGCTTGTGAAGCCGTTGCCGCTGTCCTGAGCGAAGGCGAAACTACCGTCGGAACCCTGCTTAACGTTCAACATACCGCCGCAACCCCTGTCGGTATGGAAGTGTCTGCAACCGCCGAGCTTGTCGAACGCGACGGAAGAAAACTTGTGTTTAACGTAACCGCCTCCGACGAATCGGGCGTGATAGGAAAGGGAACCCACGAAAGGTTTATAGTCCTTTCCGACCGCTTCACCGAAAAAACCTACTCGAAGCTTAATAAATAAAAATCAAGGTGTGCCGTAAAAAAGCACACCCTTGTTTTTGAAAAAGTGTATACGATGATGCAAACGTAACGGTTGCGGTTTGTAATTGTTCCTATTCGGCAATTACCTCGCAAAACGCTTCTTTTTCCTCCTCTGTTAACGGATTGTCCTCTCCGCTTAACGGGTCGTACAGCGATGAATAGGCGAATATGCAATAGCCTTCCGCCCTCGCGTTTTTCCTGATAACTCCGACCGAGCGCGCAAGAATATCCTTGCTGTCGCGCCATTCGTATTTTCCGCTTTCTCCGGCATAGCTGTCCTCGATCCCTTCGCTTCCGAGCGCACATTTAGCCGCCGAAAGACCGATGTAAAGCTTTGTGTTTTCGTTCGTCATCGCTTTTTCCCAATCCGAAAGGACTCTTTCGAAGGGACAGTATTCGTTTTCAAATCCGAAATACAGTTGAGGCATAATGTAGTCTATATATCCGTCTTCACGGCACCATTTGTATATATCCGCGTACCAACCGTTAGAAAGCGAATATATGTTGCCGGCGGGCGCAATACCGAATCGCTTTCCTTCGTAATTGTGTACCGCTTCGTATAACGCTTTAACGGTGCGGTCAATGTTCGCTCTTCGAAAATCGCCCTTGTCGTCATATGCGCTGTTCCTGAACTCCGCTTCGTCCTCAAATTCGAATTCGGTTGGGTAAAAATAATCGTCCAAATGTATTCCGTCAAAATCGTATTTTTCCAAAATTTCTTTCGCACCGCTTACTATAAGCTCCGTCGCTTCGGGATATGACGGGTCGAGATATAATAATCCGTCGGCACCGTATTCGATTCTTTTTCCGACCCCCTCTGAGTACCAATCGTATAAAATCCCATTGCCGTAATCAATAAGCTCGTCCTTTCGGCAAAGCCTGAATGGGTTTATCCATGCGTCAACCGTAAAGCCCTCTTTTTTTGCAGTATCCAAGAAAATAGCTATCGCGTCGTATGCCGTTTCGCCTCCGTATGACCCGGCTATGTATTTAGAAGTCGGGTAAAATTCGCTTTCGTACATACTGTCGCCGTTGGGACGAAGCTGTAGAAATATTGCGTTGAATCCGTCGCTTTTCAAATTATCCACCATCTGCTTGACTAACCGTTCGTATTCCTGCTTGTCCCTCTGTTTGCTACCGTCGCGATAAATAGGATGCATGTCAAATTGCGATACCCAAACCCCGCGTAGCTCATTGCCTGTCATATCGTCCTCACTTTCTGTTATTTGCGATACATGATAAGTAATGTTGAAAAAATCTCCGTCCGTGCTGTCGGTTTCGTTGCCCATAGCTTCCGCACTGCATGCCGAAAGTATTGCACACAGTAAAATAATGAAACTTAACTTCCTCATTTTCTTCACCCGATTAGAGTGTATTATTCGATCATCAAAAAAATAACTTCTTGAATATAATTTTTTTCTGTGATAATATGTCTTAGAACCGATCTGTCAAAGGAGGTAACCGATGAATATCCGTCTCGATAAGAATGCCGAATTAATAATCGAAGAATTGAATAATAACGGCTATTCCGCTTACGCTGTCGGCGGTTGTGTACGCGATGCAATGCTCGGCAGGGAAGTTACCGACTTTGATATAACGACCTCCGCTCTGCCGAATGAGATAAAAAACGTCTTTTCGACATATCCCGTTATAGAAACCGGTATTAAACACGGTACAGTTACGGTTGTTATAGATCGTAACCCCTATGAAATAACTACATATCGTACAGAACAAGGTTATTCCGATTCGCGCCATCCCGATGCGATAACCTTCGTTGATGATATAGAATCTGACCTCTCGCGCCGTGATTTTACCGTAAATGCAATAGCATATTCTCCGAAAGAGGGGATAGTAGATCCCTTCGGCGGTGCATATGACCTTGATAACCGTGTACTTCGCGCCGTTGGCGACCCCTTTATGCGCTTTTCGGAGGATGCACTCAGGATACTTCGCGCCCTTCGTTTCTCCTCTGTCTTGGGCTTTTCAATTGAAGGAAGAACCGCTGAAGCGATTTTCGCTCTCGCTGATACGCTCGCCTTGGTTTCGCGTGAACGTGTCTATTCGGAAATAAAAAAACTCCTCTGCGGAGTTGATGCTGTTAAGGTTATCTCTGAATATCGGTCCGTTCTCGAAAAAATAATCCCTATAGAAAAGGATGTCGAATCGCTTTCTAAGCTACCTTCCGACTATCGTTTTCGTTTTTCCGCCCTCTGTGGTAAAGGAGTTGCGGATGCATTGATAGCGCTTCGTGCCGATAACGAAACTAAAAGAATTTGTAAGCTTCTTGCCGAAAGTGAAAAGATACCCGAAGATATTATATCGCTTAAATATTATGTTTCCGAGCTTGGATATGACAACGCGCTTCTTGTTTCATCCTACCGCCGTTCGCTTTATGACGAGGATAGGGAAGAGAACATCGAAAAACTCCTCGATTCTAATGAATGCCTGTTTCTTAAAGACCTCGCAGTAAACGGAAAAGACCTTTTGGATATCGGTATAAAAGACGAAGAAATAGGTAAGACCCTTGATCAACTCCTTCGCTCCGTTATAGAGGGTAAATCAGTAAATAATAAAGAATCGCTCCTGCGACAACTGTCATCCTAAGCAATCGTATGTAAATACGTATGTAGGGTATTGCGTCCCCAACTGTCCGTTTGACGTGCGATTTGTTATATCTGACGACAAAACAGCCATCACATTTCGTGATGGCTGTTTGAGTAACAGAATTAACTTATTCTTCCTTTTTGTTCAAATCGTTCCAAACACCGAGATAAAAATCAAGCATCTTGTTTACTGTTTGCTCTCTCGATTCATAAATCTCGCTAAGCACCTGTAACTTTCCAAGCGCAACTTCGGGTGAATACTCACGGAGAACAACTTCGCTGTTTTCATCCTCACAATAGCTTTGGCTTTCCGAAATGCATTGAAGCTGGAAAAGCACGTCCTTCAACGGTTGAAGATCTCTCTGAAGCATAGCTATCTGGTTGAGAATCCATTTTTGATCGATTCCGTGATTTTCCGATTGTTCGGAAGTCTGCTGTGTGTTAATATTATCTGTCATTTTGTTTTCCTCCAAATTATCTGACGGAGGACACGCAAGGCATATCGTATTTTCATCTATAAAGCGCGCCCTGCCGTTTTTTATAAGACCTTTTGCCCTTTTCGGGTAGGTCGCACCATATTTGTTTCCTTGCTCATCAATAACAATAATGTTTTTTGCCATGGGTGTCATCCCCCTTGTTTTGATATGCAGTTGTGTTCGTGAATTCTGTTTTTTGTTATGGGTGCCGTCCCCGATTCACTGTTTAGAGTGTAGCATATACTGTATTAAAAGTCAATAGCGTGATATGAATCCATTTTGATCAAATCCCTTGACAATTCTTTTTATTAATGTTATAATCCATCTTGCGCTTCGGGATATAGAAGCTATGCTGGTGTGGCGCAGGGGTAGCGCAATTGATTCGTAATCAATAGGCCGAGGGTTCAAATCCCTCCACCAGCTCCAAAACAAAAAAGTCGTACCGTGTACGGCTTTTTTTGTTTTGATTTATCCTTTTTACTTTTCGTTCAACAATAATTCCATACCGATCTTTTGAGGCACAAGACCCAAAGAGTTATAGAACTTCATCGCAGAGGGGTTACAGCTCCAAACGTTAAGCGTTAGGTTGTAACATCCGCTGTCTTTTGCGAACTCGACCGCGGCTTCGTATAGCTCTCTGCCGATATGCTTTCCGCGGAGCTTTTCGTCGACGCATAGGTCGTCTATGTATAAGGTCTTAATGTCGGTCAAGACAGAGTTGTTGATATGCTGCTGAAAAATACAAAAACAGTATCCCATAACCTTGTCTTCGGCGTCGACGGAAACAAGTATGGGACGGCTTTCGTCCTTTAACATATCCTTTAATTCGTCTTCAGAATACTTTTTGCCGATTTTGAAAATATCCGGCCTGCCGTTATGATGAACAAGATCGACCTGCGATAACAGATCTTCTATCTTTGGTATATCCTTTTCCTGAGCTTTTCTGATCATTTTCCTTGCCTGCCTTTATTACTTCTTATCAAATAGCGCACGACGTTCGGTCGAATGGCGCATCATCGCTCTCATACCGTCGACATCGTCGTTTTCAAGCATGGTTTTTAAGGAATTGAATTTGCCGATAAATAGATCCATTTGCTCGAGAAGCACATCCTTGTTCGCTATAAAAAGCTCGCTCCACATAAGGTCGTTGATCCTTGCGATTCGCGTAAGGTCTCTGAAGGAGTCGCCCGTGAATTTTTCCATGTTTTCTTTGTCGTTGCAGGTCATAAGAGTTATTGCAATACAGTGGGTAAGCTGAGAGAGGAACCCGATCATTTCGTCGTGCTCCTCGGGCGAAAGAGTTGTAACGTTTGAAAATCCGAGTAATCTTCCTAACTCTACGCAAGTCTGTATTGCTTCGGGAGTGTTCTTTTCGGTCGGTGTTACGATATAGTTTGCATCTATAAATAATTTCCCCGTGCTGTTTTCAACCCCGGATACTTCACGGCCCGCCATTGGGTGCGCGGGAATAAACTCAACGTCTGATCGGAGAATCTCCTGTATGTGATATACGATACTGCGCTTAACACCGGTTACGTCGGTGATCAAAGCACCGCTTTTGAAAAGTCCCTGATGCTTTTCTATCCACTCTACAAACACGTGAGGATAAAGAGCGAAGATAATTAGGTCGGCTTGCCCTATAATTCTTTCGTCAATTTCGGTCGAGCCTTCGTCTATAATGTTTTCTTTCAAAGCGTAATCAATAGAGCTTTGCTCTAAGGTTATTGCGCTGATGTGAAATCCGAATCTTTTCAAAACTCTTGCGTAACTACCGCCTAAAAGACCGAGTCCTACGATAAGGATTCTTTTGCTGACATCTACCATCATAATAATTCTACCTCTGCACCAAGCTGCTTAATATCCTCGAAAAATCCGGGATAACTCTTTCTTACGGATTCTGCACCGTCGATACTTCCTCCGATACTTGACAATATAACCGACATCGCCATGACGATTCGATGGTCGTTGTGTCCGTCAAGTATCTCTTTGCTGTATTTAAGTTGTTGCTTCGGAACGGTAATTTCGTTATCACCGAATATAAGTCCTCCACCTAACTTGCATAGCTCCTCGTGCATAGCCGCACCGCGGTCGCTCTCCTTGGCTTTGAGTCGCTCGGTGCCGATAAAGGTCGCACCCTCCTTCAAAGCGGCAAGCGCAAATAATACGGGGCCGAGGTCGGGACAGTCGGAAATATCAAGTGTAGGTGTACCGTTTGAAATCTGTTTGAAATATTCGATATACACTCTGTCGCCCTGTAAGCTGTTCGGGCTGAGGTTGCCTATTTCTATATCCGAACCGATGTAATTGAATGCATCCAGAAACGCTGCGTTGGAATAATCTCCCTCGATCCTGCCTGAAAAACCGTGCATTTCCGAAGCTTTTATCTCGATTTTGTATTCATTCGTAAATGTAACGTCCGCTCCGAACGATTTAAGCGCCGAAACAGTCAGATTGACGTAGGATCTGCTTTCGAACGGAGGAATTATCTCGATGGATGAATCCTTGCCTAAATGTATGAGAGCAAAAATAAGTCCCGTGATGAACTGACTGCTTATATCTCCGCGTATCTTGTAGCCTCCGCTTTCAAGTATGCCGCATAGCGTAACGGAGCGTTTGCCTTTCTCGAAAATGAAGCCTTTGTCTTTGCAAATCTCCTCATAAACCCCGAGGGGCCTCTCGAGAAGACGCTCACTTCCGCGTAAAGTAACGCTTTGTCCGAGACATAGCGCGAGCGGAATAAAGAAACGAAGCGTGCTTCCGCTTTCTCTGCATTCCAATATCGGATTCTCTGCTTTCATAAAGCCTTGAGGATCGATAAAAACCGTATCGCCATTGGTTGTTATATTCGCTCCCAATGCACGTAAACAGTCGATGCTCGCGAGAATATCCTCGCTGTAATCAACGCCTGTAAGCGTGCATTTCTGCCCGGAGAGTGCCGCACCGATAAGATATCTGTGCGCCATGCTCTTGGATGGCGGCGCGTCTGTTTTTCCTTTTAGTTTGCAGGGTTTGAAAGTTGCTTTCATTTTATTTTCCTTCGGTTAGATAATCTATCGCTTCGATATATCCGTCGGTTCCGTGTCCCGTAATGGTCTTTACACAAGCAAGTCTGATATAACTGATCTGTCGGAAGTCTTCGCGTTCTTCGACCTTCGATATGTGTACTTCAACCGTCGGTATATTTACCGATTTGACTGCGTCCAATATGGCTATGCTCGTGTGGGTATATGCTCCGGGATTGATAACTATTCCGTCGGCGTTTCCGTAAGCCTTCT
>JAZSLN010000094.1:0-25673 GCA_045535385.1 Eubacteriales bacterium
GGTGTTACCTCCGATAATAGTTTTTTCTACGTTAAATTCATTGTCGGTGATGATAATGTCCGCATCCATGCCGACCTCGATAGATCCCTTGGTC
Source organism: Eubacteriales bacterium (assembly GCA_045535385.1). GTDB lineage: Bacteria > Bacillota > Clostridia > Oscillospirales > CAG-382 > Coliplasma. The sequence continues at coordinate 95 of JAZSLN010000094.1, forward strand.
TCATCGATGCCGAGCGTGGTAGCGGGGTTGAGGGACGCGCCGTTTACACATTCCCAAAGAGGAATATCGGAATTGGTGTAAACGTTCCAAACGCCCTTGTTGAGGTGAAGAACACTACCTGCAACGGTACCGTCTTCGAGACGGCAAACGATTCCGCGGTAGATGATCTTCGCACCGCCGAGAGTGTATTCGCCCTCGGGAAGTCCGCCCGCGGGGAGACAGTCGGTGATGAAGCAGAGCTTTCTGCCCTTTATTTTCCAAAGCATATTATACAATGCAGGATTTACGTGGAAGGTGTCGACGATAAGCTCACAGCTGACGTCGGTATTGAGAGCAGCGGTAACAACGCCGGGAGCGCGGTGAGCGAGAGCGGTCATCGCGTTGAAAAGGTGGGTAACGTGGCGCATACCGATTTCGGTGCTCTTCATAGCGGTATCATAATCAGCGCTGGTGTGGCCGATAGACATAATAACGTCGGTGTCGCGGCGGATCTCTTTAATAGCTTCGAAATCCTCGGTGTCGGTTTCGGGAGCGAGAGTTATGATACGGATGATGTCTGCATATTCTTTAACGAATTTTGCGTCGGGCTTGAGGATATATTTCGGGTCCTGAGCGCCCTTCTTGGATTCGCTGATAAAGGGACCTTCTGCGTGGCAGCCGAGAATGGTACTGCCTTCCCAGGTCTTACTTTCTTCTTTAAGCGAACGGCAAACCTCCAAAGCCTTCTTGATAACTGCCATATCCACAGTCATCGTGGTGGGAAGATAGCCGGTTACGCCGTTTGCAAGCAAACCCTTGGAAATAATACGGATGCTTTCTTCGCTTCCGTCGCAAACGTCCTTGCCGAGATAGCCGTGGATATGAAGGTCGATAAGACCGGGGGCAACGTAACCGCCCTTCGCATCGATAACTTCAACACCTGCGGGAACCTTGTCAGCAGGAACGATTCCTTCGATCACGTTGCTGTAAAGCAATGCGCTGCCTTCAACAATGCGATCCTTCAAAATGATCTTGCCGTTGATAATCGCTTTCATTTCTGTTCTCCTGTGTCTTTTATAAAGGGGTATCCCACCCCATTCTCATACAAGATAATTATAGCAAACCCATTAATAAAATGCAATACTTTATTTCAATTTCACGTAGGTTATCGGAGCAAATTTGATCAACGGACGGACAGCACCAACTTATCGTGAAATTTGTAAGTTTTCTTATTGCAAATATGTCAAATCTGTTGTATAATGGTTAAGTATAATGTTTAATCCTAAAAATCGGGAGGAAATCAAATGAAAAACACCGAAAAAACAATGGAAAAATTAGTTGCGCTTTGCAAGGGCAGAGGCTTTATTTTCGCAGGCAGCGAAATTTACGGCGGTCTTGCGAATACTTGGGATTACGGCCCTCTCGGCGCAGAGCTTAAAAATAATATCAAGCGTGCCTGGTGGAAAAAGTTCGTTCAGGAAAACCCCTACAATGTCGGACTTGATTCAGCTATCCTTATGAACCCCCAGACCTGGGTCGCTTCGGGACACCTCGGCGGTTTCTCCGACCCTCTTATGGACTGCCGCGAATGTAAGGAACGCTTCCGCGCGGACAAGCTTATCGAGGATTGGTGCGCCGAAAACGGATACACCCTCGAAAAGCCCATCGACGCTTTTTCCCAGCAGGAAATGAAGGATTTCGTCGAAGAAAAGAACATCAAGTGCCCCACCTGCGGCAAGCACAACTTCACCGACATCCGTCAATTTAACCTTATGTTCAAAACCTTCCAGGGCGTTACCGAGGACGCAAAGAACACCGTTTATCTCCGTCCCGAAACCGCTCAGGGTATTTTCGTAAACTTCCCCAACGTTCAGCGTACCACCCGTAAGAAGCTCCCCTTCGGTATCGGTCAGATCGGTAAGAGCTTCCGTAACGAGATCACTCCCGGCAACTTCATCTTCCGCGTTCGCGAGTTCGAACAAATGGAGCTTGAATTTTTCTGCCAGCCCGGTTCCGACCTCGAATGGTTCGAATATTGGAGAGGCTTCTGCCGCGATTGGCTCCTTTCGCTCGGCATATAGGAAGAAAACCTCCGTCTCAGAGACCACGATCCCGAGGAGCTTTGCTTCTACTCCAAGGCTACCACCGACTTCGAATTCCTCTTCCCGTTCGGATGGGGCGAGCTTTGGGGCGTTGCCGACAGAACCGATTACGACCTTACCCAGCACCAGAACACCTCGGGCAACGATATGACCTACTTCGATCAGGAAAAGAACGAAAGATACATCCCCTACGTTATCGAGCCCTCGCTCGGTGTTGAACGCTCGGTTCTCGCATTCCTCGTTGACGCTTACGACGAAGAAAATATCGGCAAGGACGGCGCAGAGGATATCCGTACCGTACTTCGTTTCCATCCCGCTCTCGCTCCCTTCAAGGCCGCTGTTCTTCCCCTTTCGAAGAAGCTCGGCGACAAAGCGCACGAGCTTGCAAGCGAGCTTTGCAAGTATTTCCCCTGCGATTACGACGAAGCCGGCTCTATCGGTAAGCGTTATCGCCGTGAGGACGAGATCGGTACCCCCTTCTGTATCACCTACGACTTCGATTCGCTCGAGGACAACTGCGTAACCGTTCGCGACCGTGATACAATGGAACAGGTAAGAATGCCTATCTCCGAGGTTCGCGCTTATATCGAAGAAAAAATCAGCTTCTAAAACATTCTGAATAATTATTATATTATGTACTACGCTTCCGAAAAAACGTGAAGCGTAGTTCGCTTATACGAGGCCGTATGGTTATATATGACGTAATTGTTGTCGGAGGCGGACCCGCGGGTCTGTTTTCGGCATACAACGCATCGCTTAACGGTAATTCGGTTATGATCATCGAAAAAAACGAGCGTTGCGGCAAAAAACTTGATATAACGGGCAAGGGCCGTTGCAACGTTACGAATATGTGCGACCGCGAGGAGTTTTTGTCGAACGTTATCGCAAATCCGCGTTTTTTGATGAGCGCGATATCGCGTTTTTCACCCGAGGACACCGTTGCGTTTTTTAAAAGCGAGGGTGTTCCTACGAAGGTCGAGCGCGGCAACCGCGTTTTTCCGGTAAGCGACAAGGCCAACGACATCACGCGCGCCCTCGTCAACGCTTGCGAAAGAATGGGTATCGTTATCCGCAAAGGTAACGTTTCTTCGCTTATAATTGCTGACGGAAAAATCCTCGGTGTTCGTTGCGGACGCGAGGAATTCCGCGCAAACAACGTTATTCTCGCCTGCGGCGGAAGCTCCTATCCGCGCACGGGCTCCGACGGAAGCGGCCATCGGCTCGCGCAAAGCGCGGGACACACGGTAACGGCTATCCGTCCCTCTCTCGTTCCGCTTGTGTCGAAGGACAAGCTCTGCCGCGACTGTATGGGGCTATCGCTTCGAAACGTAGGCATTAAATTTTGCGATAAAAACAAAAAAACGCTCTACGAAGAGCAGGGCGAGATGATGTTTACCCATTTCGGCGTTACGGGTCCGGTCATTCTCTCGGCTTCATCCTATCTCAAAACCGACTATCCCTACGATATGTATATCGACCTCAAGCCTGCGCTTGACGAGAAAACTCTCGACAAAAGGCTTCTCCGCGATTTTTCGGAGATTCCGAACCGCGAGCTGAAGAACGCGTTTTCGGCGCTTCTCCCCTCGAAGCTCATCGAGCCGTTTATCCGTTTGACTGAAATTCCGCCCGAAACGCGCCTTAACGCACTTACCAAGGAGCAACGCGCGAGGATACTTTCACTTATGAAGTCGCTTCATATCCGTATTAACGGCACACGCCCGATCGACGAAGCCATCGTTACGGGGGGCGGAGTTGACTGCCGTGAGATCGACCCGAAAACGATGCAATCGAAGCTTGTATCGGGTCTGTATTTCGCAGGCGAAATTATGGACGTCGATGCGTATACCGGCGGTTTTAACCTCCAAATAGCCTTTTCCACCGCATACGTCGCGGGAAATTCAATATAATTTTTGATCATCCGGGAACTTATTATGAAAAAAGCATTATGTTTATTAACAACCGTATTTTTACTTCTTTCTATTATCGCGTTCTCCGTATCTGCCGAAGAGCAAGAAAAGCCTTATTACGGTTACTCTAAAACATCATTTTTTATTACCGAAAAACCCGATTCATATGCCTCCTCGGTTCACCTTGTCAGCAGCGGCCGAGAGGTTGTCATTTTCGGTGAGCATGAAGATTGGTATAAGGTTTTGTACGCCGACCCTGTTCAGGGTAATTTCTTCGGTTATGCGGAAAAGAGGTATATCGATATCATTTATACCGCAAAAACCGACAGTCAAAACGTAGTTATTTTCGCTTCTCCCGATCCTTTCTCCGACAGCCTCGGTACTATTGCAAAGTACAGCGAATTTGCTTGTCTTGGCGAAGAGGTTGAAACCGGCTGGCGTTATGTAAAGGCCATTGATGAAATCACCGGTTATGAGATGGAAGGCTATATTTCCGATGGTGCCATTGTTGTCGACGGTAAATTAAAATACGAGGGAACCTTATCATTCCCCGAGCATCTCGAAATCGAGGAAAGCGAAGAAGAGTCTGCTGAAGACGACCTCGAAGATTACCGCGCACGCCGAGAAAGCCAGAAAATCCAGTTTTTCGCTTGGGTCTCGTTGATCGTCGTCGGCATTTACGCGATAATTACCATTTTCCGAATCAAAAACGCGTAAAAGAAATATTAAATCAAAATAAAAAAGGTTGCCTGAAAGCAACCTTTTTCTTTATATTATTGTTCGAGTTATTGTTCGAGTTATTGTGCGAGCACCATCGTTTTAACAGCCATATAGTCAAACATATTGACTCTGCCGTCGCCGTTTACGTCAGCGCGTGCATACTGTTCTTCGGAGGGGGTAACCTTGTTCAAGCAGATCGATTTGAGCATCATATAGTCGAACATATTCAACGAACCGTCGCCGTTGATGTCAACCGTATATTCTTCCCAAACCGCAACCACGGTAATATCCGCATCAACTACGATAACGTCGCCCGCAGCCTTTTCTTCACCGTTAACGCTCCAAGCCTTGAACTTCATACCCGCGGGTGCGGTGAAGCCGTTTTCGGGAAGAGTATATTCGCTTCCACTGAGCAACGCTGCATTATCCATTGTGCCTGCACCGCCGTTTTTATCAAAGCTTACGCGGACAACGTCGCCGTCGAGGTATTCCAAATTGGTGTTGAAGGAGCCTGTGTCGTCGTTGTCGTATAAGAAGGACTTGATATAATAGGTTTCGCCCGCAGTAAATTCTTCTTCAAGATTGAATTGGCTGTCACCGCCGCCGTCGTCATTAGTGTAAAAGATTTCCCAATTTTTATCATATACAAACAACTTGGTATCAAGGGCTTCGCCGATCGGGGTAGAGAAGATGGAATACATACCGGAGAAAGCGGGCTTGAAGACGTAATATTTGCCGTTGCCTGCTATATCGATAACCGTTTCGACCGAGCTGTTGATCTCAAGCGTCGGGATCTCCGAGTTCACCTTTGTGACCTTAAAATCTACCGAGCCCGTTTCCGTCGAGTCGCCTTCGCCATAGGCTTCAATATAATAAGTCTCGCCTGCGACAAGCGCGTATTCCAAGCAACAATTAAGGTCATCGCCGATATCTTCGCCGTAACGGAACTGCTCGTCCCAGTCTCCCAATACTATCTCGGGATCCCATCCACCGCTTATCTTGACGGATTCAAAGCGATAGATGCCCGATTCGGCAGGAATAAACTTGAATTTTTCATAGCCGCCGTAGTTTTCGGGGATGCAGTCGATTGAAAATACGCTGTCTACAGCAACCTCTTCAATACCGATAACCGTTATGGTAACGGAGGATTCTAAGCCGCTCTTCTCGGTGCGTACCGTGATAGTCGCTTCGCCGGCGCCGACAGCATATCCCGTCGTGCCTTCGATACTGACAACGGACGGATTCGAGGATGTAAAGGTGAGCGGTTCGATTCCGCAATTCGCGGGCTCGCAGGTCGTGTAAAAGTCTATGTAATCGCCCTCTTTTATTGTCTTATCACCGCAATCTATTTTGATCGATTCGATCGGGACGCATTTTTCGAACCTTACCTTTATCGATCCTTCCGACTCGAAATCATACGGTTCGATAAGGAAAAAGTAGCCCTTTCCCTTTTCAAGCCAAGCTTGGCCGTCAACGTTTACGTCTTCGCCGCCGTCATCATTATAACCGATCTCTTTATAATAGTCGTCGCGTATCCATAAACGGGGATCGACTTCGTGTTCTTCATCAACGGTTACGATATCGTAAGAATACATTCTGTAATATGCGGATTCCTCGGGCACGAAGCGGAAAGCCGCAACAGTATCTCTTTTGGTCAACGTGCCGTCAAAAATTACCGTCTTTTCGTCGCCGATCGCGATGGATTCCGAAGGCCTGGACGTTATATCAAACGTGTCGCTCAAGCCGCCCTCGACCGAACCGGTGATGACAGCGTCACCCACGCCGACAAGCTTAACGTTACCGTTTTGGTCTACCGTTGCAACCTCGTTATCGGAGGAGGACCAGGTAATGACCGCATCGGTATCCTCAGGATATACAAAGAAATCCAAAGTGATTTCAGCTCCAACGTGCGGTGCGTAATCCATATAATTGTCTATATTGAAGTCAGTAGGCAGCTCACGGCTGACCTTTGCCATATAAGAGCCTGTGGCATTGCGATAGTATTCGAAAAACTCAAAATAGTAGGTCTCGCCCGCCGTTAATTCAACGGTGTTTTTGAAGTTACTGCCGTCGCCGTCGTCAGACTCTGAAATAAGGTTCATCTCCGAATCGTAAACCTTACAAACCGGGTCAACGTCGGAATTATCATAAGAAGAATATACGTAGTTCTTTGTTTTTTCGGGAACAAATTTATACCACACCGACGAGCCTTCTTCTATCTCTACCAAAAAAGCTTCGCCAAACGTGATGCTCGGATATTCTTCGGCAAGCACCGCGAGCGGAGCCATTGAGAATACCATCGTGAGTACCAAAAGCATACTGAGTACTCTTCTTTTCATAATTCATCTCTCCTTAAATGCAAAATGCCGCAAAGCTTCCTCGCTTCGCGGCTTCAATTGCGGTTTGAAACCGCCGTTAATTTATTATACAGTTAAAAGCTTTGTTTGTCAATAAAAAGCGTTTCTCTTCTTGCAAATTTTATCACATCCCCACACACCGTATTGAAGACCGAACAGAGCAAGAGAAACGAAGTTATTTTCCGCGAAAAGCGAGCGTCGGCGTAGATGACTACGACAGTCGAGCTTTTCGTGGAAACCCTTGAAAATACAATAAAAAATCCAAATTCCTTATAAAAACAATATGCTTCCCGATTTTTGTTCGAGAAGCATATTTTTACTTATTTTTCTTTCAAGGGTGTAAAGAACGAGTTTATCTTAGCTCTGAAACGTGCGTGAAAAATCGCGCACGTTTCTTGTTATTTAAGCGCTCTTGATACGGAAGATAGTGATTATGGCATAAATGCCTATAACAACTACCGAGACCCACGCCCAAACACGAGTGGAATCGGTTCGTCGTTCCCACAGAATGTCGGTAACATCAAACTCGCTGTTATCATAATCATAATCGTAATCGTAATAGCTACTGTCATCCGTCTGCGATATATTTTCGCTCGTTCCGCTGCCGACGCTTTCGCCGTTGTTATCGCTTACGTCTTCGCTCTCTTCGACCTCAAGATACTCGGGGAAGGTCTTGCTTCCGGTGTAAGCCTTCTTGCCAAGGACGGTTATATATTGATATCCGTCCTCGTCGTTAATCGCCTTGGAATATCCCGAAACGAATTTTTGAGCACCGTAATATACGTCGTTATCCTTATCGTAGGAATCCTTATCATACGCATTGCCCTCGACCTTGCGCCAGTTGCCGGGAAGTAATTCGCCGATACAGGTTATCTCATAATTTTTGGGAATGATTCCCAAAACGGTCGCGTCGACGTCCGCCTGTCTGCGAACGTTTATCGCGGTTTTTTCAACCGTAACCTTACCTGTATATACAACGTCTATCGAGGATTTCAGGGCGTAACCGAACTTGGATTCGTTATACATGACCTTATAATAATCGCCGTGCTCGCCGAAAATAACAACGTCTTTATTTGAATACACGGTAGTAACTCTCGAGCCGGACGAGGAAGGCTCTCTTCGTATTGCAACCGAAGCGTTGGTTCTTCCGCAATAAGCAGCCTCCTCCGCAGATGCATTAAAAGCAAACAGCGAGAAAACAAGAACAATTACCGTCAACAAACAAAAGGCTTTCTTCACGATAACCTCCGAAAATTTACACATTTTATTAATAAAATGATACATTATTTGTCGTAATTTGTCAAGGCGTTTAGGGTTTTTCTTAAATGCAAATTAAATTCTTATCACGGATCGCAATTTCCGCAGGGTGAATAGCCCATCGCGATCAATTCTTCACGCGTTTTGTCGGTTTCCTCGCGGTTTTTATCCGATATCTTCTTTGCCGAAGCGCAATCGGGATAGTGGAATTTCTTGGTATTCGTATTCAGAACATAGGTTATTCCCGAAGCGTTGCTATCATTATTGCCGTTTTGAGCGCCCAATTTACTCTCACCGGTAGCATAATCGATATCGATACCCGGCTGAACGTTGAAGCAATAAACGTTATAATAAATTCCGTCGCCCTCGTCCTCGACCGAATAAGCCTCCATAACAACTCCGCGTGCGACAAGCTCATTGCCGACAAAAACAGGCGTAACACGAAGGATAACGTGGTTACCGGTTTCCTTGATATAGTCGGCGACCATATTTTCGAAGGGAAGCATACCGTCGACGTTCATATAACGCGTTCCGGTTATAAGGTTTTTTTCGTTTGCATTTTCTCCGGTAAGCTGGAACCCGAGAAGATGGCATCGGTTATAGATATAACCGCCGTCGACGAGCGAAGCGTCATATTTTACGTTATTCCAGCCGCTCGGCTTAACCGAGCTTATATCTCCGCGGGGCTCGGTCGGCATTGTTTCGCGCCCTACGCAGGCGAAAGTCGTTCCGCAACGACCGTATTTATCCAACTTTGCATAATTTTCAAACGCTTTGTCGGTTATTTCGTCCGCTCCGAAGGAAGGCTCGTTGCCGTTAAGCGCGGCAAAAGGAGAGCCGTCGTAAACAGGAAGGTTATTTATATCGATAAAACGCAACGGGTCGGTTGTACCGTTGTCCTTTTCGGACGGGTCCGAGCTTTCGCCGTCGACGTTTGATATATCGGACGGACTTGATGAATCATCATCCGACGTATCGCTCTCTTCCGCATCGGTTTCATTTGATTCTGTTCCGCCTACCGACGGTTCGTTATCCGAAGCGGTGCTTGAAAGATCCACACTCACGCCTTCATCTATCGAAGAAACACAGCCCGAAAAGACTATCGCCAACGACAGAACAAGCGCAAAAAACGCATAAATATTAAGCTTTTTCATTCGGTCATTCACCCTTTATATAAGTATCAAGAGTTATCTTTTCGTGCGACGAGCCTACGATATCCTCGCTCGATTCAAGCGAATAGCCCTCTTTTTCGAGGTCGAAGGAAAAGAAGGTGTCGGCGGGATATACGCGGTTCCAGCGGAAAATATATATCTTTTTGAATTTTCCCAAATCTTCAACCGCCTTCTCGCAGAAGCAATAATCGCCGTCAGAGGCTATATTCAAAAAATCGTCGTCGGAAATTATATCCGCGTCCCCGAAAAGCTTCGCCGAATAGCCGTTCATCAAAAGACGGCTTCCCTCGGCAAGCGATATTACCCTTTCAACGAGCACACCGTCGCGGCTTTGGCGGCGCTTGTTGAAAAGCATTCCCTTTTTATCGTCAAGACATATAATTAAATTCATAAAACCGGTTCCTTTCGTTTTTTATGTGATAGCATACTCCGATTTGTTTCTTATATGATAGCATAAATACCGATTTTTTGTCAATGCACTTCACTCTCCGAGGGAAAGTAAAAAGAGACAGCCTGAGAGCCATCTCTTTTTGTTATTCAAGTCAGGAAGCATAAGTGAGGTCGGTTCCGTTAAAGAAGCACCCGAGGATATATTTATAGCTGTATCCGTCGCGGGCAAGCTTTTCGCTTCCAGTAGCCGAGAATCCTACGCCGTGGCCGACACCCTGACCGTTAACGGTAACCGTTTCGGGAGAATAGGTTTCGCCGTTCGCCAGGGTGTATTTTTCGTTAAAGCCCTCGAAAGGCTTATATCCGTCGGCGGTCATAACTCCGGTAATTTTACGCGTTTCCGCTTTTCCGTCGGAGTTTAGAACGGTCATCTCGGTGCTGTATTCGAGAGTAAAGTTCGCGCTGCTGAAGCCGCAAGCCGAACGGACATCCTCGCTCGTTGTAACCGAAACGGTGTTTCCGCTTCCGTCGCTTACCGAAAGAACGGTAATGTAATCCGAGCCGTAGGGGTCGGTTTCGAGAATCTTCATCGAGATATCCGAATCCTTCAAGCCCGAAAAGGTATTGCGTGAGCGGAGATAATCATAAAATTCCTGCTTGGAATAAACCTTGGTCCATCTGTCGCTTTCCTCGGTTTCTTCCTGGAAGACCGTAGTAAGATAGGGAACCTCTTTTCCGCCCCAAGCCGCAACCGACGAGCAGGACGCACCGCCGTTGGAATTATGGTAAAGGACCGAAATGGGCTTGCCCTGATAGGTACAGATAAGTCCGCGCGTCGAATCGACGATCGCATTATTTTCCGCGCTCATACGGTGCATACCGTGATAAACCTGACAGCAGGCGGAGTTACAGCAAACGTCGAAGCCCTGCTTATGGTGCTTGCTGTTGATCGGAACGGTACGTGCAAGAACGGCGAAAGCCTTTCTTGTTTCGACCGAAACGTTTGTGCCGATCTCGTTAGCCATAACGCATTTTGTGTAATCCTCAAGCCCGATATGGTTTATCATATAAAGCTTGCCGTCGGAAACGGAATATTCGAAAGAGCCCTGATAATTATAGGTATTTACAGCGCCGGTACGGTGTTTAAGAGGGAGCGAAACGGTATTTCCGCCCACACCGCGGAGCGTGAGCTTACGGGAAGTATCCTCGTAAGTAAACAAAATTCTGCCGTTAGAAGCATCGACAACGGTCAAACCGCCCGAAGCAGGTGAAGCAACGGGACGTCCGCCCGAAGACGAAGAAACCGCCGAAGCGCTGTTTCCCGAGAAGGCGCGAGCCTCATAACCGCCCTTGACAACAGCAACGAAGCCGCCGAAGGATTTGGCAGCCGATGCCGCCGCGGAATAGGAAGAATGCTTGCCGATAACCGCGCTGTAAGCGCCGATGTTACCGCTGTTCGAAGCAACGCAGGTCTTATCCGCGTTAAGCTTCGCGTTTGTCTGAGGAAGAAGAACGATATTTTTATTGGAGACCGTGAAAAGCTTGACGAAGCTTTTTCCGTTAAGATATCCGATATCAAAACCGCTCGACGAAGAATTAAGAGAGGAGAAGACCCTCGTATCAAGAAGAGGTGCGGCAACATACATACCGACCTGAACGTCGGGCTCGTTGTATGACGACACAGCCCCGGCCGCGCCGACCGACGCGGAGGGAGAAACGAGAAGGCTTATGCAGAATACGAACGCAAGAGCCAGGCTCGAAAGACGTTTTGTGAAGACGTTATTTAATGATCTCATAATCGCCTCTCACAGTAAAATATGCGCTTCCGCCGGTAACGAGAATCGCCTTTTTCGATTCGGATGCCGAAGCGTGGTAGATATGTCCGTATTCAAGAGCCTCGCCCGAGAAGATCTCGGTTCCGCTCGACATATCGGTGATACCGTCGTTTTCGCTGTCGGAGGATGTGATCGCAACAGCGCCGCCGCCGCGATAGATAACCTCGGCCGCGGGAGAAAGAAGGATCATCTCGCCCTCTTTAACATCGATATCCTCGTAGGTGTTCTTAATTGTGATACCGCCTTCAGCGGCAAGCTCTTTGAGAAGCTCGGCACGAAACTCTTCTTTGAATTTCATGAGCATATCGTAGGTAACGACCGTCTTTTCGGGGTCGAAGCCAAGGTCGTCCGAGCTCGTTTCGTTTTCCGCATACGCAATCATCGCAAATACGGGAAGCAGTAACGCAACCGCAACGACAAGAGCGAGCGAAAGTTTTTTCATTTTCACCAAATAATTCTCTCCTTAATATTTTCGAAAACCGCGACAAAACGAAATCAGGTAATATATTATATGCGGTTTTCGCGTGAAGATTATCCGAAAAATGCAAACTTTTTCTCAAAAATCAGCGTTAAAAACGCGTATTTTTCGCAAGCGCATTTTTACTCATTATATAATCATTCACTTAATATTATATCACACTTGTCAAGTCCTACCCAATGGGGTATGGTAAAAATGCACTAACAAGATGTTGGGTTTCGGTTTAGTATGGTAAAAAGCTACGCTCTCGATTGAAAACGCAAGGTTTTCAATCGGTTTTATAGAGTTCCGTTCGCTCGCGCAGATTTTGAGGCAGAATGGCGATTTAACCCGACAGGCTGTAGTAATCTACTGCCGGAGGGGAAAATCGTCATAGAAAAATCCTATACAATGAAAATCCGAAGGATTTTCTACCAAAAAACAAACCGCAGGCAAAAGCCTGCGGTTATATTTCTTTTCGCGGCGAGAAGGTAACAAATTCATCATTTCCTTCAACGCGTTATTGAAAAAGGATTTTTCGGTCTGTCCGAAAGATGCGTGTGCGATTAACCTTGTGCGAGGAATGCACCCTTAACCGCAACACAGTCAAAGATGTTAACTCTGCCGTCGCCGTTTACGTCAGCGCGAGCCAAAAGTTCGGGATCGTCGCTGCCCTTGATTACAGCGTTCTTAACTGCAACGTAGTCGAAGAGGTTGAACTTGCCGTCGCCGTTTACGTCATAATCAACTGCGGGAACGTAGGGCTTGGTTTCGAGGATTTCACCGCAAACCGTGCAACGGAGTTCCTGAGAACCGTTTTCGAGGGTTACCCATTCGCCTTCGGTGTGGCCGTGTTCGTCAACGTAGCTGTCAACGTAGCTGTCGCCGCAGACGTCACAGGTGTGAGTGGTGTAACCCTTTTCGGTGCAGGTAGGAGCGGTAACCGAGTCTTTATAATCGTGGCCGAGAGCGTCAACATAATCGTCAACGTAGCTGTGAGTACAGTTCTTGCAGGAGTAGGTGGTATAACCTTCGTCTTCGCAAGTAGGAGCGGTTACGGAAGTGTTATAATCGTGGTCAAGCATAGGCTTAACGGTAGCACCGCAGTCGAGGCAGGTTTGAGCCTTGGTGCAGGTAGCAGCCTCGCCGGGGTTATGAGCGTTAGCATCGGGATCGGTTTCGTCGCCGACATAGCTATCGCCGCAGAGAGAGCAGGTAAAGGTGGTATAGCCGCCTTCCTTACAGGTAGGAGCGGTAACTACGCCTTCATAATCGTGTTCGCAGGGAACAACGAGGTCGGGGTCGGTAGCGTTAGCGTCAATGAACTTAATGTAAGCCGCACAGCTCTGGGTCTTGTTGGTAATATCGATACCGTAGCAAAGCATCTTCTGGCCGGGTTTAACCGAAGAAAGTCTTGTAGCGTTTATACCGGAGCCGGGGATACGGGAATCTTCAGCGTGACAAGCGATATAGAGCTGGTTGCTGGAAAGAGTAACGGCAGGAACGGTTCCTGCGCCGCTACCCTGAGCTACGCTCTTAACAACGTATGCGCCAACGGAAGCATTCCATTCCAACAATACGTTAACGGTGTAACGGTGGTTAGCCTTGTCCTCGGTAATGGTACCGAAGTCGGGAGTATAAACGATACAGTCGCCGCCGTATACGTATTCATTGAACTTAGTAACGAAGATATAGTCGGTAACGGGAGCAGAATATGCGCCTGCATCGGCCTTATAAGCCACTTCAACTTCGTCCATCCAAACGTGTCCGCCCCAAGTGTTGGTAACCTTGATCTTAACGTAACGAGCGGTAATATCCTCATCGGAGGAAAGGGTCATAGTATAGGTAGACCAGGTTTCATCGTTCTTGCCGGTACCGGTCTTCTGAACAGCCTCGGTAACAGAACCAACGGTGGTGTAAGTACCGGACTTGGAGTTGGAATAAGAAACGTCAACCTTCATATTGTCAGTAGGTACGGTAATACCCCAAGCACCGCCTGCAAGGTATACGTTGAAGGTATTGAAGGTCTTAGCGGAGCCGAGGTCGATAACGACTTCTGCATTTCCGGTAAAGCCCGAGTATGCCGAGCCGCTTCCCGCATCAACAGCACCCTTATTACCGTCGGTGAGCTTGGTTCCGTTATCCTTATATACGTCGGTACGGGTATTGGTTACGGTATAGCTTGCGCCTACGGAAACAGAGGAAGCGCCGGTCTTCTTATCGAGAGCCGCATTGATCTTGCTGGCGAGTCCGGCAATATCAGCGGAGGTGTTGCCCTTATAGAAAGCCGCCGCGCCCTGATCGTAATAGGTACGGAGCTCATTAAGAACGTGAGCGTTGTAATCGCCTATGGAAATCGAATCGGCACGGGTAAGAGCACGGCCGAGAGAAGCCATGGGAGAGAGGTCCATAAGGTATCTCTTAACGTCGCCCGAAACGGGATAGGTCTGAGCGAGGCAAGCTTCTGCTTCAGCGATGATAGCCGAAACCTCAGCGGTGGGGTTGCTATTCTTAGCATTGTCAATATAGGTACGAAGCTGAGCGTTGAGAGAAGAATCTACAAGGCTGGACTTCTTAACGATAAGAATACAGTCGGAAACCGAACGGCTGTGAGACTGAACGTAGCCTGCAGAGCCCGAACCGGTGTTGGAAACGTACATGGCGCTGGATCCGCCGCCGTCCATACGGATAACGTCGGTACAGCCGAGCTTGATCATTGCAGCAGCAACGTCTTTAAGGTTGATGGAACGGGAAGAGACTCCGGTAGAGCCGCCTTCAGAGGTGAAGAATACGTATTCGCCGTTAGCCTTTCTACCGAAAGCGGTCCAACGAGCATAGGTAGTTACAGCATGAGTACCGATAGAGGAGTTGATATCGGTCTGGTCTACGCCGTTCTTAACGAGCCAGCCAACGTTGGTGATAACGCTGTTAGCCTTTTCCATGATTTCACGCGAAGCCTCAACGGTTTCGGTGGTGGTGATGCTTACAGAGTCGCCAACCTTGAGTCCGTTCGCATAAGCTGCATAGGCGGAGCCGTTCTTAACCGAAAGAACGAATCTGTTGGAAAGCTGACCGGAGGTGCCGAAAGAAGAACCGTAGGTGTTCTGGTTTATAGCAACAACCTTACCGAAAAGGGTCTTACCTACTGCCAATTCGGAATTGTCGATCTTTTCACAGATGATGTCGAGACCCTGGCTGGAGCTGTCAGCAGCGGAGCCGCAAGAGGTATCGTAATAGAAGAATCTGTCGCTGCCCCAGTCGCCGCACATATCCTGACGCTTGTTGAGATATGCAAGACCGTTGGGAACCTCGGTACCGTTTATACGAAGAGTAAACGCGAGGCAGGAGTTAACGATATCCATATTGCCTTCAGAGTCGAAAGCAACGAAGCTGTCCGCATAGTCAACGTGCGCACAGGAAACCTTACCGTCAACGATGAGGTTACCGCAGAGGGTACCGTCAGCAGTAGAGAAGAAGGAGCCGTTAATAACGCCGGCAACTTCATAGCCGTACTTATTAATAGCCTCGGAATACTGCTTGTCGAGGGTGGATGCCCAACCTGCACTCTTAACGAATGCCATGGGTATATAGCCGTTAGAGGGGTTAAAAGTAAGAACAGTGGTGGCTTCGGTGTGTCCGCTGGAGGAGCCGTAGGTGTTGTACTTAGCGTACTTAACGGCGCCGTCGCTCGTAACGTTATGACCGGTAACGTAAGACATCGAAACCGACGCAGACGCAGACGTCATAACTGCGCAAGCAGATACGAGCATAACAGCAACTAACACAAAAGCAACGATTCTTTTGGTGAGTTTCATCAGATATATCTCCTTATAATTTTATTTTCATTTTATTATACAAAAATGAATTTCGTTTGTCAATGAGTTTATGTGTTTTTAGATAAAATTAACAGAATTTGTCAGCCGAATTTATTGATTCTGCCAATCGGGATAGATGTCTATCCTTTTAAGTACTTCGGCTATTTCCGCGATAGGAAGGCCGACGACGTTAAAAAAGTCGCCGTTCATCGATTTTATAAAAAGACTTCCCTTTTCCTGGATAGCGTATGCCCCTGCCTTGTCCATAGGTTCAAAAGTATTGATATAGGCGGATATTTCGGAATCGGTAAGGGTACGGAAAACGACCTCGGTAGAGCAAAACGAGCTCAGCTCGCAGTTATCGCTTATTACGGCATATCCCGTAACAACACAATGCTTACGGCCCGAGAGGGATTTAAGCATACAAAAGGCATCGTTTTTATCCTTCGGTTTACCCAAAATTCTGCCGTCGAGAGTTACGACCGTATCCGCGCCGACAACAGCAACACCATCTCCGACGCGCGAAAAAACCTCCTTTGCCTTCGAAAGCGCGTTGATACGCGCCGCTTCCTCGGGAGCGAGCCCGTCGGATATTTCATCGGCATCGGAAGGTATTATTTCAAAATCAAACCCCGCAACCGTCAAAATCTCGCTTCTGCGCGGGGAGGCAGAAGCCAAAACAAGTCTTTTTTTCATAACAGACCCCTAAAACTTAAAAAATTCTTGATTATTCCTTCATATTATATTATAATAAATGTTTAAGAACAAGTAAATACCTTAAGGCGGTATAATTATGAAAATTAATGTTGAAAACACAAAAAGAATTGTCGTAAAGGTCGGTACCTCCACACTTACGCACAATTCGGGATATATAAACATCCGCAAGATAGAAAAGCTCGTTTCCTGTCTTGCAGACCTTCATAACAGCGGGAAGGAAATAATCCTCGTTTCATCGGGCGCGGTCAGCTGCGGTCTTGCCAACATCGGATTCAACCGTGCAACGCTCACCACCGAGCAAAAGCAGGCTGCCGCCGCTGTCGGTCAATGCCAATTGATCGATATGTACGCCCGCCGTTTTGCCGACTTCGGCGCGACTATCGCCCAAATTCTTATTACGCGCGGTGTTATCAAAGACCCCGTTCGCCGTATGCACGCGAGCAACACCATCTCGCTCCTTCTTTCCCAGAGGGTAATACCCGTCGTTAACGAAAACGACACGATTTCCGACGAACAGATCTGTATCGGAAGTAACGACACCCTTGCCGCAACCGTTGCCGAGCTTTGCGACGCCGATCTGCTTATAAATATGTCCGACGTCGACGGTCTTTACGATTCCGACCCGAGATCGAACCCCGATGCCAAATTTATCGAATACGTCGATTCGGTTTCGGACGATATATTCTCCTTCGGCGCCGGTGCAGGCACGGCAAGAGGCACGGGCGGTATGGCGGCTAAGCTCGAAAGCGCGCAGTATTGCACCGAGCGCGGTATTCCTATGATAATCGTCAACGGCGCAGACCCCGAAATTCTTTACGATATTTTAGACGGCGAATTTGTCGGCACCTATTTCGCGGCACGCAAATAAAGGAGATCATTATGCTTAATAAATTATGTAACGATGCCCGACTTGCTTCGGTTGTTTTAGGCACTGCGGACACAAATTTACGAAATCGCGCGCTTAAAGCGATGGCGGACGCACTTGTTTTGCGCTCCGACGAGATCATAAAGGCGAACGAAACCGACCTCGAAAACGCAAAAAGCAACGGGATCGGCTCGGCTATGCTCGACCGTTTAACTCTTACCGAGGCGCGTATCAAGGCTATTTCCGCTTCGGTCGAAAAGGTCATCGCGCTCCCCGACCCTCTCGCAAACGACGAGGAATGGACTCGTCCCAACGGATTGAATATAACGAAAAAGCGCGTTCCGTTCGGTGTTATTGCGATTATTTACGAGGCGCGCCCGAACGTTACGGCTGACGCGGCGGCTTTGTGCGTTAAATCCGGAAACGCGGTGATTCTCCGAGGCGGCAAAGAGGCGATAAACTCCAATATCGCGATAGCGAAAGTTCTTTCCGACGCGCTTTCCTCGGTCGGACTTCCCGAAGGATGTATTAATATCGTTTCGGATACCTCGCGTGAGACCGCGAACGCATTGATGAAAATGAAGGGCAAAATCGACCTTCTTATCCCGCGCGGAGGTAAATCGCTTATACGCTCGGTCGTAGACAACGCAACCGTTCCCGTTATCGAAACGGGTGCGGGTAATTGCCACGTATATTTCGACGAAACCGCCGATTTTTCGACAGCAATCGACATAATTGACAACGCGAAACGCTCGCGCCCCTCGGTCTGCAACGCGGCGGAGGGATTGCTCGTCCACGAAGCGATCGCCAAGAAGATACTTCCTCTCGTTCAGGAAAGACTGGATAACGTCGAGCTTCGCGGATGCGAAAAGACTCTTTCTATCCTTCCCGACGTAAAAAAAGCGACCGACGAGGATTTTTATACCGAATATAACGATTATATCCTCTCCGTAAAGGTTGTTTCGGACGTGAAAGAGGCTGTTGACCATATCAACCTCCACGGCACGGGACACAGCGAGGCTATTATAACCAAAAATCCCGAAAACGCGCTTTATTTCTGTAATACCGTCGACGCGGCTGCAGTCTACGTCAACGCAAGCACCCGCTTCACCGACGGCGAGGAATTCGGTTTCGGCGCGGAAATCGGCATTTCCACCCAGAAGATGCACGCGCGCGGCCCGATGGGCTTGACCGAGATGACCACCTACAAATACGTTATCAACGGAAACGGTCAGATAAGATAAAAGCACGAGGTGAAAAAATGAAAAAAGTAACTGTCATAATTCTTACAGCGATACTGCTTTTAACCACTCTTGCATTCCCCGTCTCGGCGGCTGCGACAATAAACGATAAGCTTGATGCAGAGTATATTAAGACACCGCCCAAGGTTGACGGTAAGATAAACGCCGCGGAATACGGTATTTTCCCTGCGCTTACCTATTCCAAAGATAAATATATGCATTTCCAGGCAATCGACGACCACGACGATTACAACAACTGGGACTTCGATTTCTACATTGCCTGGGACGATGACAACCTCTATATGGCTTGGGACGTCAAGACCGACGTTCATCAGCCTCTTGTCAAAGGCACTTATGACAATAACGGTAATTTAATAAGCAAGGACTGGCCGTCGGACGGCTCTATGCTCAGTTATATGTGGATGTTTTCCTGCATAGAGTTGATGATCACTCCCGGTGCTCCCAAAAACGGCTCTACCAACTACGACGGCAACTACCTCGCAATTGGTATATGCCAGCTCGACGACGGCTCGGTAGGCAGAGCGGCTTGGAGCTATCCCAAAGGTATTTCTGCTTCCGATGTTTCTCTCAATAGCTGGGATGCGGCTGTTACCAGAAGCGGCAAGCACACCATTTACGAGCTTGCGATCCCCTGGAGAATGTCGGGTATCGCTTTCGCAGACGATAATAAACAGTTCGGTCTTTCCTTCGCTGTTGCCGCTCAGGAAAACTACAACGTTAAGAGGGGTATGATCGAATGGAACGATGCTATCCTCGGCGGCAAGTCTCCCAACAAGGCAGGCGTTATCACTCTTAATGGCGCAACGTGCGAGTTTCCCGAGAACCCCAATATAATCACAGAAGGTGCAAGACCCGCCGACTCCAACGGTAAGGTTATATTCGATATCGATTATATAAACAGGCCTCTTTCTTCCGAAAGCACCGCGCTTAAAACCGACATCAATTACGAGATTCATACCCATTGGGCTTATGCTCTGCTACTCGAGCCTGTTTCGGGCAACAAAAACCTTTATACTATTATCGATAAAAGACACGGTGAAGGTGTGGAAATAGCCTTCAGTCAATATAAAAGCGGAATGCTGATTTTGGGTATTCATACCGACTGTTGGGACGAAAACCGAGCAGACAACTACCCGAATTATTACGAACAAAAAGCCGCTGTCGACCTCCCCCTCGGAACCCAGCTTGTTTTATGGGGAGTTGACGTTACTAACGGCGAATTTCTTTACAGCAACGCGATGATGTACGCGCCCTTCGTATATGCGTCCGACCTCGGAAGCGATATGAGCGAGGATGAATATTATTCGGAAGCTGAATCCGAGGTTATCGAAGAATATGAATCCGAAGTTATCGAAGAATCTCGATACGAGGATCATTCTTACAGCAATAAATACGACAAAGAAGAATATACTAAGGACAACGAAGAAAACGAAGTCGAAGATATTGCTCCGATCGAAGAGAAATCCTCTTTCGCGTTTGCCGCTCTTCTCCCGATCCTTATAATAATCGGCGCGGTGATTATTCCCATCGTGTTTATTGTAATTCTTGTGGTCGTAATTATCTTGGCAACAAGAAAAAAGAAATAACGGATATATAATATAAATGAAGGCACTTCTTGACGAGGTGCCTTTTTTATGTTCGTCTTTGTTGCGCGTTTTGTTGTCTTCGCGGAAATAAGTTGACGGATTTACGGTTTCCGAGTCCCGATTTATACGTTTTGAGAGGGGACAAGCCCATCCCCTACAAAACAGTATGTAAAGTGTATCCAACATTAACGTGTAAAAAAGGTACTGTAGGGACCGGCGTCCTCGACGGACCGCACATAACAATTACGGAAAAGGCAGATTCAAATCGATAACGCAACGATTTGATACATTATCGATTTTAATTGTCGCAAAAAACAAAACGACACGTTGCGGACCGTCGAGGACGCCGGTCCCTACATTACGAAATTCATACGTAACATTAAAAACATAACGTTGTGCGGAGCACAACATATCGCATTTCGCGTAACGCGAAATATATCGCGCCGTAGGCATATCGCATCGCGTATGCGATATATCGCGTGCCGAAGGCACATATTTGCGCAACACCCACACATAGCGGAAGGCTTCGCAAAGCAACTCCTCGCCAAGCTTATTAACGACAACCCTTACCGCCTACTTTTTATAGAAAAGTCAAAAAAAGCTCTTTTGGCGGTGATGGCGGTATAAAAATCCAAGATATTATATACCATCTTCATCTTCTTCTATTTCTATTTCTTTTTCTTTTTCTTTCTCTTTTTCTATTTCTATTTCTGTATTGGGACAATCCGGGACTTGTCCGGGACAATTACTTATTCGGCTACGGTGTATATACCATCTTCATCTTCTTCTGTTTCTTTCTCTTTTTTCTATTTCTTATTCTATTTTCTTATTCTAAGGCGTTATTATAACGTCAAAGTAACGTTACGTTCGCTTTCGGTTTTCTTGATTTTCAATGATTTCAGCAAACATTTTTCACACATTTTTCGCACATTTTACTCACAACTTTGATGAAAATTTGATTGATTTTTGATGAAAGTTTGATTCAATTTTGCTTCAAATCCGCTTCAATTATGCTTCAATTTGCCTTCATTTTGCGCTCGATTCCGTTTAATTTCCGCCGACACCTTTATTATAATACATAATGTACGGTTTTTCGTCCCGACTTTATACCGACTTTGTCGCACAAAAATCCAATTAAAACATTTACATTTTGACTCTTTTGTGATATAATGAAGGGTACTTTCATTTGGAGGAAATAAATGGATATAATTGCAAAAATTGCAGAAGAGTTAAAGATCAAAAGCACGCAGGTCGAAGCGGCTGTTAATCTTATCGACGAGGGCAACACGATACCCTTCATCGCGCGTTACCGTAAGGAAGCGACAGGCGCGCTCGACGACGAAAAGCTCCGCGAGCTCGGCGAAAAGCTCGAGTTTTACCGCGCGCTTGATGCACGCCGTGCCGACGTTACCCGTCTTATCGACGAGCAGGGCAAGCTCACCGAGGAGCTCGTAACCGCTATTGAAAACGCGAAAACGCTTTCGGAATTAGAGGACATCTACCGTCCCTACCGTCCGAAGAGACGTACCCGCGCAAGCATTGCCGCCGAGGCAGGTCTTACTCCTCTTGCCGAGCTTATTCTCGAGCAGCGAAAGGATATCGACGTTCTCGCCGAAGCAGAAAAATACCTAAACCCCGAAAAGAAGATAAATACCGCCGAGGACGCGTTAAACGGCGCGAAGGATATTATCGCAGAGCGCGTTTCGGACAACGCGGAATTCAGAAAATGGATCCGCGAATTTACCTTCCGCCACGGCAGTCTTGTTTCCAAGGCAAAGACCGAGGAGGACACCGTTTACCGCACCTATTACGAATATTCCGAACCCCTATCTAAAATCCCCTCCCACCGTATCCTCGCCGTCGACAGAGGCGAGAAGGAGGGTATCCTCTCGGTCAAGGTCGATATAGATAAAGAAAAGATATTCACCTATCTCCGTTCTCAGCTTTTAACCGCCAAGGAGTGTCAATCGACCGACTGCGTGCGCGAAGCGAGCGAGGACGCTTACGAACGTCTTATCGCACCCTCGGTTCAGACCGAAATGCGTAACCTTATTACCGGCAACGCTCAGGAGCAGGCTATCCGCGTTTTCGGCGAAAACCTAAAGAACCTTCTTATGCTCCCTCCCGTCCGCGGAAAGGTCGTTATGGGCTTCGACCCCGCTTACAGAACCGGCTGTAAGATAGCGATAGTCGACGACGTCGGAGACGTTTTGGCGACAACCGTCGTTTACCCTACCCCTCCCCAGAACAAGACCGAGGAAGCGAAGGCGACCCTCAAAAAGCTCATCGAAAAGCACAAGGTCGATATAATTTCCATCGGCAACGGCACCGCTTCGAAGGAAAGCGAGATATTCGTTGCGGGTATGCTCAAGGAGCTCGACCGCGAGGTCAGCTACATTATGACTAACGAGGCGGGCGCGTCGGTATATTCGGCATCCAAGCTCGCAAGCGAGGAATTTCCTCAATTCGACGTATCGCTCCGCAGTGCCGTTTCTATCGCAAGAAGACTCCAAGACCCCTTAGCCGAGCTCGTTAAGATCGACCCCAAGGCTATCGGTGTCGGTCAGTACCAGCACGATATGGAGCAAAAGGCTCTCGACAACTCGCTCGCAGGCGTTGTCGAATCCTGTGTTTCGGGTGTCGGTGCCGACCTCAACACCGCGTCGGTCAGCCTTCTTTCCCACATCGCGGGCATAAACTCCAAGATCGCAAAAAGCATATACGAATACCGCACCACCGTATCCCGTTTCAAGAGCCGTTCCGAGCTTTTGAAGGTCAAGGGCATCGGCGAAAAGGCTTATAAGCAGTGCGTCGGCTTCCTGCGCGTCCCCGAAAGCAAGGAGGTTCTCGACAACACGAGCGTCCACCCCGAAAGCTACGAAGCGGCATATTCGCTCTTAAAGCTTCTCGGATATACCGAATCCGACGTCCGCGAACGCAAGCTCGGCGAGCTCAAAGCCCGTCTCGCGGAGCGCGGAATCGAAAATATCGCAAAAGAGCTCAGCATAGGAGTGCCCACCCTTAACGACATCGTATCCGAGCTTGAAAAGCCCGGACGCGACCCTCGTGATGAGCTTCCGCCCCAGATCCTCCGTACCGACGCGATGGATATTTCCTCGCTCAAAACGGGTATGGAATTTGTGGGCACCGTACGCAACGTTGCCGACTTCGGCGCGTTCGTTGACATCGGCGTTCACCAGGACGGTTTGGTGCATATAAGCAAGCTGTCCGACAAGTTTGTCAAGCGCGCGAGCGACATCGTAAAGGTCGGAGACATAATAAAAGTACGCGTTATCGACGTTGATGTTGCAAAAAAACGCATTTCTCTCGAAAAAATCCGCTAAAAGTACAAATTTTCTATTGAAAACTCGCAAAAACCGTTGTATAATATCTCATTCGAATAATATGTATAATTTGGAGGTATATAATCATGCAGATCAACAATCAGTATCTTCAGGAGCTTTACGCTAAGGTTGAAAAGCGTAACGCAGGCGAAAAGGAATTTCTCCAGGCTGTCGGCGAGGTTTTCGAATCGCTCGCTCCCGTTATTGAAAAGCGCCCCGACCTCGTTAAGGCAGGCGTTATGGACCGTATCGTTGAACCCGAACGCTTCATCCAGTTCCGCGTTGCTTGGGTCGACGACAACGGCTGTGTTCAGGTAAACCGCGGCTTCCGCGTTCAGTTCAACAGCGCTATCGGCCCCTACAAGGGCGGTTGCCGTTTCCATCCCAGCGTTTGCTCGTCCGTTATTAAGTTCCTCGGCTTCGAGCAGACCTTCAAGAACTCCCTCACCGGTCTCCCCATGGGCGGCGGTAAGGGCGGCGCTGACTTCGATCCCAAGGGCAAATCCGACAACGAGATCATGCGCTTCTGTCAGGCATTTATGACCGAGCTTCAGAAGTACCTCGGTCCCGACACCGACGTTCCCGCAGGCGACATCGGCGTTGGCGCAAGAGAAGTAGGTTATATGTTCGGTCAGTACAAGAGAATCCGCGACGAATTCACCGGCGTTCTCACCGGTAAGGGTCTCTCCTACGGCGGCTCGCTCGCAAGAACTCAGGCTACCGGCTACGGTCTTTGCTACTTTACCGACAATATGCTCAAGAAGAAGGGCGACTCCTTCGTAGGCAAGACCGTTGTTATCAGCGGTTCGGGTAACGTTGCTATCTACGCTTGCGAAAAGGCTACCCAGCTCGGCGCAAAGGTCGTTGCTATGAGCGACTCCAACGGCTATATCTACGATGCAGAAGGCATCAAGCTTGACGTTGTTAAGCAGATCAAAGAGGTTGAACGCGCAAGAATCAAGGAATATGCTTCCCGCGTTCCCGGCTCGGTTTACACCGAAGGCAAGGGCATCTGGACCGTCAAGTGCGACATCGCGCTTCCCTGTGCTACCCAGAACGAGCTTAACGGCGACGACGCTAAGGCTCTTATCGCTAACGGCGTAAAATACGTTGCAGAAGGCGCAAATATGCCCTCTACCCCCGAAGCTATCGAAGCATTCCTCAACGCAGGAATCTACTTTGGTCCTGCTAAGGCTGCCAACGCGGGCGGTGTTGCTACCTCCGGTCTCGAAATGAGCCAGAACAGCATGAGACTTTCCTGGACCTTCGAAGAGGTTGACGAAAAGCTCAAGGGCATTATGGACGGCATCTTCGCTAACGCTACCGCTGCCGCTAAGGAATACGCAAACAGCGAGGATAACCTCGTTGCAGGCGCGAACATCGCGGGATTCTTGAAAGTTGCCGACGCAATGAAAGCCCAAGGCGTACTTTAATCGCGCTGGGCAGAATAACACAGAACGCATAAAAAGATATAATCTTGATTTATGTTGGTTCTGATTTGTTCGTTACCCAAAAAGGGTTTGTATTAGCGGAATCATTATATTTTTTATGCTATGAAAAAACAGAGTCTCTTGCAGTACTTTTGTACAGCTTCGGACTCTGTTTTTCCATTCTGCGTCATTCTGCTACGCGCTCGGTTCTTTTTAATTGTTGCCGTTTTACCGTCTTCGGTGATGGTGTCATCCTGAGCGGAGGAAAATGGTCATAAAACCATTTTCCGAAGTCGAACATTCGCATTAGCGAATGCGATTGAATTGCAAATTCAATCGGGATCTCGTTCGAGTTTGGAGAACGTACAAAAAGGCGACAATAAC
>JAZSLN010000024.1:0-5111 GCA_045535385.1 Eubacteriales bacterium
AAAAACAACGGAACCGAGGTTTCCATTAAATCAAAATATTTAACCGATTCGCTATCGGTAACGTAAAGCAAGGTTTTTTCGCCGCTCATAATGTGAGCCTGCACCTTTTGTAAAACGCTATCGCGGTATTTTCTGTCCCCAACATTTGGGTTAATGCTACAATTAATAACTTGAATATTTACGTTGCCGTCACCGTCAATATCCTCACCGTATTTTTCAAAATACTCGGCAATTTTTTCGGTTTGACTGTCAACCGTAGCGGTATAAGAAAAATAAATAACCTCTAAATCATATTTTTCTTTATTTATGCACTGAACAAGCATAAAAGAAATTGCAATAACCAAAGCCGACGCTAAAACTAAATACCATTTGTTGTGGTACCAAAAATTTTCAGCCTTTTCGCGCAAAGTTACGGGACCTAAGTATATTTTTTTCTCCGTTTCCACCGCTTCGCCTTGCTGCATTCGCTTAAGCTTTAAAAACTCTTCACGGGCACGGCGTTGCTCTTCTAAAATCTCGTTTTTCTTTTTAGCCATATAAACACCTAATAACTTTAATTTAACGTTTGCGGCACCTTACCGCAACTCTTATATTCAATATACCATATCCCCTAAAATTTTGCAACGGTTGTATATTTAATAAAGTGTAAATTATTCTTGACAAGTAAGCCTTATTTTAATATAATAAGTATCGGCTCTAAGCCAAAAAACAATATATGCAGACGTATCGAAGCGGTCATAACGGACATGACTCGAAATCATGATGCCCCTTGAGGGACGAGGGTTCGAATCCCTCCGTCTGCGCCATGAAAACACCCTCATTGTGATACAATGAGGGTGTTTTCGATGATATCCGTTCCTTACGGAACGGGTGATATATCTTCGATATGATACCCACCTTCGGTGGATGATATATGCCTACGGCATATGAAGGAACGGATATTATATCATGCTTGCATAGCAAGTATATCATACGGCTTTGCCGTATATCATATCGCGCAAGCGATATATCATCAAAAACAACTAAACACCGCAAAGGAGAACAGCAAATAATGCTTGATTTTATTTTTATAACAGGAACAAGCGGAATAGGGAAGTCAACGCTTGCTCAAAATCTCTTGAAAGAATTGAAAACTGTTGTTATTGAAGAACATATGGTTCCCGAATTTTTTTCAAGAGACGGCTCGGAAACGATGACAAATATCCTCGAAGAACTAACCTGTTGGGAGAATACAAAAGCGATGGCTTTTTGTTTTCATAAATTAGGTTATAAATATATTATAATTTCGGATATTGATGACCTTCGTACGGCAGATATCCCTATTGATTTCAAAGGATATAGGTTTTTAACGATAAAATTGATTTGCAGCGATTTGACTCAGCTGCGAAATCAAATGAAGAACAGAAAAAACGGCCTTGTTGATTATGAATTGCAGGAAAAATGCAATATGAAGAACGTGAATCGCTCTTCGTTGGTTAATGAACACGTTATTGATATTTTAGGGCTTGACGAAGAAGACGTTTTAGAAAAAGCTTTATCAATAATTAAAAACGAAATACCGCTAACGGAATATGATTATTCAAAGCCTGAAAAAAATTTGTTTTATTCGTGGGTTCCCGAAAACGGTTTACGCTGAATATGCCCAAAGGACGGATTTTTCCGTCCTTTATTATTTTCATCCTTGAATATTTAATATTTACATATTATAATATGGTTATAATAATAGCAAGGAGTCTTTTTTATGAAAAGAACGATAACTATTCTCGTGTGTTTAATCGCAGTCTTAGCTCTTGTCGCTTGCGGTAATGATGGTGAAAGCATCCGTACCGGCAGTTATTGCGCCGATAATTATCTTAAAGGTGATTTCGAAGAAATGATGGAGCCCTGCATATACATTAACACTGAGGAAAAAACCTTTTCTTATAGCGTCAGCCCTTTCGTATCCTATGTAGAAAACGGCACATATGAAATAAAGGATAGCAAGCTCATTGCAACTACTCATATCGCTACCTATGAATTCGAAATTAAAGATGAGTCAACTCTTGTGTTCGTTGGTAATGGATCGGAAGACCCCAAAATCCCCATAGGAACAAGGTTTGTTTTCGCTGAAGAATAAGTATAACCTTCTTTTAATACTTGTTCTTGAAAAAGTCGCAACAATGGTGTAATATATAGAACTAAAATAAATCGGAGGTGTACTTATGAAAAGATTTTTTGCGTTGGTGTTAACGTTTGCTTTGATGCTTTGTTTGGTTTCTTGCGGCAGAAATGATGAATTTACTAAAATATCCTCGTCAAAGGTCGAAAAAATCACCGCGCTGTCGCCGTACGGCGAGCTCGATAAGGATGACGTTAAGACCTTTATTAAGCTATATAACAGATCCGAATACGCCGGAGAAGGCTCTCTCGACGTTGGAGAAACTACTCCCGATTATGGAGCGGATGTTTATTTCGAAGACGGAAGTCATTTATCGGTAAGCGAATGCATAGCAAAGGACCGCGATTTCGACGTGCGTTTATATGACGCCGACGGAAAGAAAGTGGCTTGGTTTTATTTGGTAAACGAAGAATTGACTACCTTCTTTGTCGAGCCTATGATGGAGTCCGGTCAGTACTATGCGGAAGGCGATTATGAGGATAAAACTTTGGTGCCTTCTGTTCATCTTGATGCCGAAACGAAGGAGTTCTCGTTTAAATACGGCGATATGATTTCTAATATGTATGAGGGTACATACGAGATAAAAGGGAAGCGGCTTTTGGTTACCTGCGACGGCGCAACTCTTGAATTTTATATTAATCAGGACTATTGGCTTATCCTAAAATCCGTTGAAAATGCCGATTGGATGACGCTTCCGATCGGGACAAGCTTTTACTTCTATTACGGCGATAACTTTTGGACAAACTACTTCAGTAAATAATAAGTCAAGCAAGGCTCTTTGATCAGAGCCTTGCTCTTCTTTTTACACAAAACGTCGATACGTATTGCGTATTTAATACCTTAAATAATGCTTAAAAAACGCTTCGGGATTTTCGTTTTACACAAAAACCATACTCTTGTCTTGTGCAAAAAGACAAAAAACATTTTGAAACACAAAGGAATGTTGACATATATGTTAAAATATTATATAATCTATTATAGGAAGTTAATGCTTCCCGATTCGTGTTGTGTTTCTTCGTTTTAAGAACTCCTTTCGGTAATAGAAGCCTCTCGACGGGGCTTCTATTGCATTGTAGATGTTGCTATGAACAAAAAAACAATAATTATCATCGCTGTCTGTGTTTTGTTGATCGCGGTGGGTATAGTCCTTTTTGCTTTGATATCGGGCAACGGAGGCGGCGGAGAATCGTCGAACGTATCTTCGGACGTTTCGGAGGCATCTAAAGGCTCCGATATTGACAGCATCAAATCCAATACCGTAAAGCTTTACGATGTGGCTCGTATAGATATTTCGATCCACGGCAGAGTGAACGATTTCTTTTATATCCCCTGCACGATTAACGTCTATTATGACGGCGAAAGCACCGAGCCCGATATTTCGGATAAACACAGTAAGATAAAGATCCGCGGTAATTCGACAAGCTCGGGCGATAAAAAGCCTTATAACATTAAGTTTTCCAAGAAGACCGACCTTTTCGGTTTCGGCGAGAATACCCGTTGGAGCCTTCTTGCCAATTGTTACGATAAAACGCTTATCCGTAACCAGGCTGTTTACGATTTCGCCGAGAGGATAGGGCTGAAATGCACGCCGAGCCATCGCGTCGCGGACGTTTATCTGAACGGCGAGCTTCTCGGAAGCTATCTTGTCGTGGATTCTATCGATGCTGCCGAGGACCGTATCGATATCGATAACGAGGGAAACGAATTTTGTATCGAATACGTTATTCCTACCCGTAACGACGAGGGGAAATATTACACCCAATCGCCCGTCTACGGCTACCGTTTTGCGGTTCACGAGCCCGAAGAGCCTACCGATGAACAGAAGGCTTGGCTCGATGACTACCTGAAAAAGGCGGAAAACGCGCTTGACGGTAAAGATTATAAAACCGTTGAAAAGTATTTTGATATCGATTCTATGGTCGATTTCTATATAGTGAACGAGCTTTTCAAAAACGTTGATATCGCAATAGGCTCTACCTATTTTTATATTAAGGACGATAAAATATACGGCGGACCCGTTTGGGACTTTGACCTTTCGGCGGGCAACTGCTCTTATGATTATTTTAACTATTACGAGTATAATAATATTAACGGCGAGGGCAACGGCTCAGGTAACAGCTGGGAAGGGATATATTGCGATAAGCTTTGGTTCGACGCTCTTATGGACTATCCCGAGTTTGCAAAGGCTGTGAAGGAAAGGTATATCGAGCTTTCCGAGGTCATCGAGAATATTTATAAGGATAATTCGCTCGGAAAGAATTATATCGATATTATCACCGAGCATTATAACGATAGCTTTATCCGTAACTATAAAGAGGCGGGCTGGAAATTACATAGACCCTATTGTGATTTCGAACGTCAAGACCCCAATCCGACCTATAAAGCCAACGTGGAATTTTTACGCGAATGGCTTGAAAAACGCCATAATTGGTTGCTCAATTATTACGAAAATTGATCGACCGTTAGGAATATAAGTAAAACCAAGGAGACAGATTATGAAAAAGTTTCTTGCACTCATCCTGTGTATGTCGATGACGCTTTGCGTTTTTGCAGCTCCTGCAAGCGTTACGGCTGTTTCGACCGATCTTACCGCACCCGGTGATATCGCAAAAATAATCATCAATACCGATACTGAGATAACCCGCGATGCCTATTCCGCTTGTACTATCTCGGTTATCGACGAAGAGGGCGGCTCTTACGATGCTATAATCGACGCAGAATCCTCGATAAAGATTCGCGGTAATTCGACAAGCTCCGCGGATAAAAAGCCTTATAACATCAAATTTGCGTCCAAAACCAATGTGTTCGGTATGGGCAAGGCAAAGAAATGGTGCCTCCTTGCGAACTGTTATGATAAGACTCTTATCCGTAACGCGGTAGTTTTTGATCTCTCTCGCGAGCTTGGTGTTCCCTATACTATCGATTACCGTTACGTTGACGTTTACGTAAACGG
>JAZSLN010000056.1:0-17172 GCA_045535385.1 Eubacteriales bacterium
CGAAGCTCGAAAGCGATCGACGCCATATCAAAAGACGTATCGCCGCGCTTTCGGAGGAAATCGCCGAAATCGAACGTACCCGTGCCGTAAAACGAAGTCGGATCGTAGCCATGTCGTTCTGTGAGCCAAGGAGTTGAATACAAATTTTGTCTTCCTAAGACCGCTTGGCCTCCGACTTGGTGAATCGAAGCTCGAAAGCGATCGACGCCATATCAAAAGACGTATCGCCGCGCTTTCGGAGGAAATCGCCGAAATCGAACGTACCCGTGCCGTAAAACGCGCGTCCCGTGAACGTTCGGGTATAAAATCCTCCGCGATCATCGGCTATACGAATGCGGGTAAATCCACTCTGCTGAATACCCTTACCGACGCGGGGATCCTCGCCGAGGATAAGCTTTTTGCAACTCTCGACCCGACTACAAGACGTCTTACGCTCCCGAGCGGTGCCGAGATACTTCTTACCGATACGGTTGGATTTATCGACCGACTCCCGACCCATCTCGTAAAGGCGTTTAAGTCTACGCTTGAGGAGCTGAAATACGCCGACTATATAATAATTCTTACCGATGCAAGCGAGGAAATAACCGAACGCGAGCGTAAACGCGAGGTTACGAAAAGCCTTATAAACGAGCTTGGCGCAGGGGATAAGCCTATAATCGAGGTTTTCAATAAGTGTGATATCGCCGTTAAGGATACTCCATATCCGATGGGATCTATCGAGATATCCGCCAAAAGCGGCGACGGAACGAACGCGCTTCTCGAAAAGCTTGACGAGCTTGTCGCAAGCGGTAAAAAAAAGCTGAAGCTTCTTATTCCTTATTCCGAGGGTAACGTCGTTTCGGACGTACACCGTCTCGCTACCGTATTAGAGCTCGATTATGCCGATAACGGTACGGTAATTATAGCCGAATGTGATTCCCGCGCTCAGGGCACGTTCGAAAAATATGTGATTTGATTCGTTTCTTGTCCACTTTTACTTATTTCGTTGTTGTTTATCACAGAAGATAAAGAAAGGAAAGTGAAGTTATGAAAAAACTCGTTCCGTTGTTTTTCTCTTGTATTTTCTTGTTTTGTGGATGTACTGAAAAGGCGATAGACCTTTCGATTATGTTTGAGTCCTTTGTCGATGATGTGGCCACCGACGTTTTCGGTATCGCTGCGGATGATTCCGAGGTTCCGAATATTGGATTTCTTTCTAATAAAACCACAGATAAAACGCTGTATATTTGCGATTATGACGACGAGGATAATCCGAAATCTTATTGGTATGACAAAAACGAGATAGCGGATGATTCTGTTTCGCGCGGCAAATTCATCGGACGCTTTGACGGCAATAAGGTATTTTCGGTAAAAGAATGTCTCGATATGTCCCGTGTGATTTTGAAGGATTCTGAGGGAAATCTTTATCTCTATTCGAGATCAAGCGATTTTCGACATTATACCGAAGAAGAACTCGAGCTACGTGCTATCGCTGACGAGGCATTAAAGAAAGAATATCCGATTGTCAATTTAGAGCACTTTAATATAACAATCAGCGGTCCCGGAAGAGACGGGCATAGATTAGTAATTTATCAGCCGACTGCGTATGGATACAACATCGATGGTTGCTATTCCGTATCAATTACTCCCGAAAATACCGTGAGAAGAGTTGAAGGGGAATACTCCAAATATGAAAAATATGTCGAACTTCTCGAAAATATTCATCCCGATGCAATTCGCGCGGCTGAAATGAAGCTTACTGAACGTGCTCAACAATACGAGGAACTCAGCCCGGCATTTTTCTTTGGGTTCGATGAGGACACTAATGATCTCTTCTTGTCTGTCGAGATTATCGTTGATGATTCTACTCACTCTGCTCCTTGCGGCGATCATTCTCATATTTTTTTGCATGAAATTGTTAGCAAATCTAAATGATTTTCAAAACCGACGGTTTACTCCGTCGGTTTTTCAATTAAAACAAAAACTTGAAAAAACACGAAAAATGTTGTAAGGTTATCTTATAAAAACGTATTATATGTTTGAGGGCAGAATAAATAGGAAAGTGGGTGCGCGTATTATGGACGATAAAAAAATTATCGACCTTCTTTTCGCGCGCTCTGAAACAGCTATAATCGAGCTTGAATTAAGGTTCGGCAAGTCGGTAAAGAATATTTGTTATAATATTTTGGGAAATACCGAAGATGCCGAAGAATGTGCCAACGATACGTATTTGGCGGTCTGGAACGCGATACCGCCCAATAAGCCCTCAAATCTTTTGCCGTATGTCCTGAAAATTGCCCGCAACCTTGCCCTCAAGCGTGTTGCCCACAATACGGCGGCAAAGCGAGACAGCCGATACGATGTTTGCCTTTCCGAGCTTGAAGCGTGCCTGCCCTCTAATGAAACCGTTGAAAGCGAATTTGCGCGTAAAGAACTGTTAAAGACCCTCGAATCCTTTATTTTGTCCCTCGATTCTTACGATAGGACGTTGTTCTTGCGGAGATATTGGTATTTCGATAACGCGAAGGATATTGCGTCGTATATGAATCTAACCGAAAATAACGTTAACGTGCGCCTTGCGCGTATACGAAAGAAACTGAAAAAATATCTGACAGAAAGGGGTGTTGAAATATGAGACCCGACGATATTCTCGATTCGCTCGGCGAAATAGATGATTCTTTGCTTCTTCAGGCGGAAATGCCTATCCGTCGAAGAAGCTATAAGGGTTTTATATCTATCGCTGCCGCGGTGATTCTTCTTGTATGCGTTTCCGCTATCCCCCTTGCGCTGTCCAGAGGAGAGGGACCGGTGGATCCGCCTCATATCCCTCCAGAGATCAACGATACGCTTATGCCTTCTCCCGATAAGGAATCGGCAGACGGTCCCGACAGCTTTGAATCCGTGTTCGATTCCGATATCTCCTATCCCGATAACCCCTCCTCACATCCCGCTCCAAACGAAAGCGAGCCCCACGAAGAAACATCTTCGAACATCAGCTCGGGGATCGTGGTCGATCCGTCAGAGGAAGAATCGACCGAAATTTCCGGCGGCGAAAGCTCATATATCGAAAGCTCGGATATCGAAAGCTCGGACATCGAAAGTTCTGACATCGAAAGCTCGGAAGAGGATGACCCGAGTACCGAATCCTCGAGTGGCGATACTTCCGGTTCAATGGGCGACGACGTCTATGACGGTCCGATTTATAAAGGCTACGGTTATTTAGGGGGGGATCAGTACGAAGAGTTCGAAGAAGAACCGGTTAATTATTTAGGAACTTATGGTGCCGATATAAGCAGATCTCTTGATGCTGCTTTTTTGTGGACAACTACGGACGATAATAAAATACTACCGGCAACAGACAGCTCGCATTACGATTGGTGGCTTCTTCTCGAAGGAATGGAATATAATATTTATCCCATCATGTCATTCAAATCAACCGATAACGAAAAAGACTTAGCGATTTATAAGCACAACACCAAGGACGAATACATCTTGAGAAACGGAAGATATTTGTACCGAATAAGCCGTTCTCGTGTGTCCTATATCCGCAATTTGATTAATTATCACGACGGTCCGTAAGGCGTTTTCTAAGGAAAGCGCCTTTCCTTTTTTATGTTGACAGCGGTTGTTTAATATGTTAGACTATGAATAGAAGGGTTATATTCAAAAAGGAGACACGTTATGAAAAGATTTTTCGCTATAGTTATCGCTTTTTCAATGCTTGTAATTGCATTGACCTCCTGCAACGAAAACTCCGTTTCCGATTCCGGTACATCCGAAAATTCTTCGGTAAACGAATCGTCCGACATCGAAAGCTCTGTTGACGAATCGCAGGACGATACTTCAAAACCGAGTCTTGGTTTTGAGACAGGTCTCGAAGGTGCATATACCGTTATTACAGACGGAACCTTCCATTCCGACACGGTTATGTATTCAAAATTCGGCGAAAACGTTTACGCGGCAGGTAGTATTGACGGCGTAATCGGCACCGTGAAATCATCGGGAGGGTTGAGCACCGCTTTCTATCCCGAGGCGTTTAATATGTACGAAAAGGACGGAATAGTATACGGCGTCGTTTCCGAGGGCGAAAACTATACCAATGTGGCGCATTATTATTGCCGTTTCAATGATGACGGAAATTATGAAAAGCTTTTTGACTGTTGGAAAGCGTTTTATTACCGAGATAAGGTTTATTTCTTTGATGATGAGCCTTCGGAAAATGAGGATGATATTGCTACGGGACGTTTGTGCTGTGCAAATATCGACGGAAGCGGAAGAAAGACCTTGGTTAAGAATCTTCCGGGTTCGATATCTATAGAGGATATGTTTATTTATAAGGATAACATTATCTATGAAGCGGACGGAGGGAGTATCTGCCGTTCGACTCTTGACGGCGATGTTACCGGTATAATAGATCTTGATCTAAACTCTTCTTCGTCGCATTTCGACATCGAGTTTGTTAACGGCGGTTTTGTATATTACGTTGTGTATAATTCCGAAAGTATCGGAGATGCGCTAATCAGGAACAACACTTATTCTTTATGGCGCGTTCCGTTGGAGGGCGGAGACAGTGAGCTTGTTACCACCGAAAAAATCGAAGGAAGTCTTTACGGTATCGGTGCCGCGGCATTCGGCGGAAAATTACTTGTTTTTAAGCCCGACGGCGTTTATGTTTATACCGAAAACTTTATGGACAACAGTTTTTACAACTATAAGGATTTCAAGTACGAGGATATAGCACAGGTTGCTGTAATCGGAGATTATTTGTCCGTTACGTTCGATTATTACAGCCTTAAAATGACCCGAGTTTATGATATCGAGGGGAATTTGGTATTTGATTCTTCGAAAATTCATCCCGCACCTGAGCCTGTCCCCGAAAAAAATATCGTCGCCAGTCCCTTGCTGTTTTGGGATACTACGGATAACCGTTCCGACCAAGCCTATATTATCGGTGCGTTTAATAAGGACGGCTTACATACTACCCGTGAATTCCCCTATAACGACCGACATCTTAACGATTATATTGAGGAAGCGGACGGCGAAACCGTCGAAACGAATATTATCGATACGTCAAAAACGCTTAGGTTTTATGATAGAAACGGAAGCTTTTTCGATTCCGATTGCGGTAAGATAAGATGTTACAGCGAAACAATAATCGGAGAAGCGCATATCTGCGCCGACGTGAAATCGGATACTCCGATCGATAGCCAACGCTTTTTAGGTACGTATAACGGCGTTGATATTTTCCCCGAAAGTATCGAATACAGCGGTAATTCTATTACCGTTGACCTCGATTGCGACGGTGATAACGAGGTTGTCAAATGGCAGTTTGAAGACGCGTACGGTGAGTATAGCGGCGGTGATTATTATCACTATTCCTTGACCGCCGTTATTGACGGAAAGACGGTTGGAATTTCCGATAATTACGATTGGCTTCCGCTCGAAAAGGGTGATTTTGAGGTGTTTATTGCTGACGTTGATATGGATGGTAAGTTCGAAATTATCGTGTACGAAAAGGGAACGTCGATATTCAGCAATATCTTAATTTATGATGTTAGCTCAAAAGGAAGCGAGCTTTTGCATTACTATACGATACACCCTATGCCTTAATTTATTCCGTTTTATAAATAGAAGACTTTCAGGAGGAAATTATGAGCTTTAGGACAAAATCAATTATATCAAGAATCTTAATAACCGTTTTGTTTCCCTCGTTGAGTGCTTTTGTTTTGTTGATGATTTTATCGTATTTTAATTTGAACAATATCATCAAGATAATTATATGTTCAATTATTTGGCTCTCCTTTGCCGCAGTGTGTGTCTTGTTCTTTATTAAATCGGACGGAGCGGAATATAACGACAAAGGGATAATCTTATACCGTCCTCGCGTCGGCGAAGATTTCGTTCCTTGGGAAACGGTAAAAACGGTCGAGTTCAGATATATACCGAAGAACGGCAAGAACATTTTTGTTTATACAGAAAAATACAGCAATTCTTACCGTCCGCACGATGATTTTCTTAGTGTGTTTATTGTTAAGAATAACGATCCGATAATCCTTCCGTATAAGGAAAAATTAGTCGATATAATTAATGCCAAGTGTAATAACGCCGAAATAAAGCGTTTGTTTTGATATTCGAAAAATGTTTTCGGTCTTTGTCCACTTTTTTCCTTTTCGATTGTTATAAGATATAGAAGATATAATGAGGTGATATGATGAAGAAATTATTAGTATTTATTCTTGTAGTCTCTATGTTGATCGTTTCTGTTTCGGCTTGCGTCGATGATGAGGAAAATTCTTTGTCGGAAAGCTCTGCTTTTGAAAGCTCGAGTGTCGAGTCTTCACTTGCGGAAAGCTCCGTTGCCGAATCCTCCGTTGCCGAATCCTCCGTTGTAGAGTCTTCGGACGTGGATGTCTCCTTTTCTGAAAGCTCTGATGTTGAATCTTCCGAGGAGCCTGTTTCGGAAGGACCCGTTTCGGAAGAACCCGTTTCGGAAGATGATTGCTCCGATATTTTCGATTGGCTCACCTCGTCCGATGACTCCTACTGGGATATAGTCGTCGAAAAGCCCGTAATATATCTCTATCCCGAAAGAGAAACCGATGTCGAGGTCGTTTTGGATTATGCGGGTGAGATTACCTGCGTGTATCCCGAGTATGACGGAAAATGGAACGTAACCGCGTTCCCCGACGGTACGTTGATCGGTAAAAACGGTATGGAATACAACTATTTGTATTGGGAAGGTATCGACGGATTCAAATCGGATTTCACTAAAGGCTTTTGCATTAAGGGTGAAGATACCGCAGAGTTTTTGGAATCTGCGCTTGCCAAGCTCGGTCTTAATCGCCGCGAAGCAAACGAGTTTATAATCTATTGGCTGCCGCAAATGGAAGTGAACGAATACAACCTTATTTCCTTCCAATTTGAAAACTACGAAGAAGCGGCAAAGCTTACAGTTACTCCGGCTCCCGATACCTCGATACGTGTGTTTATGTCCTGGAAACCGCTCGACGAAAAGGTGGATATCGAACCGCAGGAGCTCTCCTCGCCCGAAAGAAAAGGCTTCACCCTTGTCGAATGGGGCGGCTCTAAGATAGAGGACTGATTCCGTGTTCCTTGAAAAAGAGGTGGTATTATGAAAAAAATATTTGTGTTGGTTCTTGTAATCGCTATATTGCTTGTTTCTGTTACGGCTTGTGTCGATGATGAGGAAAATTCTTTGTCGGAAAGCTCTGCTTTTGAAAGCTCTGATGTTGAATCTTCCGAGGAGCCTGTTTCGGAAGAACCCGTTTCGGAAGATGATTGCTCCGATATTTTCGATTGGCTCACCTCGTCCGATGACTCCGACTGGGATATAGCCCCCGCAAAGCCTGTAATATATCTTTATCCCGAAAAAGAAACCGACGTAGAGGTCGTCCTCGATTACGCGGGCGAATTGACCTGCGTTTATCCCGAATATAACGGAAAATGGGAGGTTACGGCGTTTCCCGACGGTACGTTGATCGGTAAAAACGGTATGGAATACAACTATTTGTATTGGGAAGGTATCGACGGATTCAAATCGGATTTCACGAAAAGCTTTTGCATTAAGGGTGAAGATACCGCAGAGTTTTTGGAATCTGCGCTCGCGAAGCTCGGTCTGAACCGAAGAGAAGCGAACGAGTTTATCGTATATTGGTTGCCGCAAATGGAAGTGAACGAATACAACCTTATTTCCTTCCAATTTGAAAACTACGAAGAAGCGGCAAAGCTTACCGTTACGCCGGCTCCCGATACCTCGATACGTGTGTTTATGTCCTGGAAACCGCTCGACGAAAAGGTGGATATCGAACCGCAGGAGCTCTCCTCGCCCGAAAGAAAAGGCTTCACCCTTGTCGAATGGGGCGGTTCTAAGGTAGGAAACTGATTCTTTATTTGAAATAGACTTGTGCTAAGGAGGTTATACGTGTGAAAAAGAAGATTTGGTTGATTCCCGTAATAGCAGTGCTTTTGTTGGCTTTGATCTTGTTTTTACCCATTCCGCAAGGCACGTACGACGATGGCGGCACGCGCGAATATAAAGCGTTGACATACAAAATCGTGAAATGGAACCGACTTTCTGTTATTATTGATGAAAACGGCCAGGCTGTTTCCGATACGTACAAAAAGACCTCTGTATATTGGTTTCCCGATAATCGTAAAAGCATTAGCGAGCTGTGGGAAATGGAAACGGCGGATAAAAAGCTCGATTCTGATCACGTTGCACCCGGTATAATCAAGCTCGATGAAGTCAAAAACTATCCCGAAGACCAGCTCAAGGAGCTGTTGGTTGGACTTGACAGCGCTGTATTGTATAGCGAATGGGGTAATTCTGACAGCGAGCTTTCGGGAATGTACGGCGCAGTGTGGAAAGTCGACGAGGATAACGAAATCGTAGCTTACTTTGATGATAAGGGAAGAGTTACGGATGCAGTGCTGTTCAATACTAATGTAATACCCGAGGTTCAGCTTCATCCGCTTTACAAAAAGTATCCCGAATATTTCGATCTTAATACCTTCAAAGGTCTTGAGGTATATGTATGGCAAATGTCGGGTGATCTGTACCGTTGCGGAGTTTTGTCGGGAACCAACCGATTGAAAACCGAGGAAGAGCTTCGGGAGCTGATGGGAAACGGCGCAACAATTGAAGAAATGAAATATATTTTGTCTGCGTACGAAATCGAAAAGGACGAAGTTGCGATTATTCCCATACAAAATCCCGTTTCGAGTCATTGGTATGAGATAGATGAGGAATACAGAGCGAAAATAGAAGCTATGTTTTGGGACGATAAGTCCGGACAGTTAAACGAATCGAACACCGAAAACGGTTCCGATAACGATGATAATTCTTCTTCGGAACAGCCTTTCGGACATATAAGGGTTTCGTCGGGTGAAAACGCAATATATCCTTACAGCCGTTTACTTTGGTCGGAAACAGATAACGGAGACGGAACGCTTGAAGCAAAATCCTATTCGTGGATAAGCGTTCGTGATTGGTTGAACGGTAAATCCTCGGAACCTGTATCGAAAATCCCGACCCTTGTTTTTGACGAACGTGTAACCTATTCCGTTCAAGTTAACGGCAGGGTAGAGAATGTGCTTTTGCTTTCGTATAACGGCGCAGAGTACGTCCAGGAGGAAAGCTCCTTCGACGCGCTTTCGAAGCTTCCCGACGGTACCTACTACGTAGTGCTCGATGTTCTGCTTTCCGGAAACTGTGATCCCGATTCGCCTCAAAACTCTTATAGGTATGAAGATGTTTTTTGTCTGGTGGTCGGAAAAAGTAAGTATATAACCAAAGAAGACGGTAAATATATTCTTACGCTTCCCGAAAGCAAAAAAACGGTGAGGATTAGGGAAGAGGAAGCGGAGTTTATTCCGTATATCAGTGATGATTTGGTTTTAGCCGCCGAACGAAAGATAACCGAGGAGGTTTCTGCTTACGGTAACAATTCGGAGTTTTATCTTCAAATAACCGATGGTTATCTGTGTCTTACAGTTGAAGTTATCAAATATATCGAACCGCCTGTTTCGTCCGATGGAGATGTGATATCGGGCTGTGGGTATGACCACGAGCACCTTTTCTTCAGCGAACGTATTACGAAATGACGAATTACCGAAGTAAATGTATTTAGCGAAAAAATCCCCTGCGAAATCAAATCGCAGGGGATTTTTATGTTTATTCAAATAAAGGCTCGCGGTAAAGATTTCCTACGCTGTCAACATAAATATATCGAATCGAGTCATAGCTTGAAAATTCGGTATCGACCATACGCGTAACCGAAATCGATTTTCCGTCCACAAGTGCAACGTAATTGCAGGGCTTGGGAGAAAACGTTTTTCCTGCGATTCTCCATACTCGAAGAATTAGTCCGACGATAAACGCACATCCGATAAAGGAAACCGCGAAGGCAGGCACACCGATTATTGTTTTGAATACAAAGGTTCTGATGGTTTTTGCAACAGCTTCTTTAGGTGTGTTTTTGCGAATGTGTCGAATGCCGGGGAAATAACCGATGAATAAGAAAAACAAACCAAAAACAAGGATTGCGCAACAGAATACGAATATATCAAATGCAAATCCGTCGGTGAAAAGAAATGAGAAAAACGTACCGATGGCGAGAGCCGATATCGCCGCACCGTAAAGAAACATAAATGCTCCCAAGATGACGTGAAATACCTTGTAGCAGGGTTTTACGGTTGTGTTTTCGCGTACGGCTCTTCCGTAAAGCATAGATACGCCGGTGTTGGCATCGATCGCGTTCATCGGTGAACCGCAATTTGCACAGAATTTTCCGGAAACTTCGCTTCCGCAGTTTTGACAGTAAGACATTTTTGAATCTCCTTTTTTGTATGAATTTTAGCTTACATAGATAAAGGGGATTCTAAAATCAAAACGGTTTTATATTTTCAAAAGTTTTTTGAAAAATTATTCTACATATATATCTCCGTCGGTGCAGTGTACGGTATAAGAGGCAATATTAGAAATCCAATAGGAATGCAACTCGATTTTCTCCCAATCATTAACCGTACCGCTGTAATAAACATCTGTCAGGTTGTCAGCATTACGAAACGCATCGTAATCTATCGATTTCAATGTAGAAGGCAGATATATAGCTTCGAGATCTTCGAGACTTGCGAAAGAATTTCGTGAGATGTATTCAAAACCTTCATGAAAATGCAACGTCTTAATAGAACCTGCATGCATCAGAACATGATTAGAACCGGAAACTATACCGATAACAGGGAGCCCTTTGTAAGTTTCGGCAATATATGTGTCTTCCTCGGA
Organism: Eubacteriales bacterium; assembly: GCA_045535385.1. Classification (GTDB taxonomy): domain Bacteria; phylum Bacillota; class Clostridia; order Oscillospirales; family CAG-382; genus Coliplasma. The sequence continues at coordinate 10,784 of JAZSLN010000056.1, forward strand.
ACAATAGTATATAGACGAAACCAAAGCATAGCTTCCGTCGGAAGACAAAATGTATTCGATTCCCTTACTCTGATATTTACTTCCGCAGGCGGTGCATACATAATTATCGTAATCGTGCAGTGCCGTGGGATACATTTCGACAACACCGTCAATACAGTCGATGCTGAGAGGCTTCGACTTTGCTTCGCAGCTGTCGTGATATTCCTCCCATTTGATTGCATTCCATTGTTCGACGGTGCCTTCGTAATTAAATTCACAGGTGGCGTCCCTAAACGAATCGGCATCTAAAAGTCTTATGGCATCGGGAATATGGATGGTTTTGTAACGGCTGTTGATGTTGTTAAAACTCAAGTCGTTTTCTTCTAAAAATTCCTCGTCATTTTCAAAATAGCTTATATCAAAATATAAGTTATCGAATATGATGGCATCATCAAAAGCACTTTCGGAAATTTCACAATAGGGAGTGATAACATTTCTATTGTTGTCCACGACGTATTCGTCTTCTCTCCTATCGTCTATAATGCATACAAAATCCAAGTCAACATATGTAAGTGACGGACAATTTTCAAAACAATTGTGATTGAGTTCAAAATATGTATCAGGAAAATTCACCTGAGAAAGAGAGTCACAATTGCTAAACGCTTTTTTATCAATTTTACAATTCTTGCCTATAGTTACCTTTTCAAGAGAATCGGAATCCTCGAATGCAGATGGCCCGACAACACAGTTGTCAACGATTACCGCTTCTTTCAAGGAGTCGCAATTGATAAATGCATCACTGCCGATGTTTTGGATTGTTTTTGGTAACGTAAGGCTGGCGATATCTGAGTTTTCAAATGCACTATTATCAACTCCGATAACCGGTTCTCCCTCGTGCTCCGACGGGATAACAAGATCCTTGCCCTCGAAGCTACCCTTGCCCGTAACTACATATCCGACAAATTCATCTTCGTCGATGTATTGATATTCCAATCCTTCCGAGGGAGCAAGGCTCATAGTGCCGTCGCTAACGTCGCCGCTGTCGCCTTTACCGCCGTTATTACCCTTGTTCAAAAGCTTTGAAACACCGAAACCGGTTCCGCCCACGATAAGAGAAGCGGCGAGAACACCTGCGATGATTTTTGCAGCCAAGGCTGAACCTGCACCTTTTGCGGCAGCTGCCGTTGCGGTCGTTGCGGTTGCTCCTGCCACGGTTGTACCTGCGGCAGTTGCGGTTGCACTTGCAGCTGCGGTAACCGTAGCGGGGACAGAGAGCGCAGGTATTGCGCTCTTTTCCGCACCGAAAACAAAACGAAGAAGGAGAGGAAGAATCGCAACGCTGTGGAGTCGTGTGCCGGTTCTTTCTTCATATTCTTCAACCTTGCTCTTGATAGCCTTGCGTGCATAGTTCAAACGGCTTTTTATCGTACCTTCGGTCGTTCCTTGAATATCCGCAATCTGTTTTACCGACATTTTTTCGTAGTAATACAACAAAAGCGCGTTACTCTGTTCGGAGGTAAGGCTGTTTATCATATCCATAATGGTTTTGCGGAACTCCTTGTCCTCCAAAACCTGTTCGGGAAGCGCATCCTGGCTTTCGTCGACAAGCTCGTCGAAAATCGTTTCGCCGTCCTCGTTTTCTTCCGCTAAAATATCCTTGCGTTTTCTGAAGTAGCGTGTGCATTGGTGAAAAGCGATTCGCTTAGACCAAACCGAAAAGGCTTCGGGGGATTTTAGGTTATTTATTGTTGTTATAATTTCTATACAGGATTCCTGAGTTATATCCGCGGCAAGATTTTCATCTTTCACGGTTTTAAGAATGTAATAATAAAGGTCGTTGTAAATTTCGTTTATCAAGCAATTTAAGGCTTTCTTGTCGCCGTTTTGTGATTTTTCGACCAAATCGATAATTTTTGTCTTTTCCATGTTTAATCATTCCTTCTCTGATAATTTTTCGATGAATTTTTCCATATTTTTCAAAAGCTCGGTCGCTTTCATAGTCGGCATTGGATTTTCCGACCTGTCCTTCTCATAGAAGGCGCACAATAGTGTTTTGAAAATGTTTGCGTCTTTCATTACCTCTCGCTTTCTTTTTGTTAATTTTATCTTGCTGTTAATAGAGGGGTTTTGAAAAAACAAACGGTTTTATGCTTTTGTGTTTTTTTGAAAAATATCAGTTTATTACAAGATTCTAACACACAATACCTTTAGGGTCAAGTGTAAACATTGACTTTACCGACTATCGGATGTATAATAAACAAATAACAAAAACGAAAGGTATATATAGTTATGAAGCGAATTATTGCGATAATCCTTTCTTTGTTGCTTTTGCTTTCCTTTGTTGCCTGCGGTAACAATGATGAAAGCTCGAGTTCGACAGCAGAAAGTTCGATAATCGAAAATACCTTTTCCGAAAACGAATCCTTCGGAGAATCAAATATAGAAACGTCAAACGAGTCTGTATCGAGCGGTGATGTTTCTGAAGATATATCTGAGGATTCATCTGAAGAATTATCCGAGGGATCGTCGGAAGAATCTTCTGAAGAATCTTTGTCGGAATCGTCGGACGAGCCAAACGGCGAGTCATCTTCGGCGGCCGAGTGTGCTCACAGATCTACAAAGCTCATCGGCAAAATAACCGCCACCTGCGCCAAAGAGGGGTACACCGGCGATACGTTTTGCCTTGATTGTCAAACGGTTGTAGCTTATGGCGAAACCACAGAAAAGTCTAAAACTCACGGTAGAACTGAATTGGTCGGTTATGTCGAGGCAACCGCTACTGCTAACGGTTATAGTGGTGACAAAGTTTGTTCTGTTTGTGGTGAGACAATTGAAAAAGGTTACACCATTCCTATGGTACAGAATGGAAGTACATTTATTGACGAATTTGGCAATTATGTTTTTGTTCCTGCCGGTGAAGATGTTTTCGATTACACACTTAATAATGCAAAAGATGAAATTCCCGATGTAGACCATCCGTATGTTTCTATTGATGTTGAAAATCCTTATTTTCCTGACGAATATGAACATTGCGAATGGGATACTCTCACCGTTGAAAAGGAAACTTTTCGTCTTATGAATGAAGAACGAATTAAGGCGGGTGTCGCACCTCTTAAATGGTGTGAAGATGCTTATTATTTCGCTTATACACGTGCAAGAGAACAGGAAAAATCGTGGGGACACACAAGACCCAACGGTAAAGATTTTAATCATATCTTTTCAGAATATGATGTATTTCCTGGTCATTGTGGTGAAAACCTTTATATGGTTAATGCTGTTCCTCCCAGTTATGAAATTTATGCTGTGAAATCGTGGGTGAATTCTTCTGGTCACTATGCGAATATGATTAATGAGAAGTACACCCGTACTGTTATTGCTGTTTATTATAGCGAAACTACCAGATGTTCCTATTTTGTTCAACTCTTTTTTGCTTGATTGTATAGTAATAAATACGACTCGATTGAGTTGTATAAGTAACTAACGAAGATTTTATTGGTAAATTTGATGTCATATAGTCAAAAGCGAACGTTCATCCGAATGTTCGCTTTTACATTTGCTTTTGATTCATATAAAAAAAGACCTGCAAAAGCAGGTCTTTAATTTCTTTGCAACCGGGGTAAACTTGGGGTAAACTACCTTTTTTCGAGGTTATAAAAACCCGAAAAGTATTGAAAATAAAGGATTTTATTTGTCGATACTCTTCATTGTGGGGAAAAGTTTCTCCCACAGTTCATATCTATTCATATTCATTCGAACTCTTGATTTTGCTTGTTTCTCTTCGCTTCATATCTATTCATATTGCTTCGAGAAAAAAACAAAATTGTTGTCAAATTGATGTCGCAGCAGATGATTTGTTGTCAGAAAATAACATCAAGAACCCTTCTCAAAAAATGTTCAACTTAGATAAGTTGTTAAATGATTCTTGCTTTTTTTGATCCGTAGCTTCCGCATAGATGTCCATGGTTGTCTCAATGTTGCGATGCCCCATGATATCTTGGATCACTTTTAAATTGGTTTCGTTTTCGCAGAGTCTAGTACAAAAAGTGTGTCTGAGATGATGGCAGGAGAAATCCGGAAGAATAATAGGTTCGCGTCTCTCGCGTTTTGCTTTAATAGCTTCTTCTGAATTATGGCTGGAAATAATGCGCTTGATAGTCCGATTAACAGATTGCGGGTTTTGCAACGAGCCATAACGATTAATAAATATGAAGTCTTTCATACCATCGAGTTCCGTATCGTATGTACCGTTTTCTTCTTGTTCTTCGCGCATTATTTGAAAAGCATCATATACAACATCAAGCATTGGAATCATTCGGATACCTGCGTCGGTTTTGGGTTTTGAAATTTTCAGCGTGGATTTTCTATCATTTCCTACTGGATAATATACAACACTGTGATTGATACTTATCTGGCGATTATCAAAATCAAGGTCGTTCCAAGTTAATCCTAAAACTTCTCCAATTCGGCCACCGGTACCTAACAATACTGCAAATAACGGCCACCAATGATAATACACCGGGTGATTTGCAATATAATCCATAAAAGAACGTTGCTCTGCCAAAGAGAGAGCATGACGCACTCCTCTTGTTTTGTCAGATTCTTTGTTAACCTCTTTCATTACGCCGTCAGAAGGATTTTTCCTAATGATTTCGTCTCTAACTGCCAATTGAAATGTTGGGTGTAACAAAGTGTGAACAGAATCTAATGTGCCTAATGACAAGTCGTCATCATTGATTAGGTGTAAATAAAACTGAAGCACATCCGAATATTTAACTGTAGCAATTTTCTTTCTGCCAAATGTATGTCTAACAAAGCGATTATAGATGTAGATATAATTGCTGCGAGTAGTATCTCTTAACTTGCATTTGGTGGACATGTACCGATCGAATGTGTCGTTAACAGTGGCTTTTCCCGCAACGTAAATATCCAAGCCATCCAACTGATCCTTCATCAGTTGCTTTTCTTTTTCTCGAAGCGTGGTCAGATCATTCGCATATATAAACTTACGACGACCCAAAGGATCAGTGTATGTATACATATATCGTTTGTCTGAAGCTCTTTGTACTTCTCCTTTTCTGAGCGCTCTTCCACGCTCATCTTTTCTTGCCTTTGCCATACTGATTACCTCCTTCAATAATATTGAAAAAGGGAACACAGCACTTCCTGGTTTCTAGGAAATCCTACTAACCGTTGGAAAGAACTTCCGTCATTGACAAATGGTCTTTATTGATAACATATTTAATCGGGTAGATCCGTGCGTAATACTTTATGGATAGATTTTTCATCAAAGTATTTCCACAAACGTCCAACTCGTGCCATATGCTACCTATAAATACGCATTCATTATACTTCTTGTAAGACAGAAAGTCAATATTTAGTGTGCCTTTTGTTCCTATTATATTTTTGATTTGATGTTTTTAAGATTCGCGGAAAGTTTCTAAAAATTTCTCAAAGATCTCACAATTGACCAGAGCTATTCCGTCAATTTTGTAGACGGCTTTGGCTTCTTTTGCTAAGGCTTGAAATTTGGTTAGTCCAAGACTGTATTTTTCTGAACCTTCTTTATAGCGGACGAACTTTTTAGCACATTGCTTTGTCTTCTCAACAGTTTCCTTTTGATTTTTCATGACTTTATTTATCCTTTCTATATAAATTGTTTAATGTCCTCCGATGTCTGCAGCGAACAGAACCATAGAAATTTCATCTCCCCGCCTTCATTGTGACCGGGCTGCGATTACAGAAGTACCATTATACCCACATAGTGTTATCGCGTTATACGGGAGCCGCCCGTATATGAGTGCTCATGTTCTGTTAGCCGGACAGACGGATAGCCGCTATCCTATGTGGAACGTATCGGAGTACATTATTAAGTTTTCAATGTCCGACAAAAGGGATATCTTCACATAAGGTAAATACGAGCAGAATTTTAATTTCATACACTTGGAGTGTGTTTTTTAAAAAATAATCCAAGCATTATGGTCGGGTTTGATTCATAAGCACTATAAGTATTTTTGGGGGTGATACTAAAATTCATGTTGCAATATTCAAAATCCTAGTAACTATATAAAAGCACAATGAATTTTGAAATAGATTTAGAATTTGATATGCATGCTTTTTAAGGCAAAAGCGCTTAAAATGATTTAATATTTAAAGTCATAATAAAAGAGCACCTATCGGTGATTTAATAACCGACAGGTGCTTTTGTATTATGTATAGTTGGCTGTTATACGTTTTTTCATTCCGCGATAAATTTGCAAACTCTTATATCCGCAATAATCATACAATAACTGCTAATTATTGTAAGATATGTAACAAATTTATATTCGAAATAGGAGTTCAATAATGAATACCTTAATAAGCATCATAGTTCCAATACATCAATTAAATAAATATTTCTATAAATGTCTAGA
>JAZSLN010000059.1:0-16896 GCA_045535385.1 Eubacteriales bacterium
GTGTACAATTCATATAAATTCTTATATCATATAAAAGGAAGACGAGGGTAAAACGAATGACTTTATTGGTTATGGCTGCAGGAATGGGCAGCAGATACGGCGGATTAAAGCAATTAGATCCCATCGGTCCCAACGGAGAATTCATACTCGACTACACAGCCTACGATGCTATGAAGGCAGGATTCGAGAAAGTTGTATTTGTAATAAAGGAAGAAAATCTCGAAATCTTCAAAGAGACTGTCGGAAACAGAATCGGTTCGAAGATCGAAACCGCTTACTGCTTCCAAAAGCTCGACGACCTTCCCGAAGGTTATTCGGTGCCCGAAGGAAGAAGCAAGCAATGGGGTACTGCACACGCAGTGTTAGCTGCCCGTAACGAAATCAAAGGGCCTTTTGCCGCGGTCAACGCTGACGACTTTTACGGACGCGAAAGCTTCGAACTTTTAGCCAAGTATCTCAAAGAACACAACGGAAGCGCGTGCATGGCAGGTTTTGTGCTCAAAAACACCCTTACCGAAAACGGAACCGTATCGCGCGGCGAGTGCACTGTCGACGAGCATGACGATCTTTCCGACATTACCGAGAGAACAAAGATCATGCGTCTTGAAAACGGCAACACCGCATATTTCGAAAACGACAAGTGGAACGAAATATCCGAAGACACCATCGTTTCGATGAATTGCTGGGGATTACCCGAGGAGTTTTTCGGGTACGCAGAAGAAAGCTTCGTAGAATTCCTCAACGAAGGCGGCGATGAAATGAAGAAGGAATATTACCTCCCTACCGCTGTCAAGAAATATCTCAGCAAGAGCGGAAAGAGTGCGAAGGTTTTACGCACCAACGCAAAATGGTACGGAGTAACATATAAGGAAGATCGTGAGACGGTTGTTAACCACATCAAAGCTTCTATTGAAAACGGAACATATCCGGGGGATTTATGGCAATAGTAAGAGGAATTATGAAAAAAGCAAACGATATCAAAAAAGCATGTGCGGCTTTTCTTGAATTTGACAGCATAGAAGAAATCGAAAACATCCCTAACGGTCATATTAACGTTACCGACCGAGTAAAGATAAACGGCACAAACTATATTCTCCAACGCATCAACACCAACATATTCAAGGATCCTATCGGATTGATGAACAACATTGCCTCGGTTACCGAATTTTTAAGAAAGAAGATCACCGAAGCAAACGGAGACCCCGACAGAGAAACTCTTACGCTGTTAAAAACGCGAGACGGAAAGTATTATCACGAAAACGAAAACGGTTTTTACAGAATGTATCTTTACATAACCGAAGCCACCTGCTACAACAAGGCAGAAAAGGAAGGTATGTTCGGAGAGTCGGCGAAGGCTTTCGGACGTTTCCAGAACACTCTTGCGGATTTTGACGCAACAAAGCTTTCGGAAACCATAAAGGATTTCCACAACACACCGGTTCGATTCGATAATCTCGTCAAAGCAATCGAGGAAGACAAAGCGAGAAGAGTGCAGGAATGCGGTCCCGAAATCGAATTTTATCTTGAGCGCAAGGATTACTGCCGCACCATCACCGACAGACTTTCCGACGGAAGACTTCCCGTTCGAGTTACTCACAACGATACCAAATTAAACAACGTTATGATCGACGATGAAAGCGGAAAAGGCATCTGCGTTATCGACCTTGATACAATCATGCCCGGCAGTATGCTTTACGACTTCGGAGACAGCATCCGTTTCGGTGCCTCCAGCGCGGCGGAAGACGAAAAGAACCTCGACAACGTATACTGTGTTCCCGCGCTTTACGAGGAATACGTAAGCGGTTTTCTTTCCGAAATGAAAGACAGCATCACCGACGAAGAAATCAAGCTTCTTCACGACGGTGCGATTATGATGACTCTTGAATGCGGTATGAGATTCCTCACAGACTATCTCGAAGGAGACACTTATTTCAGAACTCATTACGCGGGTCAGAATCTCGACAGAACGAGAACCCAGATGAAGCTTGTTTCGGATATGGAAGCAAGAAGAAATGAGTTCGAAGACATTATTAAGAAGTATATTTAGACACAAGCATTATGATAGAACTTAAAGGCAAATACGGAGAGGCGAAGGTTTTCACCGATGTCGTCGACTCCGAATCCATCTCGCAGGTGATCGGGCTGTTGAACCAGCCGTACAGCAAGGGCAGCAGAATAAGAATGATGCCCGATATACACGCGGGGGCAGGATGCACCATCGGCACCACGATGACTATCACCGACAAGGTTTGTCCGAATTTGGTCGGTGTGGACATTGGTTGCGGTATGGAAACAATAAAAATAAAAGAAAACTTCATTGAACCTCAAGCACTCGACAAGCTTATCCGCAGCGAGATACCGTCGGGTTTTGCCATACGCACCAAAGAGCACCGATACGCTAAGGAGGTTCCTCTTGACGACCTCATCTGTGCAAAAAACGTCGACATAAGCAAGGCGAGAAAAAGTATCGGAACGCTTGGCGGAGGCAACCATTTTATTGAAGCGGACAAGGATGACGAGGGTAACATTTACATCGTCGTTCATTCGGGAAGCCGCCATTTAGGCTTAGAGATATGCAAGCATTACCAAAGAGCAGGCGAAAAGGCTCTCGGCTCGCGCAAAGACGAAATAAGTGCGATCATCGCCAAGCTTAAGAGCGAGGGACGAGAGAGCAAGATACAGAAAACGCTCGATTCGATGAACGCGACCAAGGACCACATCCCGAGCGAGCTTGCATACGTCGAGGGACATTTGATGGATGCATATATTCACGACATGGCAATCGCGCAGGAATTTGCGAAATACAATCGCAAAGCTATGATCGACACCATAGTCAAAGGATTAGGATTGCACATCGCCGAGCAATTTACGACTGTGCACAATTACATCGACGTTGACAGTATGATATTGCGCAAGGGTGCGGTGTCGGCTCGCGAGGGCGAGAAGCTCCTCATCCCCATCAATATGCGCGACGGAAGTCTTATTTGTATCGGCAAGGGCAACGAGGATTGGAATTTTTCCGCACCACACGGAGCCGGCCGTCTTGTCAGCCGCGGAACGGCGAAAGCGACCTTCACGCTGAGCGAATACAAAAAGCAGATGGAGGGTATATACTCCACATCGGTCAGCAGAGGTACAATAGATGAATGTCCCATGGCATACAAAAACATTGATGATATAGTAAACAACATCACCCCCACCGCAGAAATCATCGGAGTTATCAAGCCGATATTCAACTTCAAAGCAGGCGACGAATAAACAAAAGACCCCTAACAGCGAACGCTCAATAAAGATAAAAACACCGACGGATTTTCAAAATCTGTCGGTGTTTTCTACTCATGAAAACATTTATAATACTTTTTCAAACTCATATCTATATGGATAATATCCAAGTTTCTCGTGCAGTCTAATAGCCTTAAAGTTTTCACATCCTGTGCCGGAACGAATAACCTTTGCGCCGCTTCGTCTAGCCTTATCTTCTGCATAACTTATGAGTTTTGCAGCTAATCCGCTCTCGCGATAATTCTCCTCGACATAAATATCCTGAATATCAGCAAAAGCAAAACCGCTTTCTTCATCAAAACAAAATGTAACCCACATATATCCGATCACACATCCGCTTTCATCTTCGATGATTTCTGCAATCGTGCGGCTATCCTTTGCTGTATGTTCCAAATACCTATAAAATCCATCAACTTGATTCTTCAACGAAAACCAATCATTTCTATAATCGTCATATGAAATTTCACGTGCCCAAGGACAATCACATTCATAATTAATCCTACAGTGCCGTTCCAATACATATTCTTTATCCTTCACAAAATCAATCTGTCTATGAACGATTTTCATACTCCACCCACTAAACATAAGTGTTCTTGTTTCTTATTGCCGTCTTGTTATCTAATTCAAATATAACTTCGAGACTCCCAAAACGGAAGTCTCGCTAAGACGTTCCTTTTGTTTTATGTGCTTATCCGTAAATGTCATACGTTCCGAGTGCGTGCGCTTTGAGCATTACATAATCGAATGAAGATGGCTCATCGCGTCCCGTTACAGAAGCAGAGAAGGATTGTGCTTCGCTCGGAGTATACAAATGAAAGTAAATGCTCTTGAACATATAACAATCAAATACGTTTATAGCACCGTCTCCGTTGATATCGCCCTTCAGAACAACAAATATGCAGGAACCGTCAAGGTTAACAAGAGTGCCTGTACCAACTTTCGAGTTGGCTGATAATATGTTCTTCGAAAAACTCGTCGCGCTGTATTCGGACGCACCGTATTTTCCGGCGATCTGTGCCAGAGTGTATTCGTCGCTGTCGCAGAAAAGATAATACCTTCCGTTGCTTTCCCTAATATCAAGGTCGGTGTCGGTTTTCGGTGTATCTCCGTAGGGACGATTAGGATCAAATATCATTTTTCCGGATGAAGTATACAGCTTTCCGCTTGAAATAACAAAGTCGGGATTTTGTGCCGAAACACTGAAGGTAGCTTGGTCGCATCCTCCAAAAGCAGAATCGTCTATCTCGCTGATATTTTTCGAAATATATATGCTTTTTAACGAGCTTCCTTTTCCGACAAAAGCGTTTGAACCGATTTTTGCAAGCGGATAAAATTCGCCTCCGACCGACACATAGTCAGGTAAAACGATGTTATTCGACGGTATGACCGAAGGAAGCGGGGATGAACCGTTCAAAAGATAATAATACTGTTCAACGTATCCCATAAACTCGACCCACAGGGTGCCGTCATTTACATACTTCCCGTCCTTATATCTGAGCCACAAAGGACAGTTTTTTTCGGTTACGTCATAATGCTGTATGACTGCGTCTGTTCCGAGGCCGTACCTCGTAAGCAATTCGGCAGTAAGCATTGCGGCGTTTTTCAATGCGGGTCGGAACGTATTTTTTACCCATTCGTCGTATGCCGTACCCGAAAAAACAAATGCACCCGATGATCTGGTCGGCGCACCGTTGGTGCAAATTTCAATTCCCAGACTTTCGTAATTGTGTGTCGAACCCGAATGCCAGCCTACAATCGAATCGGTCAGCGAATGATAAATCTCCTCGCTGTCTACCGTATAATGCCAGCTTTTTTCTTCGCTCATATTGTGCATACGGTAATTGTATCTGCTTGCGTTGGTGCTTTCTTCGGTCGTTCCGGTGTTATGGATAACTATGTATTTTATGTTGTTCGGTATTCCCGAATAATTAATTTTATCCGAAGAGATGAAATCCGAAGTAACCTTAACCGGGTTACTGCTTCCCGCGCCGAGTGTATATACAAGACCGTCTGTGTCAAAGCTTGCCTCAGAGGGTACGATCTGTCCTTTTCTTCCGCTGATGACCGTCGTTGCGCCGACAACCTCGGCAACGCCGTTCTTGATGCTGTAAATCACACCCTGCTTGTCGGTAAACGATTCGGGATTGTTGGAATTCGAACGGAATATCCTACCCTTTGCCGCCGCACCGACCTCGTTAAGCACAAGGTACGTTCCGCCGGTGCAGTCTATAACCGCTCGTATATATCGCGCGGTGTATCCCGTGTCGGTGTTAAGACGATAAACCGCCGCTGCAGCATCACCGCTTATATCGGTCGTGGTAGTAGCTTTTCCGACTTGACTGTAATTGCTTCCGTCTTTTGACACGTAGAACTTGATAGACGTAGGCATATCCGCTCCGACTTCGACGTTTTTGTACGCTCTCAGGAAAAACAGCGAAATATCCTTGGCGGTAAAGCCCAAATCGATATTAATTGTAGCTCTGAAATCCGCGGTGCCGTTGTAGCTTTTTATAACCGTCCAACCGCTGTAATCAGCTTTCCCGTCTTCAACCTCTACCGAGGTATATTTCGTATCGGTAAGCCGTTTTCCGTCGTCGGCCGCGCCCGAAAGATACGATGCATTTCTTAAAGAGACACTATAATCACTGTAAGCATATACAAGACTCATATTTTCTTCGGTCCTGCCTGCTACCGCAGTTGCGGCTCCTACAGATTGGATCGGTGCCATACAGCAAGCCATCGCAGAAAAAGCGCAAATTGCCTTTTTTAATGTATGTATAAAATGATTTTTAATGTTTTTTGTAACCATTTCGAATTTCACCTCTCTCATATTATATAACAAAAGTGTTACAAATTCAAGAGTGCTAAAGTATTTACAAATGTAAATAATTGTGATATACTCCGAGTGTACTCTGTCGGAAGGAGTTTTGAAACTATGGAAAATCGAAATGACGGAAATTCGGGAATAGCGCTTAAGCGAACTCTCGTCTTTTTTGCAGTCAGTGTATCGGTTATACTTTTTTTCTCGCAAATAAACCCAATCAAGAATACGCTTAACAGCGTTTTCGATATTCTTTCGCCCGTACTTGTCGGCGTTATGCTCGCCTACATAATCAACCCTATCGAAGTCTTCTTTGAAAGAGTCGCTTTGAAGATTCTTCCGAAACGCGCTTCCGAGAAGACCAAAGCCGGCTTTTCACGCACCTTCGGTATCGTTGTTTCCATGGCGTGCTTAGTGCTTGCTGTCGTTTTGTTGCTTTTTCTTATAATCCCCGAGTTTCTGCAAAGCCTCATGAAGCTTGCCGAAAAAACTCCCGCGCTTTTTGAAAAGGCATCTGAATGGTTCCGAACACATTTTCATCCCGAGGGCGCACTGATGCAAAACCTCGGCAAATATCTTGATACCGCTATAAATGCGCTTACGTCCTGGATAGGTGATGAATTCAGTTCAGCCGTTACGAGCGTGTTCACAAGTCTTATTTCTGTTGTATCGGTGATGATCGATTTCTTCATTTCGATTATTATATGTATTTATTCTCTTATTGAAAAGAACCGTCTTGCCGCTCACGCAAAAAAGATTCTTTTCGCTATTTTATCTCCGTCCCGCGCCAATGATATTCTCGACGTAGCTCGTTACGGCAACGAAATGTTCGGAAAATATCTGTCGGGCAAGATTTTGACTTCTACTCTCGTCGGCATAATAACGTTTATTTTTATGTCAATAATGGGCATTCCGTACGCGCTGTTGTCTGCCGGAATAGTTGCTGTTACGAACGTTATTCCTTATTTCGGGCCGTTTATCGGCGGAATTCCGACCGCTATTATTATCCTCCTTACTGATCTGCGACAGGGTGTGATTTACATTGTTTTCCTTGTCGTGCTTCAGCAGATAGAGGGCAATGTTATCGAACCTCTTGTTATGGAGGACAAGACAGGTCTTTCGAAATTCTGGATAACTGTCGCTCTTCTTGTATGCGGCGGATTCTTCGGTGTTGCCGGTATGATCTTCTCGGTTCCGCTCTTCGCCGTTTTGTTCTACTGCATCAAAATTGCCGTTGAACGCAGTCTTGCCAAAAAAAATCTTCCCACGGCAAGCGATGATTATATGAATATCCATTCTTATGATATAGAATCGGGAACGCTTATTTCGAATCCCGAACGCCCTCGCCGCAAAAAGCTAAAGGAACGTATTTCCGAATGGCGTACCTCAAAGCGTGCCGATAAATCGTCTGAAGATAAAACCGATCCCGAATAACAAAAAGCCAAAGGAAGGACTCCCGATAGGAAGTCCTTCCTTTAGTTCTACCGAAAAAACTTATTTCATGTTCTTTCCGGCGTTCTCGATCATCTTCTTGACCATCTGACCGCCAACGGAACCGGCCTGCTTAGAGGTGAGACCACCGTTGTAGCCGTCCTTAAGGTTTACGCCGACTTCGCTTGCGGCTTCCATCTTGAACTTATCAAGAGCAGCCTTAGCTTCGGGAACCGAAATCTTGTTTCTAGCCATTTTAATATCTCCTTTTTGATTTTGCAATCTTTTATTGCATCGAGGTTTTTTCCTCGATGATATTTTGTGCAAAAAAAGCAAATATATAATTGGTAATTTTTGTATATTGCTATATTGGGCTACGCAAAACAGTCAACAAAAATAACCTCGGCATATAAATTGCCGAGGTTATTTTTTGTGTTCGGAATAATCCTTATAAAAGTCGCCTTAAAAGCTATTTTTCGTCAGTCGATTATTTGCCCTCGATAACCTTTTCCTGTTTAGAGAAAACCAAGCTACCGTCCATAGGACTATCGATTAGCGAATAATAATGGGTCTTACCGTCGGAGGTATCAAAGGAAATACCTCTTATCGGGATAAGTTCACCCATCACAATTCCCGCAACGAGAAATTCACCGGGTTCTAAAGTTTTTAGCGTATACAAAACCTCGGTTACTTCATATTCGTGAACGCCGGCAATCATATCGACGAGGTTGATTTCCAAAACTCTGACATTGGTTACCTTCGCGTTAGTTGTGAAAACAACGTCTCCTGCATATTCACTGGGGTCGTTATAGAAGTGAACGGAATCGGCGTCGAAAGCCATATCGTCGGTTACAAATTCGGCGGTAAATTCCACTTCTTGAGGTACTGCAACAGAAGAATCATCAACAATTTTGCTTTCATCAACAGAAGATTCAACCTCATCAATCGAGGATTCGGTTGCTTCAACCGAAGATTCGACATCCGAAGCGACAGAGGATTCGTTTTCGGAGTTACTCGAAAGATTTGATTCGTTATTTTCGGAAACTTGGCTATCGGGAGCACTGCTTTGGTTGCCGTTATCATCGCAAGCGCAAACGAGAACGCAAAGCATTACGGATAAGAAAACGAGAATGACTTTTTTCATAATAGTCTCCTTTGAAAGTTAATAATATGTTCCGTTAAAACGAGTTAAAACTTCTTACTGTCTTTAAGCTCGACAACATTATTAAATACCGACGTATCCTTAGTGTCGCGGCAGAAATAGCCCTTACGGACAAATTGGAATTTATCACCGGGAGCGGAATCGAGAAGAGCTTTTTCGATCTTTACCCCCTTAACCAAAACCTTAGAATCGGGGTTGAGATAATCACCGTATTTAGAAGATTCTACAGCGTTCATATCAGCCTCGGTGAAGAGACGGTTATACATAACGACATCGGTTTCGGCACAATCGGAAGCGGAAAGCCAATGGATAGTACCCTTTATCTTTCTTCCGTCGGCAGGCATACCGTTGCCGGTTTCGAGATCGGCGGTACAGAGAACCTCGGTAACATTACCCTCGGAATCGGTAAGAATATCGTTAACACGAACGATATAGCCGCCCATAAGACGGACTTCCCCGTCTTTCTTCATACGGAAGAACTTAGGAGGAGGATCAAGCGCAACATCCTCTCGTTCGACATAAAGCTCACGAGTAAACGGAAGTTTACGTGTTCCTGCTTCGGGTTCGTTAGGGTTATTGGGAAGCTCGAAATATTCAACCTTATCCTCAGGATAATTGGTTACGGTAACCTTAACGGGATCGAACACGGCAACACGTCGAAGCGCGGTTTTATTCAAATTCTCACGCACACAATGCTCAAGAAGAGCGATATCAACAAGGCTGTTATTCTTAGCAACACCGACACGGTCGATAAAATCAAGTATCGCCGCGGCAGGATAGCCTCGTCTTCTGAGGCCGCAGAGTGTAGGCATACGAGGGTCGTCCCAACCGTCGACAAGGTTATTTTCGACAAGCGAACGGAGGAAACGCTTACTCATAACGGTATTCGTTATATTAAGTCTTGCGAACTCGATCTGACGAGGTTTGGAAGGCACATCACAATGCTCGATGACCCAGTTATAAAGAGGACGGTGGTCCTCATATTCGAGCGAGCAAAGAGAATGGGTTATACCTTCGAGAGCATCCTGGATAGGATGTGCGAAATCGTACATCGGGAAAATACACCATTTTGTTCCCTGACGATGGTGGTCGATAAAGCGAATACGGTAAAGCACGGGGTCGCGCATATTGAAGTTACCCGACGCCAAATCGATCTTTGCGCGAAGGGTATATTTACCTTCGGGGAACTCGCCCGCACGCATACGGCGGAAGAGGTCAAGGCTTTCATCGACAGGACGGTCGCGATAAGGAGAAACGGCGGGCTTTTGAAGGTCGCCGCGGTAGGCGCTGAATTCATCGGGAGAAAGCTCGCAGACATAAGCATCTCCGTTCAAAATAAGCTGTTCGGCGAGCTTATAGGTCTCCTCGAAATAATCAGAGCCGTAGAAAAATCTATCATCCCAATCGAAGCCGAGCCAATGGATATCTTCTTTTATAGCATCAACGAATTCGGTATCCTCTTTTGCGGGGTTTGTGTCATCCATGCGGAGGTTACACAAGCCGCCGTATTTAACAGCAGTCGAAAAGTCTATAACCATAGCCTTACAGTGGCCGATATGAAGATAACCGTTAGGTTCGGGCGGAAAGCGGGTATGGACCTTCAGACCGGGGTTTTTAGAGAGGTCTTCTTCTATTATTTCATGAATGAAATTAGTTGATTCCATTATTTACTCCTTTTTGCAAAGTTATCCGAAAATACCAACACGGGCAAGCACTCTATCCTTGCCGAGGATTTGCATTACTTCGTAAAGATCCGGAGAGTTCATACGTCCCGTTACGGCAACGCGGAGGAACATACTAACGTCGGCAACCGAGCCTTTGAAGTTTTCGGGGTTTGCCTTATATTGCTTCATATCGGGGCAGAAGCCGTTATTTTCAGCAATCTTTTTAATATTATTGAACCATTCGCTTTGATCGACGGTTTCGTCGTAGCTGTCCTTAAAATCAGACAAAACGGACAAAACATCGTTACGGTCGAAGGTTTCGGGAATACTGTCGGAACGCTCGAAAAGTTCATCATAGAAGAACGACATATAGTTCTTAACTTCACTCCAAAGAGCGATATCCTTACGGGGCTTTTTACCGCCTCTTCCGATAGAGAGGATGCGAACCGCATAATCCTTATCGGATTCGAGGATGGAGGCAAATTCGGCATCGTTTTCCTTAGCCCAAGCCAACGTATAACCGTAAACTTCTTCAGCAGTAAGGCGGGAAACAACGTTCTTGGAAATATCGTTAAGCTTATCCAAATCGAAAAGGAAACCGGAAACGCTCATTTTTTTGGTGGTAAACTTAAAGTCTTCAAGCGGGGCATCAGGATTTGCCAAACGCCATTCTTCGAAATTCGAATTAAGCATCGTCAAGAGATACTCACGAACAGCAGCAACGGGATAACCCTGAGCATGGTAGTAAGCAAGACCAAATTCGGGGTCTTTGCGTTTGGAAATCTTGCGTTTATTACCGTTGTCAAGCTTTAGCGCCTGAGCGGTATGGCAATATTTAGGCATTTTGAAGCCGAGTGCCTTGAAGAGCTGGATATGGAAAGGAAGCGTCGAGAGCCAGCTTTCATCGCGGACAACGTGGGTTGTGCCCATCAAATGGTCATCGACAGCGTGAGCAAAGTGGTAGGTAGGTATTCCGTCGCTTTTAAGAATAACGTGGTCGATATCGTTTTCGGTAACGTCTATTTCGCCCTTTATTTCATCGCGGAATTTATGCTTATTATTAATATTGCCTTCCGAACGGAATCTAAGCACGAAAGGCATACCTTCATCGAGTTTTTCTTGGATTTTTTCATAGGGAGCATCACGCCAGATCGCAAACTCACCGTAATAGCCGGGGGTGAGCTTTTCAGCTTCCTGACGTTCGCGGATAGCAGAAAGCTCTTCTTCGGTACAGAAGCAGGGATATGCCTTCCCTTCTCTTATAAGTTGCTTTGCATAAGTTTGGTAGATCTCGGCACGGTCGCTTTGGCGGTAGGGGCCGTAATCGCCCTTATCGCCGTCGATAACAGCACCCTCATCAAACTCAACGCCGAGTTTAGCGAGAGTTTCGATAATAATAGCGATTCCGTTGGGTACGGTACGTTTTGCATCGGTATCCTCTATACGGAGATAGAAAACACCGCCGGAAGTATGGGCAAGACGTTCGTCGGTAAGCGCACCGTAAAGATTGCCTATATGAAGAAAACCGGTAGGGCTGGGCGCAAGTCGGGTTACCTTAGCCCCTTCGGGTAGATCACGCTTGGGGTATCGAGCCTCGATATCCTCGGGAAGAGTTTTCACCGCAGGATAGAGAATATCGGCAAGAAGATTGTTATCCATAAAAATCCTCCGAATAACATTTTGAATAATGATTCATTATATTATAAAGGGGAGATTTTGTCAATAAATTAACAATAAAATTCTTGACACGGAATAATCTTTATGGTAGAATATGGCACATAAAAGGGAGTAGCAACGCGCAGGACGCGTATGCCCGTATCGACAGCACGGTGTTTTCCACCCGTACGGACGTTTAATTGCAAGACTTTTATGGCAATGCCATGAGAGTCTTTTTATCTTTTTGGCACAATATTTTATACGAAGGGGTTAGAAATGAAACACTATCTCGAACAAATCGAAAAGGTATTCGACGAGTTTCGAACCAACGAGCACGGTCTTTCCTCGAAAGACGCCTCGGAAAGACTTGAACGGCACGGACCCAATAAGTTAGCCGAGCCGCCCAAAGTACCGCTTTGGAAAAAATTCCTTTTACAGCTCGCGGACCCGATGATTATCGTTCTGCTTGTTGCGGCGCTTATCAGCTTTATTACTGCACTTGCGAATGGCGGCGATGGTATCGCAGATGTATTTATTATTCTTATCGTGGTCGTACTTAACGCATTTTTAGGTGTTTTTCAGGAAAACAAAGCTGAAAAAGCCATTGACGCGCTCAAAGAAATGACCAAAGCGAAATGCAAGGTGCTTCGCGACGGCGAATTACGCATTATCACAAGTGAAGAGCTTGTAGTGGGCGATATAATACTGCTTGAAGCGGGAGATGCCGTACCCGCAGACGCAAGGCTTTTTGAAGCCGCATCGCTCAAAGCCGAGGAATCGGCGCTTACCGGCGAATCGGTCCCCAGCGACAAGAGTGCAGACGTTATTGTTTCCGAGAGCGGAAACGTCCCTCTCGGTGACAGATGCAATATGGTATACACCGGCACTACCATCGTTTACGGACGCGGTAAAGCGGTTGTTGTTGCAACGGGTATGGACACCGAAATGGGTAAAATCGCCAAGGCGATTACCGACGCGAGTGAAGAAAAAACTCCTCTTCAGATAAAGCTCGCGCAGTTGAGTAAAATTCTTACTTTTGCAGTTATCGCAATATGTATTTTTGTATTTGCGGTCAACCTTATCCGTGCCGACAGCATCAGCGGAAGTATGGTTCTCGACACCTTTATGATCGCCGTTTCGCTTGCTGTTGCTGCAATACCCGAAGGCTTGAGTGCGGTTGTTACCATCGTTCTTTCAATGGGTGTTTCGAAAATGGCAACTCAAAACGCCATCATACGAAAGCTCACTGCGGTCGAAACTTTGGGATGCACGCAGATCATCTGCAGCGACAAAACCGGCACACTCACTCAAAACAAGATGACAGTTGTTGAGCATCTCGCAAGCAATCTTGAGCTTTTATGCTATTGTAACGCGCTTTGCAGCGACGCGGAAGTAGATGCGGACGGAAACGTTACGGGCGAACCGACCGAAGCGGCTTTACAACAATTTGCGTTAGAGAACGGTGCCGACAGACGCGTTCTTTTAAGCGAACAGCCGAGAGTCGGCGAAGCACCGTTTGATTCCGGAAGAAAGATGATGTCCACCCTTCACGCCGCCGGCGGCAGTAAGGTTATACAGTACACGAAGGGTGCTCCCGACGTTATTCTTTCAAGATGTACAAAATACATCTCCCCTGTTGACGGAAAAATCCGCGATATGGACAGCAGAGCGCGCGAAGCGTTTTTGGCACACAACAAGGCCATGGCCGACAAAGCGTTGCGTGTTCTTGCGGGTGCGTTTAAGATATACGAAGAAAAGCCTATATTTGAACGCCCCGAGGATATTGAAAACGATCTTATATTCATCGGTTTAAGCGGTATGATCGACCCTATCCGTCCCGAGGTTCTCGCGGCGGTTGATAAATGCCGCCAGGCGGGCATACGACCCGTTATGATCACCGGAGACCATATTGATACCGCGATTGCGATAGGCAAGGAGTTAGGTATAATCTCCGATTCCTCGCAAGCAATAACCGGCGCGGATCTTGACAAAATTTCCGACGAGGATTTCCTCACCGAAATACGCAATTACTCGGTATACGCGCGTGTTCAGCCCGAACACAAGGTTCGTATCGTTAACGGCTGGAAGCAATTGGGATATATTACCGCAATGACGGGCGACGGCGTAAACGACGCTCCCTCGATCAAGAGCGCCGACATAGGTATCGGTATGGGTATCACCGGCACCGACGTTACAAAGGGTGTCGCGGATATGATCCTCGGCGACGACAATTTTGCCACCATCGTCAACGCTGTCGAGGAAGGCAGAAGGATCTATTCTAACGTAAGAAAGACTATTCAGTTCCTTCTTTCCTCTAACCTCAGCGAGGTTTTAAGCGTATTTATCGCAAGTCTTTTCGGTCTTACTGTATTCAAGCCGATACACATTCTTTGGATCAACCTTATTACCGACAGTCTTCCCGCGCTCGGTCTCGGTATGGAGCACGCAGAGGGCGACGTTATGACACTTCCCCCTCGCGACAGTAAGGAAGGTATCTTCTCGGGCGGACTCGGTTTTGATGTTCTATGGCAGGGCGCAAGCATTTCGGCTCTTACCCTTCTTTCCTTCGTGATCGGTAATGCATTCGAAGACGGATTCGGCACGACCATGGCGTTCGTAACGATGTCCATGGCTGAGATCGTACACTCCTTCAACATGCGTTCGCGCGAGAAGAGCGTCTTCAAGCTTACTACACACAACAAGCTTTTATGGGGTACTATGGCGGCTTCGTTTATTTTGACGGCACTCGTTATATTCGTTCCCTTCCTCAGAAGCGCATTCTCGTTTATGCCGATAAACGTTTGGGAATATTTGCTGGCTCTTATTTTAGGTGCGCTTATTCTTCCCATTTCCGAGTTTGTGAAATACCTCAAAGCGAAAAGAAAATAAACAAACGGGTTGCCGCTTTTAACGCGGCAACCTTTTTTACATAAAATTACTAATAATATATTTTTATTTTTATTCAAATTAGTATAGCATTTTGTCGAAAAATATGATATACTGTGCGTTGATATGCTAATAATTGACGAGGAGAATTTCAATGAAACTATCCCCTGAGCAAAAAAACACAATAAAGAAAGTAGTTGCTGTTATCGGTATTATATTTCTTACCGTATTGTTCCTGGTAGCGTCGTTATGTCTTTTCGCCGCACTATGGTACAACCGCGTATACGGCGACACGGGATTTGATTCGATAATATACACCTTGACTTCGGATATGGGCGGTGTTGATACCGGTATCATCAAGGATGTCATCTGGGATGCAATCGTCCCCGCCATCGTAACTACAATTGTTGTTACTATCCTCTTATTTGTGCCGTTTACGAAAAAATCGATAACCATCAAAAAATTCCACGTATATCCTTTTTCAAAGTTCTTTTCCGCGGCAGTTTCGCTTATACTTTCGTTTATTATGATAGTATACGCTTCTAACAGCGTAAGTCTTGTAACATATGTTGTATCGATATCACAGGACACGCAGGTTTATATGGAAAACTACGCGGATCCTGCGGACACAAAAATAACATTCCCCGAGGAAAAGCAGAACCTTATTATCATTTATCTCGAATCAATGGAAACGTCGTTTATGACTCCTGACAGAGACGGCGGACATTCGGAAAATCTTATTTCCGATCTTCACCTTCTCGCGCTTAACAACACCAACTTTTCTCAAAACGAAGCGGTCGGCGGTGCAAACGTGCTTACCGGCGGTTCTTGGACTATCGGTGCGTTAGTGTCACAGACCGCAGGTATTCCTCTTAAGACACCGAGCGGAAACCAAAACGACTATGGCAAAGAAGATTTCCTTCCCGGTGTAGTTACTCTTTCGGACATTCTTCACGAAAACGGATATTACCAAACACTTATGGTTGGCTCGGACTCGATGTTCGGCGGCAGAAAGAATCTTTACCAGAAGCACGGAACCGACTACGTTTACGACCTTTACACAGCTCGAGTACACGACATCATCCCCGAGGGATATCACGACGGTTGGTGGGGATTCGAGGATCATTACCTCTTTGAATACGCAAAGCAGGAATTGACCAAGATATCTCAAAAGGATCAGCCTTTTGCGTTTTCTATGCTTACTGTTGATACCCACGCATGGGGCGGACACGTATGTAAGCTTTGCGGAAGCGAATACAGCGAGAAATACGATAACGTATGGAATTGTTCGAACAATCAGGTTGCGGAATTTGTAGAATGGATCCAATCTCAGGATTTCGCAGAAAACACAACCATAATTCTTTCGGGCGACCATCTTACTATGGACAGCGAATACGCAAAACGCGTTCTCGAAGCAGGTTACGACAGAAGAGTTTACAACTGCTTTATAAACCCTGTTTCGTCTACCGCCAACACCAAGAACAGAGATTTCTGTACCATCGACATGTTCCCCACATTCCTCGGCGCAATCGGTTGCGACATTGAAGGCGACAGACTCGGACTCGGAACCAATCTTTTCTCCGAAACTCCTACGCTTTGCGAAGAAATGGGCGTAGCCAAATTTGACACAGAGCTTTCAAAGAGTTCGGATGAATACAAAAAATTCTACATCCCGAGAGACCAATGGCCTACCGAGGAAACCGTTGTCAAGGAAGAACACAGCATTGAATGGGTTATTCCGGTTGTTATCGGCGCATTTGCCGGTATGATTGTTATCGTTTTGGTCGTATGCTTCTTTGTAAAAAGAAAGCCTTCGAGCAAAGCAACAAACGACGTTTCTTCGGATGCGGAAAACGGCACAGAAGAAAAAGTTACAGAGGATATTATTGAACCCGAGGTTTCGGAAGAGATTTCCGAAAACGAAAATAAAGAAGAGTAATTAAGTACAATATAAAAAGACGGCTCGATTGCGAGACTTCTGATAAGGAAGTCTC
>JAZSLN010000028.1:0-3580 GCA_045535385.1 Eubacteriales bacterium
ACAATATACACATAACAGTATATGGCTATATGCCATAAATAAAAAAGAAAGAGGTAAACACAATGAAGAAAACAAGATTGTTGAGCATTCTCCTTTCGGTAGTTCTCGTGCTGGGCTGTGTGCCGATGCTGGCTGTATCCGCAGACGAGCTTGACGGATTGGACGTTTCTACTCCCCTTGTCGTTGATACCCCCTATACGGGCAATATCGACGAAACCGATCCTTATATTTCGACCGATTTTTGGGGTGGCTACGCAAAGGGCTTTACCGTTGAATTAGAGCCCGAGGTTATTTATACCATCGAAGCCCACGCGGAATGCGATACCGCAACCTATGTTGACCGCGCTATCGCGGTAGTTCCCGACGGCGCGGCATCCGTTTCGGATCATTATATCGCGTGTGCGAAGAATTATGGCGACGGTAACACTTTTGTTACAACCACGTTGAAATTTGCCGTAACCGAAGCGGGTAAGTATAACGTAATCGTTTGGGGCTACTGCGACGATGAGAACGAAGTCGCTATTTTCGGCGAAACGACCTTGATAGATATTCTTATGACCGAAGCGCCCGCGATAAAATTCGACAAGAAGCTCACCGTGGGCAAAGCCTATACCGGCACCGTAAACGAAACCGATCCTTATATTGATACGATCGGCTGGAGCGGGTATGCTCAGGGCTTCTATGCCGATTTGACGCCCGGCACATATAAAATCACCGCCACCGTTTCCGGCGAGGGTGCGGCCTATGCCGACCGCGCGATTGCGGTTCATCCCGGCGGTATTGTTTTGGATGCTTATGAAAACGCTATTGCGTACAACTGCCTATGGGCGGATGCGGATACCGCAACCGTTTCCGTTGTATTTGAAGTAGGAACGGCGGGCATTTACAAAATCCCTGTCTGGGGATATTTGGACGATGAAAACGATAATGGTATGTTCGGAGAGGGCACTTCCTTGACGGTTCTTATCGAAGATAAGGTTACCCAGGAAGACTATCTCGGTATGCCCGTTACCGCGACCCTTACCGTAGGTACCCCTTATGAAGGCACTCTTGGTGAAACCGATCAATATATTAGTACCTATTATTGGAGCGGCTACGCCAAGGCGTTTGCCGTTGAGCTGGAGGCGGGTGAGGTGTATTCCGCATACGCTCACGTCGAATGCTCGGAATCGGATTCTTTAGACCGCGCGATCGCAATAGTTCCCGAAAAGTTCTTAGGCGACTATAGCTTGGATTCGATCGCTTATACGAATGATTCAGGAACCGACTGCAACGCCGTTATCGACTACTTCTCGGTAGATGAGGACGGTACCTATTACGTAATCGAATGGGGCTACTGTGATGATGAGTACGGAGACAACCTCACAGGTGAAGCTACCTATTTGGAAGTATGTGTTGATTATGCGGACGTTTCTACTGTAGATATTTATACATCCGATGACCTCCTGCAGTTCAATGCCGATATGCACGACGGTAAATATGTAGGTCCTTTAGAGATTGTTTTCCACGACGATATTGATATGACCGATATCGCTTGGGATAAGAGCTTCGATTCCTCCGGCGTATATTTCTACGTAAACGGTAACGGTTATACGATTACCAACCTTTGCGCTCCGCTTCTCGGCGACGCTTACGAGGCGTATATAAGCGATCTCGATATGAGCGTGGACCTCGAAATTGTTGCCGATGAGTACGAAATTGGCGGGGAGATGTACAACTTCGGTCTTTATGCCGGATACGTAGAAAACAGAATCGTTATGAACAACTGCCACGTTACCGGCGATATTTTGTTCGACGGATATGTAAACTACGGTCTCGGTGCGCTCGTAGGTGAGGTTTACGGTTATGACTACAACAGTAAGTTTGTAAATTGCTCCTTTGAGGGCTCTATCACCGCAAGCAACGGTTTTTATGTCGGCGGCTTGGTCGGTGATGCCGAATACAACGTTTCCTTCGAGGATTGCTATGCTGACGTTACCATAGACGTTTCCGACGGTAACGGTATCGGCGGTATTGCAGGCTACGTTGAAGACTATAACAGCTTCGACAGATGCTACGCTTTCGTTGATATTAACGCCGGAGCGGAGTCTTATAACATCGGCGGTCTTGCAGGTGTTATCGACGAGGATAACCTCTTCACCGACTGCTATGCAGAGGGTGCCGTACAGGGTGTACACTCTACCGGCGGTTTTGTGGGCGATTCCTCCTGCTGCGGTTATAACAATTTTATCAACTGCTATACCACCGTTGACGTTGCCGGTGCGTATTATCTCGGCGGATTTATCGGCGAGACTTACGACGCAGATAATTTCGAAAACTGCTACGCAGCGGGCTCTATTACTCTCACCGATCCTTATTATACCGACTATGTAGGTATGTTCTTCGGATTCGGTTATTACAATAATATGACCTTCACCAACTGCTTCGCGGCATACAGCGAGGACTTTAATACTTACGGCTATACTGAGGACGGCGAAATCGGCGACGTTATCAATTCCGTTGACTTTGCTGCAGATGCTGAAGTAGCCGAAATGCAAGATATTCTTAACGAATACGTTGAAAACAACAGCAGTCTCTATTACTGGGCGGGCAGAAATGATGCAAACGGCCCCGAATTCTCCGAAACTCCTCCCTTCCTCAAGGGCGACGTTAACGGCGACGGTAAAGTTAATTTGTTCGACTACGTTGCGCTTAAATCGCACGTTCTCGGCAAATCTCCCCTCAGCGAGGATAAGCTTGTTCGTGCCGACGTAAACGTAGACAGAAGGATCAATATGTTCGACTACGTTGCACTTAAGACTTTGGTCGTTAAAGGCTAATATCGCTTCGCTCTCGATTAAAATCTTGCGATTTTAATCGGTTTTCTCTCCCCAAAAATTCGCTTTGCTCATTTTCGGGGACCCCATTGATTTTTGTGAGTTTCGTGCGCTCGCGCCGAGTTCGTGCATAAATGTCCGAACTCGCGAAACTCGGAGGTATAAAAATCCACGCACTTGTCGCGGATTTTTATGGAATTTTATAGTATAAAAAGAGGTGGATTTTCCACCTCTTTTTGTTTTTCTATTCTGCGTCATTCTGCTACGCCTTGTTTCGCTTCGCTCTCGATTGAAAACACAAGGTTTTCAATCGGTTTTCTCTCCCCAAAAACATAAATGTTTTCGGGGACCCCGTAGGGCGCTAACGCTCTCGATTAAAATCTTGCGATTTTAATCGGTTTTCCTCCTCGCAAGCTTATGGTACAATATCCGTTTCACAAAATCAATAGGTTTTGCCTATTCGGTCGTTTTTTGACAGTAAGCGGTAAAAGATCCGTCCGAATTGCCGTTTTGCCGGTACATTGATTGCCAAGCCCCTTCTCCCCACCCCTTTTCCCACACTAAATTGCAAAAAAATATGCTTTCCCACCCCTGTTTTTGAAAAAAGGGGGGGTGATTTTTCGAAAAAATAGTGATACAATATACACATAACAGTATATGGCTATATGCCATAAATAAAAAAGAAAGAGGTAAACACAATGAAGAAAACAAGATTGTTGAGCATTCTCCTTTCGGTAGTTCTCGTGCTGGGCTGTATGCCTATG
>JAZSLN010000032.1:0-6920 GCA_045535385.1 Eubacteriales bacterium
GAACCCGAAGTAGTTTCCCAGACCAACGATAATTCTCAGCCTGCGGAGAATTACACTTACACCTCCGGCAACGAATATTCCGCACCCGCTCAGGAAACCGAATCGGCTTCGTATTCCTACGAACCTTCTCAGCAAAACACCTATCAGACCGAGTACACCGAACAGACCACCGACTATGCGGCAGTTCCTCAGGAGCTTCCCGGCAAAAAGTTGGGTCTCGCTTCTATGATCCTCGGTATCGTTTCTGCCGTACTTTTCTTCATCTCTTGCTGCTGTTGCTGCGCTAACCCCATACTTATGCTTACCGCTATCGCGGCACTTGTAACGGGTATTATCGCTTCCAAGAAAGCAAAAGAGGTCGGTATGAAGAATACCCAGGCAACCGTCGGTATCATCATTGGTGCCATCACCATCGGCTTGTCTGTAATTTCTATGATAGTCAGCCTCGTCAGCGGCGGTTTGGAAGGCTTTATGAACGGATTTGAGCAGGGCTATAACTACGGTTATAACTACTACTTCATCTCCAACCTTATGATGTAAGATAAAAGGGCAACTGTTTTGGGCAGTTGCCTTTTTTCGGAAAACGGTTAATGCTATGAAAAAAATCCTAAAAAAACCTATGTTGTGGGTGCTTCTTCTTGATGCCGTAATCCTGCTCGGCGGAATATTCGTAAAGTATATTGCACGTTTCGTATCGGCAACCTCGGGCGAATGTATAATGAAAGTATTTGGGCTAACCTGCCCCGGTTGCGGAGGCACACGGTGCGTTTATAACTTTTTCAAAGGCAACTTCGCAGAGGCTTTCGAATTTAATCAGTTCGTTTTCATTATGATATTTTACGTGCTGATTCTTACGATTCTTTTGAATTTGCGGTATGTATTCGGACTCCAATTCGCCGAAAAGCCCGTTTTGTATATGGTCCATCCGAGGGCTTTGATCATTATCGCAATACTGTTTTTAATTTTCGGCATCGCCAGAAACGTTTTTATTTTGTTGGGATAGAAACAATTTAATAATAAAGAGGTGGATTATTGCCACCTCTTTTCAAATATAATCTATGACGTATCAATTTGTCGCGTTATATTTTTTATCATTACAATTTATTATTCGTTTCGTAACGGACAGTCGGGGACGCCTGTCCCTACAATTTTCGGTAATTTACGTTATTTCAAATCTGCAGAACCAAGGAGTCCCCGAAAATATTTATGTTTTTGGGGTGTTAGCAGCGCGTAGCAGAGTGGATGCAGAATGAGAAAACAAAGCCCGAAGGCGTACATACAACCCCAAAAATCCAAGGATTTTCGGGGACCCCATAGTACGTCGAGAGGTTCTGTTTTTTCATAGCAAAAAATTCAATTGTTCCTATAAAAACAAACCCTTATAAGTTAACGGTTAAACAGAAGTGAGCACGCGCAGATTTCGAGGCAGAATGGCGATTTAACTCGACAGGCTGTACGAGTGTACTGCCGAAGAGGAAAATCGTCATAGAAAAGCCGATATGATGAAAATTCGAAGAATTTTCTACCATAAAACAAACCGCAGATGGAAAATCTGCGGTTTTATATCGCGTTTACAACACACCGAATTTGTCTTAACCTTCATCGCGTTCATAAAAAACGGCTTTTCGGTCTGACCGTAATATGCGTGTGCGATCTATTTGACGGGAGTTGCGGTCTTATCCTTAAGCATAACGTCGTGTGCGCCGCCTTCGATAATCGAGGTAGCGGAAACGAGAGTTATCTTTGCGTTTTTCTGAAGCTCGGGGATAGAGAGTGCACCGCAGTTACACATAGTGTGGCGAACCTTGGAGAGAGTCAAGCCGACGTTATCCTTAAGAGAGCCTGCGTAAGGAACGTAGGAATCGAGACCTTCTTCGAAGGAGAGCTTCTTGTCGCCGCCCATATCGTAGCGCTGCCAGTTACGTGCACGTGCAGAGCCTTCGCCCCAATATTCCTTCATAAAGGTTCCGTTAATATTAACCTTATTCGTAGGGCTTTCGTCAAAGCGGGAGAAATATCTTCCGAGCATAATGAAATCCGAACCCATAGCGAGAGCGAGGGTTATATGGTAATCGTAAACGATACCGCCGTCGGAACAGATAGGAATATAAACACCGGTCTTTTCGTAATATTCATCACGAGCCTTTGCAACCTCGATAACAGCGGTAGCCTGACCTCTGCCGATACCCTTCTGTTCACGGGTGATACAGATAGAACCGCCGCCGATACCGATCTTAATGAAGTCGGCACCCGCTTCGGCAAGGAACATAAAGCCGTCGCGGTCAACAACGTTACCGGCACCGACCTTTACGGTGTCGCCGTATTTATCGCGGATGAATTTAAGGGTGCGCGCCTGCCATTCGGAGAAGCCTTCGGAGGAGTCGATACAGAGAACGTCGGCACCTGCTTCGATAAGAGCGGGAACGCGTTCCTCATAGTCGCGGGTGTTGATACCCGCACCAACCATATAACGCTTATGAGAATCGAGAAGCTCCAAGGGGTTTTCTTTATGGAACGCATAGTCCTTACGGAATACGAAATAGCAGAGGTTGCCTTCCTTGGTGATGATAGGAAGCGAGTTGAGCTTGTTATCCCAGATGATGTCGTTAGCTTCCTTAAGTGAAGTACCCTCGTAAGCGTAAACGAGCTTTGCGAAGGGAGTCATAAACTCGGTAACCTTTACGTCCTTAGACATTCTCGAAACACGGTAATCGCGAGAGGTGATAATACCCTCAAGCTTACCGTTGGGAGTTCCGTCCGCGGTAACCGCGATGGTAGAATGTCCGGTCTTTTCGGTAAGAGCGATAACGTCCGCAAGAGTAGCATCGGGACAGAGGTTGGAATCGGAGTTAACAAATCCCGCCTTATGTGCCTTTACGCGGCGAACCATATTAGCCTCGTTTTCGATGGTCTGGGAACCGTAGATGAAGGACAGACCGCCCTCCTTTGCGAGAGCGATAGCCATTTTATCGTCGGAAACCGACTGCATTATAGCAGATACAAGAGGAATATTAAGCGATATCGCAGGTTCTTCACCCTTGCGGAACTTGGTTAAAGGAGTACGGAGACTTACGTTTGCGGGGATACAGTCCGCAGAAGAATATCCGGGAACGAGCAGATATTCGCTGAATGTATGGGATTCCTGTTCAAAATACATTGCCATAGCATTATTCCTCTTTCTTTGTTAATAAAAATATATTAGAGTAATTCTATCACAAACTTTTCTGTTTTTCAACACCTATCGAACTTCAAAGCAACAGTTTTTTTGACAAAATCCAAGGATTTTTTGTTCATTTTTCCACAATATGTATACCTCCCTTTGAAAAGCGGTAGGCGGTCGAGGCTTTGTATATCTCGCCCGGCTTTAATACAGACTCGCCGCGGGCTTGGAAGTTCGGCTCCAACTGAGTTTCGAGGCAGAGCGCAGATCCCGAGCCTATAACCGTTCCGTCCTTAAGAACGGTGCCTTCGGGAATAAACTCACCGCAATATAATTGCACACATGGAAGATCGGTCAAGCATTCTATATTTACCTCACCGTAAACCTTTGCCGCCTTACGCAGTTGTATTCCCATTAAGTACTCAAAGCGATCTCCCGAGATATAAAAGTTATGGTCGTAAAACCTTTCGATCAAATACTTTTTACGAAGGTCAAATTCGGTACCGTCAACGGGCATACTGCCGATCACGCGCTGTTTTTCGTCGTAGACGGATACTCTGTCGGCATATACTTCAATTAAAGCACCGCCGAGGCGCGCTCCTACTTTATTATTAATTCCGAAGGGGTTAAAATAGGAATGATTCGTAAAATTCACCCAGGTGGGTTTATCGGAAGATGCTCTGTATGAAATAAGAAGAGAATCGCCGACAAGCGAATATTTCACAAACGCATTCAAATTACCCGGGTATCCCTCCTCGCCGTCGGTCGAAAAATAGGAAAGCGTAACGCTCGTTTTGTCGGAAGACTCGACGGTCCAGCGTTTAAGATTAAAGCCTTCAAACCCGCCGTGGAGATGATTAACACCCTTTTCGTTAAGCGGAAGGGTTATCTCTTCCCCATCAAGCAAATTTTTATCACCGCACCGATTGGCGGTTCTTCCGATAAGTCCGCCGAAATAGCAGGTGTCCTTAAAATACTCCTCCTCGGTAGCATAGCCTGCGGTCAATTCAACACCGAAAGCTTTTATACCCTGGATGATCGCGCCGAGAGTAAGAACGGTAACTTCGATATTTTCATTTTTAATTATTATCTTTTCCATACTGTTCTCCGCATTATATATATGTAATATTTTACAACGCAGAAAAAAGTTTGTCAATAATGTGAATATTTTTCTAAAAAATCGTACGATTCCTATTGACAATCACGTGATTGTGTGGTACAATCAAGTTACAGTTAAGGAAGGGAGGCTTCAAAATGATCGACAGACTTCCCGGGACCACGATCGAGATCGCGGTACCGAACGCAGAGACAGCCAAGGATGTTTTGGATAATGTCTTTATCTGCGGAGGGCTGATGATGTCTCAGGTTGCCCGACTTACGGGACTTGAGCCATATATGATCCAAAACTGGGTTAAGCGCGGATTTTTATCTCCGCCTAAACAAAAGCTTTACACCAAGAGGCAGTTTTGCCGAATCGCGATTATCAACATGTTGCGCGAGGGTATGCAAATAGAAAAGATAACCGGTTTACTTTCCTATATCAACGGCCGATTGGATGACGAAAGCGACGATATCATCGACGATTGCGACCTTTATTTTTACTATATAGCCGCTATTTCGGGTATAGAAAAGCCCACCATCGACGATGATTTCATCAACGAGCATATCGAAAGGGTCGTCGGCGACTTTTCCGAGCCCTTCCCCGGCGCAAAGAAGCGATTGATAAAAGTTCTTGCGGTTATGCTTAACGCACATCTTGCAGCGATTTTGCGCAAGCGTGCGGACGACATTCTCAACACGTTGGATTGACAACGTACAACTAATAACTAAGGAGGACTTTTTATGACAGCTTGGTGGATAGCGTTAGGTACGGCAGGTCAGGTTTTCGCCTGCATCGCGATACCCGCTACGGTAATGCTCATAATACAAATGATACTTACGCTCATCGGTATGGGCGGCGACGAAATGGATGCCGATACGCAAACGGACGGTGCAGACGTTGACGGTGTCGACGGTGTTGATACCGACGTTGACGACGGCGGAACGCCAGACGACGCGGATACCGATATCGCAGACGGCGGTTTACGTGTATTCACTCTCCGCGGACTTATCGCCTTCTTCTCGGTAACGGGTTGGGTCGGTACGATATGCTGCGAGTTTAATTTACATTTAGCCGTTACGATTCTTATTTCTGTTGCAAGCGGTCTTTTGGCAATGTTTGCGGTTGCCGCTCTTATGAAATGGCTTCTCAAGCTTCAATACGACGGCACCGAAGATATTAAAGAAGCGCTCGGTGTAAGCGGAACTGTCTATATGAGAGTACCTCCCGCAAGAAGCGGAAAAGGTAAAGTAAACGTTATCATTCAGGGCAAGCTGAGCGAGAAGGATGCCGTTACCGACGAGGAAACGGTTATCAACCGCGACGAGGAGATCACCGTAATCGGCATTTCCGGCGGTGAAACCTTGATCGTAAGGAGAAAAAACAGAAAATGAATACCAAACTGAAAAGTATTATAAAAAAGCTCATTATCGGTATCATAATAACGACGGCGTTTACAGTAGGATGTTATTTTTCCGATTACAGCGTTCACAGCACAAAGGTGGCGCTTCTCGGAACAGCATTAAGCATTATTGTTTCGAAAGCATATATTTTGCCCTTTTCTTTCCAAAAAATAACAGGAACTGTTACCGAGATAAGAGTAGAAGCATACAAAAAATATAAAAACAACGCGCGTCCGACAGGTGCAGTTGCCGCAGGAGTCCATAAAGCTTCGGTTATCAGACATCAAATAAAATACGAAGTCATAACATACATAACCACCGACAAAGGTAAGGAAATAACAAAAACCTTCCCTTATGACGGAAGCAATTACGGCATCGCGCCGGGTGTAAAGATAAGGTTTACACATTTGGACGATTATCCCCAATTCGTAAATCAGTAAGGAACAAACAATGATGACTTTAGAAGAAGCAAGAAAACTTCAAAAGAAAGCAGAAACAAAATCGATAGTAAGTTTTCTCGTATGCTTTACTGTCATCGGATTGCTTGCGGCATTGATGTTCAGTTATGCAACGGTTCTCGAAAGATCTGCTTTTTATTGGATATTACCGATAGCCGCTTTAGCAATATCCGTTAAGACAACCAAAATTCATTTATTCCTATCACGAAAAGAATTTATCGGCAGAGTTGTTCACGTACATATTTACAGTCTGCGTGAACGTCAACGAAAAGGGTTTAACTACGGCACAGGGCAAAGCAGCACCCGACGGAAAAGTGAAGCCGAGATAATCGTTGAAAGCGAAGACGGACACTCGGTTATGCTTACGGTAAAGCATCAGGATACCGTCGCAAAACTTTCGGACGGCGATAAATTGGCAATACTTAGATTTATAGAAGCACCTATTATTATTGAAGACCTCGGCAAAGAGCGGTCATACTAATACAGTATTACAATAAAAACACATAAAAGGAGTTTATTATGGAAGCTATTATCATCTTATTGGCAGTTTTAGGCGTATTATTCTTCTCGCTTATACTGTGGTTTTTCTCGAGGTACAAAAAGTGTCCCTCAGACAAAATTATGGTTATCTACGGTCGAGTAGGTAAGAACAAGGACGGCAGTGCAAGATCCGCAAAATGTATCCACGGCGGTGCGGCATTTATCGTTCCCGTTATTCAGGCATACGATTTCCTCGACCTCACTCCCCTCTCGATTCCCGTTGACCTCAAAAACGCACTTTCCAGACAGAACATCCGTAT
>JAZSLN010000014.1:0-6561 GCA_045535385.1 Eubacteriales bacterium
TATCTTTGTTACTCCTTCGGGGATAGTTATACTTCCTAAGTTTGCACATCCGCAGAAGGCATAATTACCTATCGAGGTTACACCCTCGCGGATTTTAAGTTTGGTGACCTTTTCACCATTCAGATACAAATCAGCACCATTATATAAAGGATTAGAATACTCATCGCCAAACAATATATTGATCCATTTTGTGATATCGGTGATATATACTGATTTTAGATTTGTGCAATTTTCAAAAGCATAATCCCCTATCTTAGTTACTCCTTCGGGGATAGTTATACTTTCTAAGCTTGCACAACCGTAGAAGGCATAACTACCTATCGAGGTTACACCCTCGGGGATTATAAGTTTGGTGACCTTTTCACCATTCAGATACAAATCCGCACCACAATTCATCGGATTGGACGCATAGCCAAACGATATATTAATCCATTTTGTGATATCGGTGATATATACCGATACTAAGCTTTCACAACCATCAAAAGAATAACTATCTATTTTGACTACTCCCTCGGGAATAGTTATGCTTTCTAAACTTTTGCAATTGTAGAAAGCGTATTTACCTATGGATGAAAGATTGCCGGACTCGGAGATTGTTGTACTACCTAAATTTTCACATTCTGCGAAAGCGTAATTACCTATCGCGGTTACGGTGTTGGGTATATTTATACTTGTTAAGCTTGTGCAACCATAGAATGCCCAGTCGCCTATCGTGGTTACACTTTCGGGGATAACAAGATCGGTTACCTTTTCGCCGTTATTATACAAATCCGCACCACAATTCATCGGATTGGACGCATAGTCTCCAAACGATATATTAACCCATTTTGCAACATCAGTAATATATACTGATTTTAGATTTGTGCAATTTTCAAAAGCAGAATCCCCTATCGAAGTTACAGATTTAGAGATAGTTATACTTTCTAAGCTTGCACAATCGGAAAAAGCATACTCGCCTATCGAGGTTACGCCTTCAGAGATAGTTATACTTGCTAAGCTTGCACAATCGGAAAAAGCATACTCGCCTATCGAGGTTACGCCTTCGGGGATAGTTATACTTGCTAAACTCGTGCAATCGGCGAAAGCATTCTTACCTATTGAGGTTACGCTTTTGGGGATAGTTATACTTTTTAAGTTTGTAAAACCTGTAAATGCATAATCACTTATCGAAGTTACTCCTTCCATGATATCAATTGAAATAATATCAGTTTGAAATTCATACCAGTCATAACTATCGCCATCAAAAAAATAATCTTCCATCTGACCATCACAGCAGATGGTCATATAACCTTTGGCATCAAAAGCCCAGTAACCCTCCTTTGCCGCGGTATCTGCAAAAGAAGCAAGAGGGCAGATCGCGAAAATCATTGAAAATACGAGAATTAGAGCAAATACTCTTGTCATCGTTAAGTCTCCTTATTTTGATTTTTTCTTCATAGCATTACATAAGTTTTTTGTAGGAAGCAACGTAAAAAGGGGAAGCACACGGTTTAGATTGTTGTGTTATTGATATTAATCGTTACAAACGACGAAGTGTTACGTTAAGGACCGTCGAGGACGCTGGTCCCTACAATATACAAAATTCGTGTATTCGCCAAACTTGAATGAGATCTCGATTGAATTAAAAATTCAATCGCTTTTGCTTTTAACCCCAAAAATTCGCTTTGCTCATTTTCGGGGTTAAGCGAGGGATGACACTATTATCGAAGAAATTAATCCTAATCACAAAATTTACATCGCAAAAAACGCGAGCGATGCCTTGAACATCTGGAAGATATCGTATTTAGAGGCGAGTTCGGTTACAGAGTGCATAGAAAGTAGGGGGACACCGCAATCGACGACCTCGATACCGTAATGGGCGATATCTGCGGCGACGGTACCTGCACCGCCCTGATCGACCTTACCGTACTCGCCGACCTGCCATACAACGCCGTTTTCATCGAAAGCGCGGGATATTTTGGAAAGGGTTTCGGCGGAGGCATCCGAGCAGCCGCTCTTTCCGCGTGCGCCGGTATATTTACTTATAACCACACCGCGGTTAAGATAGCAGGAATTGGACGCTTCATACGCGTCGGCATAGCAGGGGTCGTAAGCACCGCCGACGTCGGCAGAAAGGCAGATACTGTTATTCTTACAAGCGACGAAGGACGCGCCCACAGAGTCGCAAAGCATAGCGATAACGTCTACGAAGGCTTCGCTTCCAAGTCCCGTTACGCCGTAGGAGCCGATCTCTTCTTTATCGGCGAGAATTACAACGGAGGTATATTCGGGCGCATCGTTCTCGAAAAGCGCACGAACGGCAGGATATGCGCAGATACGGTCATCGTGGCCGTATGCCGCGATAAGCGAGCGGTCGAAGCCGACCTCACGCGACATTATCGCAGGTACGGCGGAAAGCTCGGCGGTAATCAGATCACGTTCGGTTATACCGTATTTTTCGTTAAGGATAGAGAGGACGCGGAGCTTCACACCGCCGTCTTTATCGAGAGGAATAGAACCGTTTATAAGATTAAGGGTTTCGCCGGGGATAAAGTCCGAGGCATTTTTATTCATCTGATCCTTACCTATATGGGGCATAAGGTCGCTTATATAGAAGATAGGATCGGAGGGGTCGGAGCCGATATTTATATCGACGCGTGTTCCGTCGGCACGGTAAACAACACCGTGAAGCTCCAAGGGAACGGCAGTCCATTGATATTTCTTGATTCCGCCGTAATAATGAGTCTTAAAATACGAGATACCGCTCGATTCGTAAAGCGGCTGGGGCTTCAAGTCGAGTCTGGGAGAATCGATATGGGACGCGATTATACGGCAGCCCTCATCAAGGGGGCGCGAGCCGATAACAGCAAGAACAACGCTTCTGTCGCGGTTTACATAACATATCTTATCACCTGCGGATATCTTATCACCGAAGGTATAGGGCTTAAAGCCGTGTGCGATCGCTTCCCCTTCCGCATATATCGCGGCTAAGCGTTCGGTTTTCGCGTTATCGATAAAATGACGGTAATCCTTTGCAAATGCATCAACCTTTTGAAGCTCTTCGACATCTTCGGGGACGGAATACTTAGTCTTATATTCCAAATTTTCCAATTCTTTTCTTTCCATTTTTATTCTCCGTAATATAGTTTTTTATAGTGTTTTCTCGCATCGGTAATGCGGTTTACATAATTTTTTGTTTCTTCGAACGGAATCTTATTGAGCCGCCTTCCGTCGTCCGAATAATCGGGGTTATCGAGCCATTGTGCCACCCTGCCGTGGCCTGCATTATAAGCGGCGACGGCGGTACCCCAATCGCCGAAGCGGTCATAAAGGTGGCGGAGGTAATAGGTACCGTATTTTATATTTGTTTCGGGGTCGGTTATTTCGCCTGTCGGTGCATCCTCACCGAGAAGGCGGGAAAGCCAATCGAGGGTATCGGGCATCAACTGCATCAAGCCCATAGCGCCGACGCGCGAAACGGCATCGGGGTCAAAGCCGCTTTCGGTACGTATCACGGCATAGACCAGATCCTCGGGGACTGAATATTTTTCGGAATACAACGTTACATATTCCTCAAATTCGCGCGGATAAAGATATTTTTGCACTATCGGGACGGTTATTATCGCCGCGACAGCCAGTAGCACGAGAAGCACTGCGGCAATCGGCAACGATTTTTTTCGTTTCATACACTTCCCTCCTTAATATCGTTTACAAGGGAGAGCGAAGCTGCCTTCATATCTTCCGGAGTTGAGGTATTATAGATCAAGCAATCCGAATTTTCGACAATGCTTTCGACGGTGATCTGTTTCGAAAGGCGCGATTCCGCCTCTTTGATGCTTATATTATCCCGCGCGGTTATACGCGATATACAAAGCTCATCGGAGGCGATAACGCCGATTATGAGATCACAGCATTCGTTCAAGCCGCTTTCAAACAGCGTCGGTGCATCGATCACAACGAAGGAATCCTCGGGAAGCGACGCGATTATTTTATTAACCTCCGACGTTATATACTTATGGGTTATATTATTAAGCAGGTTCAGCTTATCGGAGTCCGAGAAAACTATCGGCGCGAGGTAACGGCGGTCGAGTGCACCGTCCTTTATTACTTCGTTCCCGAAGCTTTCGGCAATTTCGAGCAGGCATTCCGACGGATAGGAAACGAGCTCCTTATAGACCTTATCGCAATCGATAACATGAAAACCGTTTTCTTCGGCGGTTTTACAAAACATTCCTTTTCCGCTTCCGCTTCTGCCGCAAAGTCCTATCAATCGCATTTACCGAGCACCTCCTCGACCGATTCGCGCGGGAACGAGCCCTGACGGAGGATTCGGGGACGTTCGCCGACGAGCGAAACTATCGTGGATTCCAAGCCGTATTCACATTCTCCGCTATCGATAACCATATCGGATATATCTAATACGGGAGCGAGCTCATCGGCATTGGAAGCGCTTTTACAGCCCGAAATATTAGCGCTCGTAGCGGCTATCGGAGAGCCGAACGCCTTTGACAGCGCGACAAAAACGGGGTTTGAGGGAAAGCGCAAGCCGACTGTATCGCCATCGGACACGGCAACCGCAGGGAGCGACTCCTTACGTTTGACGACAAGCGTAAGCGGGCCGGGGGTATATTTACGAATAAGCTCGCGCGTTGAATCGTCCAAAACAGCAATAGCTTCAGCCATTTCAAGAGATGAAATATGCATAAGAAGAGGTTTATCGAAGGGACGTTTCTTCTTTTCATAGATAGCGCGCACGGCATCCGCGTTAAAAGCATCTACACCGATACCGTAGACGGTTTCTGTCGGGAAAACGAGAGTTCCGCCGTTTTTGAGCAATTCTGCGGCGGTATTAATAAGCTCTGTATCGGGCGCGGTATCTTCAATTTTTATGATTTTAGAAGTCATACATATCACCTCAACCTAAGATTATAGCATAAACAGCATTGATTTTCCATAGTTTGGCGAAAAAAACTATTGAATTAGAGCGTTAGGTTTGGTATACTTGTAAAAGAACATCACACGGAGGTTCAAATGCCGATCAAAATACCGATGTCGCTTCCTGCGGCAGATTCACTTATAAAAGAAAATATTTTCGTTATGGACGAGTCGCGCGCGGTTACTCAGGACATACGTCCTCTGAAGATCGCCATAATGAATCTTATGCCGACAAAAATCGTTACCGAGACTCAATTTTTACGTTTACTTTCGAACACGCCGTTACAGATAGACATCACTCTTTTGAACACCGCTTCGCACCGTTCGAAGAACACCCCCGAGGAGCATCTTTCGGCTTTTTACAAAACGTTTGACGAGGTGAAAAACGAAAAGTTTGACGGTCTTATAATCACCGGCGCGCCTGTTGAGCTTCTCGAGTTTTCGGACGTTGATTATTGGCCGGAGCTTTGCGAGCTCGTCGAATGGGCTCACAAGAACGTCTACTCTACCCTTTACGTATGCTGGGGCGCGTTTGCGGGTCTTTACATCAACCACGGTATCGAAAAGCATGCGCTCGACAAGAAGCTTTCGGGCATCTTCAGGCACAAAACTCTTGTACCCGAAAACCCATTAGTCCGCGGCTTCAATATGGAGTTTTCGGCTCCCCACTCGAGATATTCGGCTGTAAGACGCGAAGATATCGAGAAGATAGACGACCTTTTGATTTTAGCCGAATCGGAAGAGGCAGGGGTATATCTCGTCGCAAACAAAAACGGACGCGAGGTTTTCGTTTCGGGACATTGTGAATACGACTTTGACACTCTCAAAAACGAATACGAGCGCGACGTTTTGAAGGGAATCGACCCCGAGGTACCCAAGAACTACTTCCCCGACGACGACCCGAGCAAGGCGCCCATAAACACTTGGAAGGCTCACGCGCACCTTTTATTCTCGAATTGGCTTAATTATTTCGTGTACCAGAACACTCCCTACGATTTGAACGAAATATTATAAAATAACGCTTCTCGTTTTGAGAAGCGTTTTTCATTACCTTTTATTTTGATTGTAAAACTCCGAAAAGGAGGCGTAAAAGGTCTTACTAATAAGCGCCTTTTCGCCGTTTGAGAAGGTTATCACGCTTTTATCGAAGGTCTTTATGTAATCGATATTCACCGCAAAAGATTTATGGGTACGGCAAAACCTATCTTCGGGGAGGCAGCCTAAAGCCTCGGAAAGCGTTTTGGCGCTGTTATAGGTCTCGTTAACGGTTCGTATTATACAGTATTTACCGTTACCCTCGAGATAAACTATATCCTCGGGGTCGAGGCATATCTGCATTCCGTTTTCAATAACGCAAAGCGGTGATATCGTATTAACCGAGCTATTTTCAAGTAATGTTGTTTTCATTCTATTCTCCTTATAAAAAACTACGTTACATATATAAATAGAAAAAAGTCGATTTTTGTCTATAAAATTTTATAAAAATTTTTTATAACTAAAAAAAACAAAAAAGAGCGCATTCCATAAGGAACCGCTCCGTTAAAAACGGACAATGACAAAAAAGATATTATCGGCATTTTGCAAATGAAATCGAACTCTTGCATAAATGATATATCGCTTACGCGATATGATATACGGCTTGCGCCG
>JAZSLN010000079.1:0-6536 GCA_045535385.1 Eubacteriales bacterium
GGAGGTCCACCAAACGGTGTCCTTGGAGTTTTCGTCCATAACGATGAATTTGTCTTTGGGGGAACGGCCGGTATAAACACCGGTCATAACGTTAACTGCGCCAAGTTCGCTGACCTGACCCTTTTCATAGCCTTCGAGTTCGGGCTTGATTTCTTCGGCATAGAGCACATCGTAAGAAGGATTGTGAACAATCTCGGTTGTGCCGGTAATGCCATATTTGCTAAGATCGATAGCTGCCATTTTTTGCATCCTCATTTCTTAAATTTAATTTTTTTTACATACACGAATATATTACACTATAAATTCCAAAAAATCAATATGATATTCAATATAATTTTCAATATTTTCAAAAAAACTTTTTTATTGAAGTTATACATAAAACCAACGAATAACACTTGCACAAAAAGAATAATTGTGTTATTATTATGTAGACAATCGAAAAGGAGATTTTTTATGTTACTTGTAACCACCGATTATATCACCGGCAAAGAACTTGAGATGATTGGATTAGTACGCGGCAGCACTATTCAAAGCAAGCACATAGGCAAGGATATTATGCAAAGCTTCAAAACAATCGTCGGGGGCGAATTAAAAGCATACACACAGATGATGAACGAAGCGCGCGATATCGCAACAAACAGAATGATCGACGAAGCGAAGGCTTTGGGAGCAGATGCTGTTGTAGGTATCCGTTATTCTTCGGCAGGTGTTATGGACGGCGCGGCAGAAGTTATTGCATTCGGCACTGCAGTTAAGTTCAAATAATCTTCTAGCGGTTCTCCTTTAGAACGGAGAACCGTTTTTATTCGCTGATATGATTGAATATTTTTTCAGGATATGCTATCCTATACTTATAAAGAGGTGTTCATATGAAAATATACGATATTTCACAAGAGGTCTTCGGCAGCGAAGTTTATCCCGGAGACCCGAAGCCAAGGCGTGAGATCCTGCGCGCGATGGCGGGAAATCATTTATATAACCTTACGGCATTCAATATGTGTGCACACAACGGTACACACATAGATGCGCCGAGACACTTTATTATGAACGGAAAAACGGTCGATCAGATCCCGCTCGAAAAGACGGTAGGAAAGGCATACGTTGCGGAGTTTAACGGCACGGTAACCGCAAACGGCGCCGAGTCTATATTAAGCAAAGCCAAGCAAGCGGACGAGGAATCGGCGAAGAAAATCCTCATAAAGGGAAACGCGATCGTTTCACTCGAAGCGGCAAGGGTTTTCGCCGAAGCGGAAATCGACCTTATAGGTAACGAGTCGCAGACAGTCGGGCCTTTTGACTCGCCTGCCGAGGTACATCTTACGCTTTTGAACGCAGAGGTGATTTTACTCGAAGGCATACGTTTAGGCGAGGTCAGCGAAGGAGTTTATTTTCTTAACGCCGCTCCCCTATCTTTAGCAGAGGCAGACGGTGCGCCCTGCAGAGCAATTCTTATAGAGGAAAATTGATATGGACAGAAAAAGATTTGAAAGTCAGCTTAAGTTTATTCTCGAAGCAGACAAGGAAAAGAACATACTCCGTCAGACTCACCTTAGCGGGCACGGCAGACGGGAAAACGATGCCGAGCACGCCTGGCACATGGCTATGATGGTTTATCTTTTGAAAGAATATTCCAACCGCGAAATCGATGTAGCAAAAGCTATGATGATGGCAATAATTCACGACGTTGTGGAGATCGACGCGGGCGATACCTACTGTTACGACAGCCAAGGAAAGGAATCGCAAAAAGAGCGCGAG
The DNA here is from genome assembly GCA_045535385.1 of Eubacteriales bacterium. Classification (GTDB taxonomy): domain Bacteria; phylum Bacillota; class Clostridia; order Oscillospirales; family CAG-382; genus Coliplasma. Next base: position 1,756 of record JAZSLN010000079.1, read on the forward strand.
CAGGCAGCCGCGGACAGGATTTTCGGATTATTAACTGATGATCAAGCGAAGGAATTAAGAGCTCTTTTTGAAGAATTCGAAGCCAACGATACGCCCGAAGCTCAATTTGTACACGCGATGGACAATCTCCAGCCGCTTCTCCTTAACGATTCGAACAACGGCAGCGATTGGCGAGAGCACGGTATATGCAAATCGCAGGTACTCGGACGTCATTCAGCGACCGCCGAGGGTTCGAAGGACATCGGAGAGTATTCGATGGAGATAATCGAAAAAAACGTAAAAAAAGGTAATCTTGCAGACAGATAACGGAGGTTTTACGATGAGCAAGGACTCTCTTTCAACATATTTCAAAAGCATCATTGACAGCGATCCGGCGCCGATAGTTATCTGTGATTCGGCGCATACAGTAATTTACATGAACCCTGCTTCTCTAAACAGATACAAGATCGACTTGACCGGTAAAAGTATAAAAAACTGTCATAACAGCGACTCGAATAAAAAAATAGACCAAATCGTCGATTGGTTTTCGAGAGACAAAAACAACAACATCATCTACACCTCGCGCAACGACAAGGAAAACAAGGACGTATATATGGTTGCTCTGCGTAACGAAAACGGCGAGCTTATCGGTTATTACGAAAAGCACGAATACAGAAATAAAGAGACGCGCACGCTTTATGAGGAACTGCGATGAAAAAGATAATCGTCATAGGCTGTCCCGGTGCAGGAAAAAGCACGTTTTCCAGAGCATTGCGTGACAGGACAGGTCTGCCTCTCTATTATCTCGATATGATATGGCACAAGCCCGACAAAACAAACGTAACCCGCGAGGAATTCGACTTACGTCTTTCGGAGATCTTAGAGAAGGACGAATGGATCATCGACGGAAACTACAACCGTACACTCGAAATGCGATTAAGTAAATGCGACACAGTATTCCTTCTCGACTTCCCTACCGAGGTTTGTATCGGAGGTGTCGAAGCGCGCATCGGGACGAAACGTGAGGAGATGCCTTGGGTCGAAGAAGAGTTCGATTCCGAGTTCAGACAATGGATACTTGATTTTTCGGAGCAGAAGCTACCATATATTTATGAGCTGTTGGGAAAATACGCAGATAAAGAGATTTTTATTTTCAAAACGCGAGAGGAAATGAACAAATATTTAACCGTTTTTTAATTTTTGTTTTTTGACTTCCAAACAAATGACGGATTTTTATATCATATTATTGATATTTCACATGTGTTTTGTTTATATATCACAAAAATTTCCCAAAAAATACATTTAGTTCCTCGGCGTATTGACAATAATTTAAGGTTCGTTTATAATTATACGTATAATCATCAAGATGATAGAATCGGAGAGTGTTTTTTTGTTTTTTACGAGCGATGTGAAAGGGGTTTATTCCGAAGTCAAAACATTCATTCGCGCGAAAGGGGATCTGCGCGGTTGTTGTTTTGAACCGCTCTCTGTAAATCATCTTACAAAATAATATATAGGAGGCTATTATTAATGAAGAAAGCATTTATCAGAATCATTTCTTTTTGCTTGATCGCGGCGCTCACCTTCTCTGCATTGGTCATCCCCGCCAGCGCTTTTGAGTGGAGCAACGTTTCGGGCGGCAACTACGCTTACTACAGAGATCCGTACGGCGCAAATTCTTCTTACGCGTCGAGTAAGTTCTACAAGAATCTCACCCGTGTACCCCTTACCGGCGACGGTGCGAGAGATACCGTTGCAGTTGCACTTTCGCAGATGGGTTATCTCGAAGGCGACTATGAATTCAGCGGTGAGATCGGCGGTACGGGCAACGTAACCGAATTCGGCGATTACATGGGCATTTCCGGCTACGCTTGGTGCGCGGCGTTCTGCTCTTGGGTATACTACAACGCTCAGGTAACCGACCTTTACGGTTATTCCGATTCCTGCGGCGAGAACTACGGTTCTTGGGGCTATATCTGGTCCGATACTTACGTACCCAACTGGTCTAATCAGCTTTACGATTTCGGATACTATCGCTTCAGCGATTATTACAGATCGAGCTATTCTCCCTCTCAGGCAAGCTACAAGCCCCAGCCCGGCGACCTTATATTCTTCTGCGCAGGTTATTCTCCTCTTGACGAAGGTCACATCGGCTTAGTAGTTTATTCCGACGACTCCTACGTATATACCGCAGAGGGTAACACCTCGAGTCAGGACGGCGTTGAGTCCGAAGGCGGCGGCGCATTCTTCAAGAGATACGCGCTTTCCTCTTCCGCTATCGCAGGCTACGGTGCGATGCCTTTCAACAAGGTTTCGGGTCTTCCTCCCATCGACTACAGCGGTCAGAACCCCACTAACGGTCTTTACATCAACGTTTCGGGTCCTGCAAGCGTATTCTTGAACAGAGATGATTCCACCGCTTCCTGGACTCTTCCCGCTTCTTCCATCTTCGAAGTTTACAAAATCGAAGAAGACAAGTACGGTTATACCATGCTTTACTCCAAGTGCGAGATCAACGGCGAGACCGTTTGCGGTTGGATTCCCCTCGGAGACGGCTACAACACCTGGTCAAGAACCGTTCAGATCTACGCGGCTTATGAAGCTGCAGAGGACGTTCCCGTTGACGGTACTCCTTTCTGGGTTACTCACTACAACAACACCGAAGTTGAAGGCGCAGGCGTTATTATGACGCAGTCTTACACCGGAGGCGCTTGGAACCTTCACGTTGCATTTGCTCCCGTTGCAGGTACTGACGCATACGAAATCACCGCTATTTCCGACGGTACTGTTGCAGGCGGTGCAACTCCTTTAAGCATTCCCTCGGGCGGCTTCGTTTATATGCTCAACAGAGGTAACGACTGGCCCTCGCTTTACGCTTCCGATCCCGTAACCTATTCTTACGCGGCAACCTATCCCGACTATACCAGCACTTCCTGCGATGCGATGATATCCAACGCACAGAAATGGAAAGTCGGAGATCAGTTAGTATTTACCAACATTGATATTGCAAACAAGAAGAACCCCTCCCCCACTCCTTACGTTAACTGGTACGACGAATCGTACAAATGCGTAGCAGGCTTCAAAACGTACGGTGAAGGTACTGACGTTCCCGACGTTTCGGAACCCGATATTTCCGATCCCGACATTTCGGAACCTGATATTTCCGATCCCGACGTTTCGGAACCTGATGTTTCCGAACCCGTTTTCGACCCCGACATTTTCAACCCTGACATCCCCGCACCTCCCACTACCGTTCCTAAGCCCAACAAGGTTCAGGAAGCAGGTATCCCCGGCAGTGCAGGAAACGTCGCATGGGGCTGTGATCTTTCGTTCTACAACGTAGGCTCAAGCGGTTGGTCGGAATCCGACGCAGATTATTCTCTCGTTGATTTCAAGAGAATGAAGGCTGACGGTTGCGACTTCGTTATACTCCGTCTCGGCAGTGAAGATTCTACCGGACGTTATTACGATCCCCACTTCGTTACCTATTACAATATGGCACGTGAAGCAGGAATGGATATCGGTCTTTATTTCTACTCCTACGCTCTCACTTACGCTGAAGCTCAAGCTGACGCAGAATTCGTAATGGACGTTATCGAAGACTACGGTATGTACTTCGAATATCCTCTCTACATTGATATCGAGGAACAAGACCAGCTCGCACTCAGCACATCGCTTCTTTCCGACGTTTGCTACGGTTGGTGCGAGACCATGGAAGAAAACGGCTACTTCCCCGGCATCTACGGTAACTACGGACTTTACGACGGCGTTTCTTCGTACGTAAAGAACACCTACGATTTCTGGATTGCTTGGGTTTCCTCCGCTGATTCCATCAGCACCTACACTCCTTGGGCATACAACCTCAGCGACGAATGCGGTATGTGGCAGTATTCCTTCTACGGTTACGAATACGACGGTATCGGACTTGATATGCTCGACGTCAACGTAGCGTACAAGGATTACCCCGCTATTATGAAAAAGTACGGCTTCAATAACATCAACGGTACCGGCAACAACATTCTTTCGGGCAACTACTATCCCGACGCAAACACCCGTGCCGACGATTACGCAGACGACCAGAAGAAGCTTACCGACGGCAACAAGGGCAGCCTTTTCGGCGGCGAAGGCGGACGTTATTCGGGCTGGTACACCGACTCTCTCGACATTATCGTTGAAACCGAAGGCGTTTACGGCTATAACACCTTTAACGTATATGCGGCTACCAACAGCAGTTGGGGCATCACAAGCGCACCTATCGCTTTGACCGTTTCGGTATCCGACACTCTTGACGGTACTTATACCAAGATCGCTTACAGCGAAGACGTAACTCTTACCGCGACAGGTACAGACGGTTGGTCGACATATATGCTCACCGCATATATTTCCAAGCTCACCAACAAGTGTTTCGTTAAGTTTACTCTTACTCCCGCAGCTTCCGATGAGGGTATGAATCACATCTGGCTCGACGAAATCGAAGTTGTTTACACCGCGGACGTTAATCCCGACGACACCGACGACGCATTCGGTAACGGCGGAAGCGATGACGATAACAACAACGATAACGAATTTGAAAAGGGCGACGTTACCGGAGACGGAAAGATCAATATGTTCGACTATATTGCAGTCAAAGCGCATTACCTCGAAAAATCGCTTCTCACCGGCGAAACGCTCGCTCGTGCAGACGTTACCGGAGACGGTAAGGTAAATATGTTTGACTACATTGCTCTTAAGAATTTGGTTGTTAAAGGTTAACAAACAAAAACTCCAAACGTTAAATAACGCCCCCATACGGCAGTTTTGCC
>JAZSLN010000065.1:0-23517 GCA_045535385.1 Eubacteriales bacterium
ACTATAATATGTTTTTTTGTGAAATGCAAGAGTTTTATTAGTTTTTTCTTTTATTTTTATTTAATTTTTTCAAAAAAGTGCATATTTTGCGTCAAGAATAAGCAACAGCGGCTTCTTGAGGATTAGAAATATCAATTGTTCCGGTTGCACCCTCTTCTTGTTCGTCAAGAATACGAACAAGGAAGCGTATTTTTACATCAGCGTTTTCCATATCTCCGAGATAGACCTTAAAACGATTATCGTAATTAAGATAAATATCAAAGCGCGAACGGACGTCGATTGATTTTATCTTAGAATCAATATATTGAGTCTTAAAAATTTCGTGCAGGTCTACAATTGCATCAAAAGTACGTTCATCAACGAACTGAAGCTCTTCCCCAACGAGACAACGTCTTACGTTATTCAGCGAAAGCTGTGTGCATACTTCTTCGGTTACTTCCCCCTTATTCTTTTTATCAAGAATTTTAAGTTCGGGAGAAAGCAAATAAGTATCTCCTGCAAGATCTACAGAATAATAGGGCTTTGACTCGATAATTTCTACTACAACGTTAGTAGGAAAATCTCTTTTAACATTAACTTCTTTTATATAAGGGTATTTCTCGAGTATAGCCGATTCTATTTCATCCGAATCGAAGGAAAACATATTATCGCCGACTTCGATAGGTACTAATTTAGAAATTTCCTTATCAGAATACCGTTCATTCCCGGTAATATCAACCGTCTTTACTTTCAAAAAGACTGCGACAGCTATAACTATAAAAGTGAGCGAAATGAAGGTAAACAAGCAAACATAAAAGGCGGTACGTCGGTTACGTTTTTTCTCCTGACGACGTTGTGCGTCATAAATCGCCATATTCTTACGGACGAATTTTTGCTGTTCCACTCATTTCACTTCCCTTCACATAAACTATTTTATTAATTCCAATGCATAATCCGCTATTCTATCTACGGAATCAATGACACCGAAGCTCTTTACACTATCCTCTATACGCAAGCGTTTATTAGGATTCTCGAGCAAATCCGAGACTTCCGATGCAAGCAATTTTCCGTCAATCTCACTTTCGCGGTACACGACTGCCGCGCCTGCATCAGCCAACAATTTTGCATTTTTGTACTGATGGTCTTCAGTAACGTGAGGACTCGGTATAAGAACAGCTGCGCGTCCTCTGATAGCGAGTTCAGACAGTGTCATAGCGCCCGCACGGCATATAATAACATCCGCAGCAGCTTGACGAACCGACATATCATAGATGTATTCGCTCAATTCAAGGTTAGGATGATCATAAAAGCCTTTTTCTTTTGCTATGGCATCAAACTTTTCAAAACCTACCCTGCCGATAGCGTGAGTATGACGAACATTTTTCGGCACGGAATACTTTTCCATAAGCTCAAACACAAGCTCATTGACCTTTTCTGCACCCATACTTCCGCCATACGAAAGGATATATGGTTCATCTTCGGATATACCGAGTCTCTTTCGCGCCTCGGCACGAGTCATACCGTCTACAAGGACGGGATTTCCCGTTAAAACAAGTTTTGTTCGATATTTTTCATCAAAGAATTTTTCGCTTCCCGCAAAAGAAATACAAACCTTATCGGCAACCTTTGAAAGCATTTTCGTCGTAACACCGGGAAAAGCGTTTTGCTCGTGAATAAGCGTAGGTATTCCTAACTTCGAGGCAGCCTTTACAGTAGGCCAGCTTACATATCCACCGGTACCAATAACAATATCCGGACTGAACTTTTTGATGATCCTCTTCGCTTCGGAAACCGAAGTAAGAGCATGCCAAGCAGATTTAATATTCTTGACAGTAAGCTTTCTCGAGAAGCCCGAAACCTCAACAAATTCAATAGGATAACCGCTTTTCGGTACCAGAGTGCTTTCAATACCTCTCTTGGTGCCGATAAACATTATCTCAACATCGGGTATACGCTTTTTTATTGTCGCGGCAATATTCAATGCCGGATTTACGTGACCGCTTGTTCCGCCGCCACAAAGAATAATCTTCATCAAAATCTACCTTTCCATCAACCCTGCTCGATATACGAGTAACGAGAAATCGAAAGAACGATACCCATTTCGGCAAGAAGTATCAAAAGAGACGTGCCTCCGTAGCTGAAGAACGGAAGGCTTATACCTGTACTCGGGAATGTGTTCGACACAACCGCAAGGTTCAAAAGAACCTGTATTATAACCTGCGCGGTAATTCCCATTGTAAGAAGCGAGCAAAAACGATTGGGAGAGTTCTTAGAAATATGATATCCTCTATAAGCGAGAACACCAAAAAGCGAAAGAACACATATAACACCAAAAAGGCCAAGCTCTTCACACAGAATAGCAAAAATATAGTCGTTCTGAGGCTCGGGCAGATATCCGTGCTTCTGCTTACTCTGACCCAACCCTACTCCCCAGAAACCGCCCGAGCTTATTGCATAGAGCGATTGAGCAGGCTGCCATCCTTTTCCTCCGCTTTCATCTGACATATATGAGAACGGATCGCGCCATATTTCAAGACGAGTAAATGCGTGAGGAACGAATTTTTCAAGAAGTCCTCTACCTGCGGTAAGAACAAAAGCTCCCGCAGCTGTGCCTATACCCACAACGGTTCCGAGATAAACTCCCTTGGTACCCGACAGCCACATCATGCTGAACGCGAGCAAAAGAATAATAATCGTCGCGGAAAGGTGGTTCTGTAAAAGAGTTGCCATAGCCGCAGGCACCGAAAGAAGCGTAAGCGGAAGGATACCGGTCTTAAAAGAACGCATTTCAGATGAATGGTTGCTTATATAAGTAGAACAAGCAAGCACCAACGCAAATTTTAACAGTTCGGACGGTTGGAACTGAATACCGAAAATAACGAACCAACGTGTAGCACCGCCGACGGTTTCACCCAGATAAGGAACGATATAGTTCAATCCGAGGACCGCCACATAAAATACATAGGCAAAACGTTTCAAAAAGCGATAGTCAACGACACGTGCAATAACCGCCATCGCAGTCAAACCGATAACTACCCATCTTATCTGGCTTCGCGCGAAATAGTAGGAATCTCCGAAACGCGATTCACACACTGCGTAAGAAGCAGAGAAAATCATTACCGAGCCGATACAAACGAGCGCGATAACAACGATCAGCATAGGACGGTCTACTTCGCCGATCAAACGGTATATTTTATTTTGACCTGAAAAACGTGCGCGAGCCTTTTTTTCGGAAGGCGACTTCGCAACAGCGTTTGTTTTACTTGTTTCGGCAGACATATACACAGTCCTTTACAGAAATGTATCTTATTTTAGAGTAATTATATTAAGTAAATAGTACGAAAGAACAGAGAATATAACGGTTACCAGCGAGAAAATTGCAACTATTTTCACTTCTCCCCAACCACATTTTTCAAAATGATGATGGATAGGAGCCATTTTGAAGATTCGCTTACCCGTAATCTTGAAGGACGCAACCTGAAGCATAACCGAAAGTCCTTCGATTATCCAGATACAGCTTATTGGGATGAGAACAAGCTCGCTGCCATGCATCATTACTGAGGCAACGACAAAGCCTCCCAAGAAAAGCGATCCCGTATCGCCCATGAAAATTTTTGCAGGATGAAAATTGAACACCAGGAACGCGAGTAAAGCTCCAATTAACGCAGCAGAAGTAATATACAAACCTGTTGTAAATGAATAAGTATTATCCTTTTCCATAAACTTTATGCTAAAGATCAAAAGCATAAACGTTATAATGAGTGCTGTACTTCCTGCCAAGCCGTCTATGCCGTCGGTTAGATTCGCACAGTTTATTATGTATACAATTGCCAAAAGCATTATTACATAATAGAATATGCCAAGCTCAAGATTGCCCCAAGGCGTCATAACTGATGTATCGCCTAGCTTAACGAAATATGAATAGTAGAAAAGAAAACCGCCCGCTGTAGCAAACTGGAAAATGAATTTTTGCGTTGCGCTAAGTCCTTTATTTCTCTTTTTGAAAAGCTTAACATAGTCGTCAACAAAACCTATAAGAGCTTGAGAAAGCGCAAACAAAAGAACAACGATTATTTGATGTATCCCATAAAAGTTACCATATTTCCAAGGGTACTCAAGAGTTTTAGGTCCATATAATGCTATTCCCATCAAAACAGCAACAAGCATAGATATTATGAAGATAACACCTCCGAGGTTGGGTGTACCCTCCTTTGATTTATGCCATGAAGGTCCTATTTCAAGAATTTTTTGTCCCAGTTTGACCTTACGGAGATAAGGTATAAAGATCTTGAAAAGTATTACGCCGACAACAAACGAAACCGCAGCTATACAAGCAGCGAGCAGCTTATAGTCTATCGACCCGATAAGTTTATTGAGATATACCATATTCAACTCCTTAAGTTTAGACGATCAGCTGACCGAGATTCATACCGTTGCTCGCTTTATAGAGCACGGTATCGTTTTCTCTAACAAGCTGAGTAAGAAAAGCCTTAAGTTCTTCTCTTTCGTCGATTTCAAAGACATACTTCTCATTAACGTCAGAGCCTTCGGCAATATATTTAGCCAACTCTCCGTATGTTACAAGAACATCGACCGAAGATAAGGTATAGCCTCCGACCAATTTATGCAGATTAACCGTTTCGGGTCCAAGCTCGAGCATATCGCCGAGAACGGCAATTCGTCTTCCCTTTGACACTTTCAATACAGAAAGAGCCGCATTCATCGATTCAGGCGACGCGTTATAACAATCGGAGATCACCGTATGACCGTTGGATTCGTAGACATATTGGCGTCTGCCGTCGCTCTTGTATTCGGACAAGCTTGCCGCTGCTTTTTTGACATCAATTCTAAGAAGATGAGCAGTCGCAAGAGCGAAAAGCGAGTTAATTACAAAATGCTTTCCGCAGACATCTAGTTTCACATTATACTTATTGCCGAAAATCACAGCGTCAAAAGACAATTGGGAGAGAGATTCTTTGATATTCTCAGCATAACAATCGCAGGCAGAATCCTCCACAGATACATAATATACCTTTTTTGTACCGCAGTCAACCGTTCTCAAAAGCGGTTCATCACCATTTAACAAAAGGCAGGAATTATCATCCGAAAACAACGCTATCTTTAACTTCTCATCGCGTATCGCTTCGCGGCTTCCAAGATATTCGATATGAGAGTGACCGATATTGGTAACAATCGATATATCGGGTTTAGCACAACGGCTTATACGTTCCATCTCACCGGGCATACTCATACCAAGCTCAACAACAGCACACTCGGAATCCCGAGGGCAAGCAAGGACTGTTTGAGGCAGACCTATCTGGCTGTTAAAATTACCTGCCGTTTTATGTACAGAAAGCGAAGAGGAAAGCGCAAGCGCAACCATATCCTTGGTAGTTGTCTTCCCTACCGACCCTGTAATACCGACGAAAGGTATACTTTTAAGTTCATTTTCACGGTAATGCTTCGCGAGCATTTGAAGAGAGGTTCTTACATCATCAACGAGAATACAATCGCCTTTAAGCGAGAGATTCTCCACTCTATCAGTCATAGCGCAAAAGCCCTTTTCAAGAAGCGAAGGCACAAAAGCATTACCGTCTACTCGTTCACCACGCAAAGCGAGAAAGAGTTTATCTTCGGCCGGAGAACGGCTATCGGTGTAGAAAGCGCGAACTATTCTGTTTTTATCTGCGGAAGGAGAAAGCTTCCCTCCGCAGACATTTGAGATATATTCAAGAGTCAGATTCATTATTCTATCGCTTCCTCATACAAGAATTCGACTTCAATTACAGTACCCGGAAGAACCTTATCTCCCGCGGGGACAGATTGGGCATTAACGCGGCAATTTGTATAATCTTCGTTAAATATACCCTTTATAGAGATATTAAGATTACTGTTAATAAGCGCCTTAATAGCGGAAGAAGGTGTCATACCTATAAGATTAGGAACGCTTACGTTAGGCGAGATTTGAGTTTCTTCTGTATAGAGAATAACCACACCGTCGGAATAGATAACCGTTCCCGATTCAGGGAGCTGTTTAACAACGGTATCGCCCTCGCCGCGAACAACACACTTAAGGCCAAGGTTTTCTTCGATATCCTTCTTCGCGTCTGCAACAGACTTACCTACATAGTTAGAAACCGTTACGGTGGTCTTTTCGCTTGTATTCGGAGCGATTCCAAGGTGAGGGAGCACCTCGGTAAGTATATTAGACACAAAAGGAGCGGCAACAGCAGATCCGAAATGCTGACCGCCGGTAGGTTCATCAACAAGAAACAAAATTGCTATCTGAGGGTCTTCTGCGGGGGCGAAAGACACGCAGGAGCTTATATAGTCATCGGTTCTTTCGGTATCACGTTTTTCGGACGTACCCGTCTTAGAGACGATATTATAGCCGGTAACCGACGCATTCTTTGTGGAGTTAGTTAATGAGGTTATGATTCTGTTACAGGTTTCGGTCGAAATAACCTGACGGTCATTCTCATATTCGAAGGTTTTTACAACGTTTCCGTCGTTATCGACCAAAGATTTAACCGTATGAGGCACAACCAAATATCCGCCGTTGGCAACTGCGGACACCGCTCTTATATGCTGAAGCGGAGTAACCTTAAAGGTCTGACCGAACGAGTATACTGCCAATTCGAGGGAATGGAACTGGGTTCCGTAAGTATCATAATAAATTGTTGAAGCTTCACCGCCGATATCAGAACCGGTGGTCGACGTATAGCCGAACTCTTCAAAATATTTTTTGAAATTCTTTGTACCTATTGCTGTACCTATCTGGATAAAGGCGGGGTTGCAGGAATTAACGAGCGCTTCGCTGAACGTTTGTGTGCCGTGTCCGCTTATTTTATGACAGTGTATCGTTGTTCCCGCAACAACCTGAGCACCAACGCACTTGAAGGAAGAAGACTCATATCCGACCGCGCCTTCTTCGAGCGCTATCGCGCTGGTAATGATCTTAAACGTGGAACCGGGCTCGTAGGTTTGCGTAGCAATCGTGTTGTTCCACATTTCGTTAAGAAGTCGTGTTTTTTCTTCGGCGCGTTGTTCATCGGTACCAACAAAAAGGTCATATTCGCTCTGGTAATATTCCGACAAAGTGCCATAGTTATTCAAATCATAATTCGGATATATCGCAGAAGCAAGAAGCTCGCCGTTACTTACATCCATAACGATGCATTCAACACGGCCGTTCGGGTTATGCTCCTCATAAGCCTGCTTAATGTATTTCTCAACGGTATTTTGTACCGACCAATCTATCGTAGTAACAACATTCAACCCGTCGGTTGCCGAAATATAAGTAGAGCCAACACCCGAATCGAGTTCGTTTCCGTAAGCATCGGCAGCTTTAACGGATTTTCCGTCTACACCCTTTAGATACTCATCGTACTTGGACTCGATGCCCGTAAGGCCTTTATTATCGCTTCCGGTAAATCCCAATATATGAGCAGCAAACGTACCGTATCTATAGTAACGTTTATTTGTTTCTTCAAGATTCACTTTCCACTGCAAATCGTTTTCGTTTATGAAGGCACGTACAGCATCTTCTTCGGTATCATTAAGAAACTTTTTGATTATTTGGTATTTAGTGGTTGTGCGCTTCCCTTTGCTGATTATTTCTTCTCGGTCTATGCCGAGAATTTGTGATAATCCATCAGCAATAAGGTCAAGCTGTTCGTCGTCCTTAATATCGAACGGAGAAATGAAACAGTTATACACAGTGGCGCTTACCGCAAGTTCGGTAGTGCCGTCATTAGCGAGAATAGAACCGCGCTTTGCAGGAATCGTAACAGAACTTGTATATTGATCGAGCGCGGCGGTACGGTAGTCGTTAGGATCGAACAGCTGGAGAAACGCAAAGCGTCCCGCAATCGCTATCATCAAAACGAGAATTACACCAAGCGCAACTCTGCCGCGAGAAACGGCAACACTTCCCGTGCCGACCGTTTTTATATTTTTATTCGCGCTTGCCATAAACAATCTCCTTTTAGATAAGACAAATGGGTAAAGAGAATTATTCCTCGTTACCCTATTTGAAAATATATTCCGCAAGACGGAATTAATGCTATATTTATTATATCACAGATTTATCACAATTTGTTATTTATTCGTAAATTATTCCCAGAAATCACGAAGAACTTCGCCGAAGCCTGTAAGGAGGAAGCCGAAACCACCTTCTTCTCCATCGTCATAGTTATGCATTTCGGTTTTATCTTCTTGTTCTATCGTTATATATTTAATGCTGCTGTTAGGCATTTCATTCACGTGAACCATATCGAGTTCATTGGTTGCATATTCACGAATTTCTTTTTGGTCATACTTATTGCTGAGTTCGACCTCAAGACCGTCTTGTGTTTTTTCGAGAGACGATATCTTCTTTGCAAGATCGGTATTTTCACTGCGGTATTTATCAACCTCGGCATAGTTCATCATCATAAAGAGGAACAATCCTGTCATAAGAACAGCCACAAGCACTACCGACCAAGGAAAAGGCGCTTTATCCTTTTTCTTGACGTTAACGATCTTAGGCGCACGTACCGCATGCATACTCGAAGCACGCTTTGCAGAAGCCGACTTTGTATTTTTTCTGACGGTAACCGACTTTTTAGCGGATGTTGCAGCAGCATTTGATTTATTTCGACTGTTTGAAGATCTTGTTGCAGGTACGTTTCTATTCGATTCCATTGTTAAATACCTTTCTAAAAATTAAACTTTCTCGCAAACGCGTAATTTTGCACTATGCGAACGGCTGTTGTTTTCCAATTCTTCTTCGGAGGGAAGGATGGGTTTTTTTGTGATTATTTTCGCTTTCTGTTTCTTACCGCATACACACATCGGGAAATCCGACGGGCAAGTACAAGGATTTTCCAGAGTTTTGAATCCGTTTTTTACTAATCTGTCCTCAAGCGAGTGGAAGCTTATTATCGCCATTCTTCCACCTTCATTCAGCAGTTCTATTCCATCTTCTATCGCACGGGGAATACAGCTCAATTCGCCGTTAACCTCAATGCGTATCGCCTGAAAAGACTTTTTGGCGGGATGTCCGCCCTCAAACTTATATTTCGGAGGAACCGCGGAAGAAATTATTTCAGCCAGTTCAAGCGTCGTTTCGATGGGAGCTTTTTCTCTGGAAGAACAAATTTTCGAGGCTATCGCAGAAGTATATTTTTCTTCACCGTAATCGCGAAGTATGCGACACAACTCGCCGTGAGAATAATCATTCACAACCTCATACGCGGTAAAAGGTGATTTTTGATCCATTCGCATATCAAGCGGAGCGTCCTGCATATAAGAAAAGCCACGTTCAGCGACATCAAGCTGATGAGAAGAAACGCCGAGATCCATTAAGATTCCGTCAACTCTATCTATCCCGACCGACTCAACGGCACGTACGATATTCTCGAAATTATCTTTAACGGTAACCAAGCGAGCATCCTTTACCTTTTCGGCTGCGTTCCTCAGAGCATCGTCATCACGGTCAATTCCGATCACTTTACCGTCGGGACCGAGCTTAGAAAGAATCAGAGACGTGTGTCCTGCGCCTCCAAGTGTACAGTCAACATATATACCGTCAGGTTTTATATTTAACGAATCCACGGTTTCGTGCAGAAGTACCGAAATATGATTAAACTCCATTATCAGAACCCTAACTCTATAAGCTCGTTGGTAATATCTTCATTATCGATGAATTTTTGTTCTTCTTCCCATGCGGAAGCGGACCACAGTTCGAGGTGAGAACGGTTGCCGACGATAACAACTTCCTTTTCGAGTTTCGCAAATTCACGATACATCTGCGAAAGAGTAACACGACCCTGACCGTCTATTGCGCCTTCGTATGCACCTGCATAAAAATATCTACGTATGTGACGTTCCTTAGCCACAGGGAGTTCTTCGATCTTTTCGGTGAATCTTTCCCACTCGTTTATCGGATAAACACAAATGCATTTATCGAACCCGCGAGATAATATAAATTCTTCTCCGAGTTTTTCGCGAAGTTTAGCAGGAATAAACAGACGGCCCTTTGCGTCTATCGTATGTCTATATTCGCCGTAGAACATCTGTCATTCCCCTTTCCGGTTCATTTTTGGGCGATTTTATGGGACGATAAACCATAACGCTCCACTTCGCACCACTTTTATGGACTTATTATACATTAAGCACCCAAAAATTGCAATAGAATAGGAAAACAAAACGAAATTATGTAAATCTGTTGTTCGTCATTTTGACAAAAGTAAAACCCTTGTATTTCAGCACTTTTCGACGTTTTTTGCTGTCGTAAAAGGGCAAACAAGGGTGTAAATTTTGTTATTATGTAACCAAACACATGTTTGGTGAAGCGATTGAAGAGCGAAAACGCTTGATTTTACGAAGATAAACACGATTTTAACAGAAGTCAAAATATACATTTTCGTCATTGCGTAGAAACCGTTTCCAGCATTCGATTCTTTATGCCTAAAGGCAAAACTTTTTTGGTAAATACCGCTGTTACTGTTTAATGTTTTTTGATAGTAAAAGATAAAGAAAAGGATAAAAAATAAAGGTGTGTCGAACACACCTTTATTTAATCATAATTCCAATTCTGCAGTTATAGCGAAATGGTCAGAAACGACTTTTCTGACTGTACCGACAGAAAGGACCGACAAACCTTTCACGAATATATAATCGATACGTTCGTCGGGAAAATGAGACGGATACGTAGGCAAATCCTCACTCAACTGCGCATGCGTATCGATAAAATATTCGGAAAGTCTTTTTATATTATAATTATCGGGGATCATATTAAAATCACCCATCAGCACAATGGGGTTATCGATAGTTTCAACGATCGACAGCACGGTATCCACGGCATTAATTTGTTCTTGCGGTGCAAGCCCAAAATGAGAATTGAGTACCGTTAGTCTCTTCCCTTCCAGTTCATACTCTGTACGTATAATCGAACGAGTTTCGTAATAATAACCCTCTGTTCTTTCGGGTGTGTCAGGTATCATAATTACTTCAAAATCATTTATCGGATATTTTGAAATTATCGCATTCCCGTACGAACAAGAAGTGTAAATATCTATTGCCTTTCCGAAGCGGTATTCTCCGCCGATCCGCTTCGCCAAATAACTCGGCTGATCTGACAAACCGCTGAGATGATCCGGATTGTTGCCCGATCTAATTTCGTTAAGTCCGACTATATCGGGGTTTTGAGCAATAATATTATCAGAAACAGCATTCAGGTCGATAACATCACCACTCAAATTATGATTCCTTCCGTGTTGGATATTAAAAGTCATAACTTTTAGTTTCATAATATAATCCTTTTCGAAAAGCCGTCGCATAGCAACGGCTTTTTTGTTTATCAGTTTTATCAGAACAATCCCGAAATTACTCCGTTTTCGTTAACATCGATTCTTTCTGCCGCAGGAACCTTAGGCAATCCGGGCATAGTAAGAATATCACCGGTAAGAACCACAACAAACCCCGCTCCGGCAGAAATCTTAACGTTCTTAACGGTTACGTTGAAGCCTTCGGGGGCACCGAGTTTAGTAGGATCGTCAGAAAAACTATATTGTGTTTTTGCGATACACACAGGATAAGAACCGAAACCAAGCTCGGTAAGCTTATCAATCTGTTTCTTAGCGGCAGGAGTAACAGTAATACCGACACCGCCGTAAACCTTTTTAACTAC
This sequence comes from Eubacteriales bacterium, assembly GCA_045535385.1. GTDB lineage: Bacteria > Bacillota > Clostridia > Oscillospirales > CAG-382 > Coliplasma. Next base: position 11,654 of record JAZSLN010000065.1, read on the forward strand.
CGATTCGATCTTTTCTTCTATCGAGCAATCGAGTCCGTAGGAGAACGTAAAGTCGCCCTTTTCTTCTTCGCAAAGACGAACAACTTCGTGCGCGAGCGCTTCGCCGCCCTTGCCTCCCTCTGCCCAAACGGTAGATAAAACTGTATTAACGCCAAGCTCGCGACACTTTTCGATTATAAAATCTATTTCCCTATCGGTATCCGTCGGGAAGCGATTCACAGCCACGACGCAGGGAAGCTTATACACATTTTTGATATTCGAAACATGACGAAGAAGATTAGGAATACCTCTTTCCAATGCACCGACATCTTCGCTTCCCAGCTCATTTTTAGCAAGGCCTCCGTGCATCTTAAGAGCACGAACCGTAGCTACCATAACGACAGCATCGGGAGTAAGACCCGCCATACGGCACTTGATATCAAGGAACTTCTCGGCACCGAGATCAGCGCCGAAGCCTGCCTCAGTAACGGCATAATCACCCATTTTCAGAGCCATCTTCGTAGCCATTACCGAATTACATCCATGCGCTATATTTGCGAAAGGACCGCCGTGAACAAACGCGGGAGTGCCCTCCAACGTCTGAACCAAGTTGGGTTTCAGCGCATCCTTCAAAAGGGCCGTCATAGCGCCGGCGGCATTCAGCTGACCGCAGGTTACGGGCTTGTCGTCGCGCGTATAGCCAACTATTATATTAGAAAGACGAGTTTTTAAATCGGTAATCGAATCAGCCAAGCACAGAATCGCCATTATTTCGGAAGCAACGGTTATATCGAATCCGTCTTCGCGCGGAACACCGTTAGCTTTACCGCCCATACCGTCGACAATAAAGCGAAGTTGTCTGTCGTTCATATCAACACAGCGCTTCCAGGTTATACGGGTAATGTCGATATTCAGCGCATTACCCTGCATAATATGGTTATCGATCATAGCTGCGAGAAGATTATTAGCCGCACCTATAGCATGAAAGTCCCCCGTAAAGTGAAGGTTGATATCCTCCATCGGAACGACCTGAGCATATCCGCCACCCGCCGCACCGCCTTTAACACCGAAAACAGGTCCAAGAGAAGGCTCTCGAAGCGCAACGACAACGTTCTTACCGATACGCTTCAAGCCATCAGCAAGACCTATCGTAGTAGTTGTCTTCCCTTCTCCTGCCGGAGTAGGAGTTATAGCAGTGACCAAAATAAGCTTTCCGTTATCTTTTTTCGTTTCTTTAAGCAACGAAAGGTCAACTTTCGCCTTATATCTGCCGTAATGCTCGATATATTTTTGGTCTACGCCTGCCACAGAAGCAATCTCATCGATATGCTTCATTTTGCAGCTTTGGGCAATTTCAATATCTGTTTTATATTGCATTGCGTGACTCCTAATTATTTAAAATATCTTACTGCCGCCTCGAACATCTTAATATCGTACACACCGGGAACATTCTTATAAAGTCCCGCGCCGATACGTTCACTATGACCCATTTTACCGAATACCCTACCGTCGGGGGATGTAATACCCTCTATGGCGTGCATAGAGCCGTTGGGATTATAATGAACATCGCCGGTAGCGTTGCCGTCAAGGTCGACGTACTGGGTAGCAATCTGACCGTTAGCGGCAAGTTCCTTAATAAGCTCTTCGCTAGCAAGGAATCTACCTTCACCGTGAGAGATCGGAACATTATATACGTCGCCAACGTTTGTAAGAGCAAGCCAAGGAGACTTATTAGAAGCAACGCGTGTACGCACTATACGCGACTGGTGGCGCGAAATGGTATTAAATGTAAGAGTAGGACAGTTTTCATCGGTATCGATAATCTTGCCGTAAGGAACCAAACCAAGTTTAATAAGCGCCTGGAAGCCGTTACAGATACCGCACATCAAGCCGTCGCGGTTTTCAAGAAGGTCGGTTACACCGTCCTTAACGGCAGCATTACGGAAGAACGCAGTAATAAACTTAGCACTTCCGTCGGGCTCATCGCCGCCCGAGAAACCACCGGGGATGAAGATCATCTGAGCAGTTTTTAGCTCATTTGCGAAGTTTTCGATGCTCTTAGATATACCGGAAGCGGAAAGGTTATTTATAACGATTATTTCGGGTTCTGCGCCTGCATCACGGACAGCCTTTGCCGAATCGAATTCGCAGTTAGTGCCGGGGAACGCAGGAATAATTACCTTAGGGTTAGCCGACTTGATTGCGGGAGCAACTCTATCGGAAGCGGTATAGTTATATGTGGGAACGTCAGATGCGCTATCAGCGATATTGCAGGAATAAACGCTTTCGAGCTTATCCTCGTAGATGCTGAGGATCTCGTTAAGACAAAGCTTTTCTTCGCCGAGAACAATCGCTTTGTTTTCGGTAACGGTACCGATGACCTTACCGCAGGAAACAGCTTCGGTCACCTCAAGCACGAACGAGCCATAGGCATAACCGAATATATCCGAAACCTTAACGTCCGAATCATATTCAAAGCCGAGCATATTACCGAAGCACATCTTCATAACCGCTTCGGCGATACCGCCGATACCGGGAGTATAGCAAGAAACAGCCTTGCCCGAACGGAGAAGTTCGGTAACAACAGCAAAGTTAGCCACAAGTGATTCGGCAACAGGAAGCCCGTCTTCGCCGAATTCGGGTGCGATAACAACAACCTTATTTCCTGCCTTCTTGAACTCAGGAGAAACAACGTCGCTCGTCTTACCCGCAGTCACGGCAAAAGAAACCAACGTAGGAGGAACGTGAATATCCTCGAACGAGCCGCTCATAGAGTCTTTACCGCCGATAGAACCGATTCCGAGTTCCATTTGAGCGCGGTACGCACCGAGAAGAGCCGCCATAGGCTTACCCCAACGCTTGGGATCTTTACCGAGGCGTTCGAAATATTCCTGGAAGGTGAGATAAACGTCCTTGAATTCAGCACCTGTAGCGATAAGCTTGGATACCGATTCAACAACAGCAAGATAAGCGCCGTGGTAAGGACTTTCTTCGGTCACGAAGGGGTTATAGCCCCATGACATAAACGAGCAGTTATCAGTATGCTTCTTTTCGACGGATATCTTCTGAACCATAGCCTGAATCGGGGTATGCTGATAAACACCACCGAAGGGCATAAGCACCGTACCCGCACCTATGGTAGAGTCAAAGCGCTCGGAAAGGCCGCGCTTAGAGCACACGTTAAGGTCGGAAGCAATAGATTTATAGTTTTCGGAGAAGGAACCCGAAACAGTCTTTTGAGTATGATTGCAAACGGGAGTTTCGATATTGATATGCTTATCTGCGCCGTTGGAATTAAGGAATTCGCGGCTTATATCGACTATCGTATTTCCGTTCCAATGCATAACGAGGCGAGGCTCTTCGGTAACGGTAGCAACCTGAACGGCAGAAAGGTTTTCGGTTTCTGCTAATTCAAGGAAACGAGCAACGTCTTTTGCTTCAACAACAACAGCCATACGTTCCTGAGATTCACTTATCGCAAGTTCGGTACCGTCAAGACCATCATACTTTTTAGGTACTGCGTTAAGGTCAATTTCAAGACCGTCGGCAAGTTCGCCGATAGCAACCGAAACACCGCCTGCGCCAAAGTCGTTACAACGCTTGATAAGACGGCTTGCCTCTGCATTACGGAACAAGCGCTGAAGCTTACGTTCTTCGGGGGCATTACCCTTTTGAACCTCTGCGCCGCAGGTTTCGAGAGAGGTAGCGGTATGAGATTTAGAAGAACCGGTTGCACCGCCGCATCCGTCACGGCCGGTAGCACCGCCGAGAAGAATTACAGCATCACCGGGAGCAGGACGCTCACGGCGTACGTTTTCAGCGGGAGCGGCAGCGATAACCGCGCCGATTTCCATACGCTTTGCGGCATAGCCGGGATGATAAAGTTCGTCAACGATACCGGTAGCAAGACCGATCTGGTTACCGTAAGAGGAATATCCCGCAGCAGCGGTAGTAACTATCTTACGTTGGGGAAGCTTGCCCTTGATGGTTTCGGAAACAGGCTTCAAGGGGTCAGCCGCACCGGTAACACGCATAGCGCCGTAAACGTAGGAACGTCCGGAAAGCGGGTCGCGTATAGCACCGCCGATACAAGTAGCGGCACCACCGAAAGGCTCTATTTCGGTAGGATGGTTATGGGTCTCGTTCTTGAAAAGAAGCAGCCAAGGTTCGGTTACGCCGTCAACCTCGATATCGAGCTTAACGGTACAAGCATTGATCTCCTCGGATTCATCAAGTTTATCAAGTTTACCCTGCTTTTTAAGTGCTCTTACGGCGAGGGTCGCGATATCCATAAGGCATATCGGCTTGGTTCTGCCGAGAGCGGCACGGGTAGCAATATAATCGTCGTAGGTCTTCTTGAGAAGTTCATCCTCGAAGGTAACGTTATCAATAACGGTAAGGAAGGTGGTGTGGCGGCAGTGGTCAGACCAATAGGTATCGATCATACGAATTTCGGTTATCGTAGGATCGCGTTGTTCCTTACGGAAATACTCCTGACAGAAGGTGATATCATCAATATCCATAGCGAGGCCGTATTCGGAAATAAAAGCTTCAAGACCCGAACGGTCGAGAGAAATAAAACCATCGAGAGTACGTACGGTAGTAGGAATATCGTATTCGATCTTGAGAGTTTCGGGCAATTCAAGAGCCGCTTCACGGGATTCAACGGGGTTAATAACGTACTTCTTAACAGCGGCGATTTCGGATTCCGAAAGGTTTCCGTAAAGCGCGTATACGCGCGCGGTACGAATAGCAGGTCTATCGCCCTGAGAAATGATCTGTATACATTGAGCGGCGGAGTCAGCGCGCTGGTCAAACTGACCGGGAAGATACTCTACCGCAAAAACAACTGCATCGGTAATATCGTTTATATCATCGCTCACGATATCGAGCTGAGGCTCGGAGAAAACCGCCTTTTTCGCATACTCGAAAAGTTCATCCGAAATATTTTCAGCATCGTAGCGATTGAAAAGACGGACGTCCGTAAGACTTTCAATACCCAAGAGAGTACGCACGTCATTAAGGAGTGCTTTAGCTTCGAGAGCGAGCTCTTTTTTCTTTTCAACAAATACTCTATATACCATTATTTAACCTCCAACGCTTTCAAAGCGCGTGCGCCGATATCGCTACGGCAATAGGAATTTTCAAAAGAAATTTCACCGACAAGTTTATAAGAAGCTTCTATCGCTTCGGGAAGTGTATCCGCAATCGCAGTTACGCCGAGCACACGGCCACCCGAGGTAACGGGAACTCCATCCTTTAGAGCCGCGCCGGCAACATATACATTATCGGCAACGAAATCGGGAATAGAAATAGGATAGCCTTTGCCATAGCTTTCGGGATAACCCTTTGAAGCCATAATAACACAGCAAGCGTTTTTATCACTGAACTTGACCTCAGTCTCAGAAAGACGTTCTTCGGTAACAGCCTGCATAACCGTCAAAAGATCGGATTCAAGGAGAGGAAGAACAACCTGAGTTTCAGGGTCGCCGAAACGGCAATTATATTCAATAACCTTAGGACCGTCTTTAGTAAGCATCAAGCCGAAATAGAGACAACCCTTAAACGGTCTGCCTTCGGCATTCATAGCTTTGATCGTAGGAAGAAAGATCTTATTCATACATTCTTCCGCAACCGCATCGGTATAATAAGGATTAGGCGCAATCGTTCCCATACCGCCCGTATTAAGTCCGGTATCACCGTCGCCGATACGCTTATGGTCCATAGAAGAAATCATAGGAACTACGGTCTTACCATCGGTAAAAGAAAGTACCGAAACCTCAGGTCCTTCAAGAAATTCTTCAACAACAATTCTGTCGCCGCTCTTACCGAACGCCTTATCGCACATCATAGATTTTACAGCAGCAACAGCTTCTTCTCGTGTAAATGCGATAATAACGCCTTTGCCGAGCGCCAAGCCATCTGCCTTGATTACGGTAGGAATAGGTGCAGTAGCGATATATTCGAGCGCTTTATCAACGTCATCGAAAACCTCACAAGCGGCGGTAGGAATCGAATATTTCTTCATCAATTCCTTAGAAAACACTTTACTTCCCTCTATAACAGCAGCGTTTGCACGAGGTCCGAAGCAAGGTATACCCTTTTCTTCGAGGGCATCGACGCAACCGAGCACAAGAGGATCGTCAGGTGCAACAACCGCATAATCGATAGCGTTCGCAACCGCAAATTCGACAATTTTGTCGATATCCTTTGCGCCGATAGCAACACATTCAGCATCGCGTGCGATGCCGCCGTTGCCGGGAAGAGCGTATATTTTAGAAACGGATTTATTTTCTTTGAGTTTTCTGATGATAGCGTGTTCTCTGCCGCCACCACCCACAACAAGTATCTTCATTGTTCCTCCGAATAGCATAGATTAATGATGGAAGAGACGCATACCGGTAAACGCCATAGCCATACCGTATTTATTGCAGCAATCGATAACTGCATCATCACGGATGGATCCGCCCGGCTCGGCAATATACTTTACGCCGCTCTTGTAAGCGCGTTCGATATTGTCGGAGAATGGGAAAAATGCATCGGAACCGAGAGCAACACCGTCAATAGAATCGAGGTAGTCGCGTATTTCGGCATCGGTAAGAGGTTCGGGCTGAGAAGTGAAAAACTTCTGCCAAATACCATCCGAGCAAACATCCTCTTCGTTACGGTTGATATAGCCGTCAATAACGTTATCTCTGTCAGCTCGGCCTATATCGGAACGGAAAGGAAGGTTCAACACCTTTTCGTGCTGACGCAAGAACCAGGTATCAGCTTTAGTTCCTGCAAGACGAGTGCAATGGATTCTGGATTGCTGACCGGCGCCGACGCCGATGGCCTGACCGTCAACCGCATAGCAAACCGAATTAGATTGTGTATATTTAAGAGTAATAAGCGCAATTATAAGGTCTCTTGCGGCAACTTCGGGAATATCTTTATTCTCGGTAACTACATTTTTAAGAAGATCGTAATTGATTTCAAAATTGTTTCTTCCCTGTTCGAAGGTTATACCGTAAACCTGTTTATGCTCGGTTTCCGCAGGAACGTAAGAAGGATCGATTTTGACTATGTTATAGCCTCCTTTACGCTTACCTTTAAGTATTTCAAGTGCCTCGGGTTCATATCCGGGAGCGATCACACCGTCGGAAACCTCGCGAGCGATCATTTTTGCGGTAGTAACATCGCAAACATCGGAAAGAGCAACCCAGTCGCCGAAAGAGCACATTCTATCGGTACCTCTCGCTCTTGCATATGCACAAGCCAGAGGAGACGCATCGAGACCTTCGATATCATCGACGAAGCAAGCCTTTTTAAGTTTATCAGAAAGAGGCACGCCAACAGCCGCAGAGGTGGGGCTTACGTGCTTAAAGGAAGTTACGGCAGGCATACCGAGAGCCTCTTTAAGCTCCTTAACAAGCTGCCAAGAGTTGAACGCATCAAGAAAATTTATAAAACCGGGTCTGCCGTTAAGTATTTCGATAGGCAGCTCACTTCCGTCGTGCATAAAGATCTTAGCGGGTTTTTGGTTAGGGTTACAGCCATATTTAAGTTCAAATTCTTTCATCGTTTACGCACCTCTTATTTGTTTTTATTGATTATAATCTCAGTAGGCTCGCTTCCGTCAAGGGGTACACAGCGAACGAACAAAGAGACTTTATTATCTTCGTTAAGATTAGCCCAGACAATATCGGCAAGCTCCTCTGCAGTATTGGGGAGTTCCACTTCCTCAGGTTCGCCGTAGAAGGAAGGAATGGGATTGCCGTCGCATTTATAGGTATGGATAAAATGTCCGAGACCGTTTATGGGATTATAGCTATAGAAATATCTCTGGCAAGCAGAGGGATCACCGTTATTGCTCTTAAGAATAGAGAGTTTATAGTGAAATGCCTCAGCAGGAGAATAATAAAGTATACCCGAAATTCTGGGAGTGAAGTTAGGGGCATCAGGTTCGAACTCACGTGTATGAAGCGCTTTTTCAAAGGAAAAACCGTCTTCTCCGTGTTCTTTGATATAATCGTAAACTGTATTTGTCTGGTCGCCGTTAGTGATTATATCCATATCACCGATTCTGAGATAGGGGTTATAAATAATAAGCGAGGGGTCAGAAAGTTTGGATTCATCGAACGCCTTAGTTCTCATTCCACCATCGAATTTTTCAAAGATACGGTTACGCGAATTGACACTTCTGCCCATTATAAAATAGGCGATCATCGCATTTTTTCCGTCGGCAGATTTACCGATAATTATACCTCTTCCGGGGTAAGAATTTTCGCTCAAAAGTTGCTTGATATCATAAAGTGCCATTTCTTATTCTCCTTTTATATACACTTTGTTATTCTCAACGGTAATTTTACCTTCGCAGAAAAGACGGACAGCCTCGGGAAGTATTTTCCATTCAGCCTGTTCCATAATTCTTTTTTGGAGGATCTCGGGGGTATCGCCATCCTTGACCTCAACAGCTTTTTGGAGCACTATCGGACCCGCATCACATTCGGGAGTTACGATATGTACCGTTGCACCGGAAACCTTAACACCCTTTTCAAGAGCGGCTTCGTGAACGTATAGGCCGTAATATCCCTTTCCGCAGAAGGAAGGAATCAGAGCAGGATGAACGTTCAGTATTCTATTCGGGAAAGCGTTATAAACCTGTTCATCGAAAATCGTAAGAAATCCGGCAAGCACAACGAGGTCTATACCCGCCGCAACCATTGTATCAACAAGTGCTTTGGAGTAATCCGCTATACTTCCGTAATCCTTACGGGCGAGAACTTTGGATTCTATTCCGTTATTCGCCGCACGTTCGAGCGCGTAAACACCCGGTTTCGAAGCGATCACGAGCGAAATTTTACCGTTAGCGAGTTCTCCGCGTTTTTCGGAATCGATAAGCGCCTGAAGATTTGTTCCGCCGCCAGAAACCAAAACGGCAATTTTTGTTTGAGAAACAGACATGACTCTTCCCTTTCATAAAACAACAATAGGCATAGGCGGATTTACCGCCTATGTCATTGTCAGAAGTTATTAACAAATAGTTATTTTTTCTTCGGATGCAACGATTTCACCGATAACGTACGCATCGATGCCGTTCGCCTTAAGAATCTCAAGAGATTTTTCTGCATCATCGGCGGAAACGGTTATACTCATACCGACACCCATATTAAAGGTGTTGAACATATCGCGTTCACTTATGTTACCGGTTTTTGCAATAAGGTCAAATATAGGGAGAACCTTTACAGATGCCTTATCGATCTTAGCACCCAATCCGTCGGGAATACTTCTCGGGATATTTTCGTAGAAACCACCGCCGGTAATATGAGAAATACCGTGAACTTCAACCTTGGAAATAAGGTCAAGCACAGGTTTTACATAAATCTTGGTAGGAACAAGAAGAGTTTCGGCTATAGTAGCACCGCCGAGGTCTTCGCAAGGTTTATATAGTTCGGGGTTATTGTTATCAATATCGAAAACCTTACGGCAAAGCGAGAATCCGTTAGAATGAATTCCGGTAGAAGGAAGTGCGATTATAACGTCGCCGACGGAGGTCTTATTATTATCAATAATCTTCTTTTTATCAACGACACCGACAGTAAAGCCCGCAAGGTCATATTCGTCAAGAGGCATCATACCGGGATGTTCCGCGGTTTCACCGCCGATAAGAGCGGCACCGGACTGAACACAGCCCTCCGCGACACCTGCAACCAGCTGAGCAATCTTTTCGGGATAGTTCTTACCGCAAGCGATATAGTCAAGGAAGAAAAGAGGCTTTGCGCCGACGCAGATAACGTCGTTAACACACATAGCGACGCAATCGATACCGATAGTATCGTGCTTATCCATAAGGATAGCAAGCTTTAATTTAGTGCCGACACCATCGGTGCCCGAAACGAGAACAGGCTCTTCCATTCCTGCAATATTTAAGCCGAAGCAACCGCCGAAGCCTCCTACATCATCTAGGCAGCCCTCATTACGGGTGCGGGCAATATGTGATTTCATAAGTTCAACAGCTTTATAACCTGCTGTAATATCTACACCTGCTGCGGCGTAGCTTTCGGATCTGGACTGATTATGCATTATAACTATTCCTTTCCGCTCCAGCAATAGGTGCAGAGCTTACATTCATCAATGCCGATTGCTTTTATAATCCCCTCAAGGGATTGAAATTCGAGAGAAGCAAATCCGAGTTTGTCGCAAATTGTCTTTCGGAATTTTCGACCGCGTTCGGTAGAAGAATCGCTATACTCGGAAATATACTTAAAGCCTTCCTCGCCTTCGAGTTCCATAATAATACGACGGCCGAGAAGTTCCATATCATTTTTATTACGGGAGAAATTAAGGAACTTACATCCGTACATAATAGGAGGGCAAGCTGAGCGCATATGCACAGCTTTAGCGCCGTTATTGTAAAGAAAATCAACGGTTTCCTTAAGCTGAGTTCCTCTTACGATAGAATCGTCGACAAAAAGAAGGCTCTTGTCGATAATAAGCTCGTGGACAGGAATTTGCTTCATCTTAGCAACCTTACAACGTTCAGCCTGTTTCGAGGACATAAAGCTTCGAGGCCAAGTGGGGGTATACTTAATAAAGGGACGCGCAAACGGAATACGCGAAAAATTGGCATATCCTATTGCGTGGGGAGTGCCCGAATCGGGAACCCCACCGACAAAATCCACGCCTTCGCAATTACCGACCTCTTTATCGTGTTCGGCCATGATTTCTCCGTTACGATAGCGCATAACTTCTACGTTAACTCCCTCATAGGTAGAGGTAGAATAACCGTAATAAGACCACAGGAAGGCGCAGATACGCATTTCTTTGCCGGGAGGAGAAAGCTGGGTTATACCGTCAGCGGTAATCTCGACGATCTCTCCGGGGCCCAATTCCTTTTCATCCTCATAGCCAAGTTTATTATAAGCAAAGGATTCGAAGGACACACTTCGACCATCATCGCTTTTTCCGACAAGCACAGGTATTCGCCCTAATTTATCGCGGGCGGCGATGATAGTGCCGTTATCGCGAAGAATAAGAATCGACGCGGTGCCCTTTATGGATTCCTGCGCAAATTTAATACCTTCTACGAAATTCGACTTACGGTTTATCAACGCAGCTATAAGCTCGGTATTATTAACCGAGCCGCCGGTCATTGCATCGAAATGGTCATAGCCGTTAGAAAGGCATTGTTCTATAAGCTCGTCAGCATTATTGATTATACCGATAAAACAGACGGCATAAGAACCGAGATGAGAACGTATAAGCAAAGGTTGCGGCTCCGAATCACTTATGCAGCCGATAGACGCAAACCCCTGCATATCCTCCAAAACATGATCGAACTTTGTACGAAAGGGGGTATTTTCAATATTATGTATCACACGTTGCAACCCGATGTCTTCATCAAAAGCTGCCATACCGCCACGCCTGGTTCCAAGATGTGAATGGTAATCAGTTCCGAAAAACACATCAGCTATGCAATCGCGTTTTGTGACCGCGCCAAAAAATCCGCCCATTGGACATTCCTTACTTTCTATAGGGATTGAATATAATTGAATTAAGCGAAGAAGAGCTCGGAAAGAGTCATAGGATCGATGTACTTACCGTCCTTATAAACGCGCATATTACCGGAAGCAATTTCATCGATAAGCATAACCTTACCGTCTGCATCGTAGCCAAACTCAAACTTAATATCATAAAGAACGAGACCTTTTTCAAGGAGATCATCAGCTACTATCTGAGTGATTTTCTGAGTCATTTCCTTGATGTCATCATACTGTTCGGCAGTCATAACACCGAGATCCACAAGACCATCCTTCGTAACGAGGGGATCGCCCTTTTCGTCGTTCTTGAAAGTAGTTTCGACATATGCAGGAAGGTCTGCACCTTCTTCGATATAGTCGCCG
>JAZSLN010000089.1:0-15722 GCA_045535385.1 Eubacteriales bacterium
CACAGAACGACATGGCTACGATCCGACTTAGTGGTATGTATAGTCAATTCATCAAATCTCATTTTTTACTCCTTGCGTATTCTCGAGTATTTTAACGCAGCGGTTGACACCCCGCCTCTGAAATCATTTTTCCGATTTCACACGTGTGTTTATCCGTCCGAAGCGGACGCATCGCCCCATATCGGTATTTCTTCGCCGAGATATTTCGGCAACGGCTTAAACATAGAATTAACAACATATTTTGCGCGCGCCGCAGTCTCTCTGGCTTCGTTTCTGAACCCTGCAAAGGTATTCTCACCGTCGCAAGCATATCCGTAAGCCTCGAGCCCGAGCGAGCGGGCGATAAAAACGGCACGCGAAAGATGGAAATCCTGCGTAACTATCAAAACCTTTTTCGCTTTGAAAACGTCGCGTGCGCGGTACATCGTATCGTATGTATCAAAGCCTGCGTGGTCGGTAAATACGACCGATTCGGAAATACCCTTTTCGGTCATATATGCCTTCATTGCGCCGACCTCGTTATAATCCTTTCTGGAATGGTCTCCGCTCAACAGCAATCTTTCCGACACGTCCGCATTATACAGCTTTATTCCTGCCGAAACGCGTTCCCGAAGAACGTAGGACATACTTCCGTCGCGGTTGAGTCCCGCACCGAGAACTATTATGCAATCGACGTTTTCAAGACCCTCGGCTTCCGAAAAATCCAAAATATAATCGTCGGCTGAGCCTATCACGAAAGCATTGCATAACAGCACGACGAGCATCGACACCAGCAACAGCCACGCGCATATATGCGCCGAAACACGTATATATTTATTTAGTTTTGTTTTCCATTTCTTTTTCATAAATCATCTTCATAAACAGCGCGTCGTCCGATTGGGTTCCGGCTGACTCGCATATGATCGTAGGCGAAACACCCAAATCGGCTATCGCCTTGGCAAGCGGCTCGAACCGAGGGCCGTAAACATCGTCCTCGAAGGTCAGATGCTTCTTTTCGCCCATTTCGGTATACATTATCTTAGAAAAATGGCAATGAAGATTATCGGCATATTCCGCGCCGAGCTTTTTATCTATCTCGTCGAAAATGCGCTTGAAATCGTCGACGGTATTAAGCGAGCCTCTGTCGCGCGCATTAAGGTGGCCGAAGTCCACGACGGGCGCGAAACGGTCGGAGATCTTACAAAGCTCGATAACCTCGGAAAGAGTGCCGAGCTGGTTGACCTTACCCATCGTTTCTATACCGAGCTTCGACGGAAAGTTCCCGTTTTCAAGCATTACCGCCGTATTTTCAAGGGTTTCCGACGCATATTCCATCGCGGTCTCGCGGCTTATCTTCGCGCAGGAGCCGCAATGCACGACCATTATATCCGCGCCCAGAAGTCCGCTTACGTGGGCGCTCGACTTGATATATTCAACGCTCTTATCGCGTTTTTCCTTTTCGACCGAGGAAAGCGAAATAAAGTAAGGCGTATGGAAGGACATCTTTATTCCGTGCTCGCGCGCCTTCATACCGATCGCGATAAAAAGCTCCTCGCTTCCGGAAATACCGTTTCCCGCCTCGTATTCATAGGCGTCAAGCCCTATTTTTTTTACAAACCCGGGGGCTTGGAGCGTCGACCTTCCGCCCGCGAGCTTAAAAGCCTCGGAGTTTCCTCCCGGTCCGAATTTTGCAGCCATTATGTATTATCCTCTGATTTTTCTTTTCTTCAGCTTCTTAAGCGCGTCGGCGGCGCTGAGCCAATCCAAATCGCGCACGAAGGGACGCTCGAAGAAGCGTTTCATGCGGAAGAACAGGCTCTCCTGCTTTTTGATCGGCTTAACGAGCGCAAAACGGATTCCCGCACGGTGGGCGGAAAGGCAATCTGTGAAAATCTGGTCGCCGATGGAAATCATCTCCTCGGGCTTCAAGCCGAAATGGTTAATAACGACCTTAACACCCTTGGGCGAGGGCTTACCCGCCTTACAAACGTAAAACAATCCGATATTTTCGTTAAACTTCATAACGCGGGGACCTTTATTGTTCGAAACGAACGCCATTTTAATTCCCGCTTCGCGCAACGACTCAAAGTAAGCCATCATACGCTCGTCGGGAAGCTCGACCTCGTAGGGCGCAATAGTCTGGTCGATATCGAAAACGATACCCTTGACACCGATTTCGGCAAGCGCCTCGGGGGTTATCGCGTATATGTCATAAAATGCCATATCGGGGCGAAAAATTTCAAAAGCCATATAAAATACTCCGTTTCTTTATTTTTCGGGTTCAATATAGGAAACCGAAAGGGGCGGCAAAACGAGTTTCGCCTTGCCTTCGGAAATATTGACAAAACCTTCAATATCGCCGAACGATCTATACTTACTGTCCTCGACACCCGAAAGGATCTCGAATTCGGCGCTGTTTTCGCTTGCGTTTACAATCAAAATGAGTCTTGCACCGTCGTTTCGCTCCCAATACTCGCAGAAGGTCGAGGAATGCTCGACTATTCCGCCGTACGCTTCCTTACATCTTTCGGTTCGAAGCTTCGGGAGGTTATCCTTGAATCGCGGAGTGTGCAAAAGTCTGCCGTTATACATATACGAGCCGACACGAACGCGCTCCCGAACACACTTACGGTAGAAATCCTTATGCTTCATCTGAAGATACAGGTCGGGCGAGTTCCAACCGAGCTGTTCCCCGAAGGTAAAGGATTGAGCGATCATAATACGCTGACCCTCGTCATCGTCATAAGGCATATAATGATAATTTCTGCCGAACATTGTTACATACCCCGAATAAACGGCAACAAACGCGGGAACCTGATTGTTGTGCACCCAAAGCCACGTAAGATATGCCTGAATATTCTTCATAAAAGGGTCGGCGGTACACTCGGTCGAAAGAGCCTTATCCGAAGGACGGATACGGTTCACGTGATCCAAGAGATTATTATAGCTCTCTACCCACCAGCTGCCTCCGCCCGCGCGGTGCGAATGGGTCTTATCCTCGCAAAGATTAGGTTTAGCCGCCGCAATCTGATCCATATAGACGGCATCAACGCCGACCTCGTTCAAAAGCTTATTCACGAGCTCGGTTACCTTTTCCTGCCAGCAGGCGGTCGAGGGACACATTATCGAAAGCCTTACCGAAGAGCCGTCGGATTCCTTCGAGCTGTAGGTCTCGATAAAAGGCTCGCCCTTACGGTCTTTCGTGCAGTTGGGTTTCGCTTCCTCGCTCCATTTCCAATCGTCAAGACCCTTATCTCTGGTGTCCCAAAGACGCGCGTTAATATAGGGCATAACCTTAACGTTGTTGTTATGAAGCTTATCTATTCCCGAATAAAACGCCTCTTTTGCGGGGAAATAGTGGGGATAATCGTTATCATACGGATTTTGATGCCAATCGTAAAGGTGAACGGGGCTATCGTAACCCAAATCGGCATTTGCCGCTATTATCTCATCGGCAAAGCTGTCATCATCCTTCATCCTCACCCTCCACCAATGGGCGGTGGTTTTCATCCAATCGGGTGTGTCGGTGCGTCCGTTCCGATCGGTTTCGGGTCGCCATTTGGCGCAGGAAAGGAAAAATTCGCGGTATATCATCGAAGCGTCGTACCAATCACCGTCAAACAGCTGCCAAACACATTTTCCGTAGAGCGGTTGGCTGTTCGAGCCCAAATCGATATCGGTGAGCGGTTGGATCGCTTTGGTTGTGAAAAACTTTTCTTTAGGCTTCTTTTGGAAAAATATCTTTTTGTATGCAGGCGAAGCGTCGTGAAGACCGTAATATATTCCTCGTTTATAGGTCTTGCTCCAAAACGCCGTAAACTGCATCGACGCGCCGTAGGATGGATAATTCTGGCAGGACATACATTCCGAAAGACTGTTCCAGATCTCTCCCGGTCCGTTCGGTGAAAGAAAATCGATATTACGTCCCGAATCGAAGGAAAGGATCGGATAATCGCATTCATAAAGCGAATATTTGTTATTATCCGAAATGAGCTCGACGGTCCATTCGAGCTTATCCGCCGAAGCGTGAGCGACTAATATCACCGTAACGTTTTCGAGGATACTGTTGCCCGAAAGGATCAAAACCGTATCGCTTCCGACCGAATCGACAGCGCAGTTTTTCCAACCCTTTTCGGACGAAACGGTGATCATTTCGTCTGAATCGACCGCTCTCGCCGTAAGGGTGAACAACGGGCGCGCGGTTGTGAGGAAATTCTTTTTGATCTTACGGTCTCGCAAAGAATAGAGCAAAATACCGCTGTTATCGCGCGAAAGTGTACAAAGCAGGTCGCCCGCGCTTATACGGAAAAGACGGTTGTTCTTCATAACTGTCCCTCGAATATCAAAAATCAAATTGTTTACGCAGCGAAAAATTCGTTTTGGCTATTGCTATCGGAACGACCCTTTTCGCGGCATTCTTCCTAAGTAATTCGGCACATACGCTGAGGGTTGCGCCGGTAGTTACAATATCGTCTACGAGGAGAATTCTTTTATATTTTTCGTTCGGGATATATTTTAAGCAAAATGCGTTCTTTATATTCTTTTTTCGCTCGCTGTAGCTCAAAAGCTTTTGCTCACGCGAGCCGATACGTTCAAAAAACGTAACCGCAGGAACTCCGGTTTTGTCCGAAACTACTTTAGCGATAACCTCCGATTGGTCGACACCGTAGCGCCTTTTCGCCTTTTTGGTTCGCGGAACATAGGTTACTGCATCGTATTTTTCGGAATTTATTCCGAAAGACCGAATAAGCATATCGGCATAGAAAGCGATGTCGCGCGTATCGCGGACAAGCTTGACCGAATAGACGGCTTTCTTCGAATCGTAACCGCCGAAGAAGAACAAAAACCGAAACCCGTCTCCGTTCGGGCAATCACATTCAAACGGTGTTCTTCCGCAGCTTTTACAGGGAACCCGAAGCATCGAGTAAAACCGTTGCGCGCAGGAAACGCATATCGGAAGCTCGTCGTAACACGCGTTATAGCCGCAAACCATACAAACACAGGGCGAAAAATGCCGAACATTCATAGCACGGCGAAAAGGTGTTTAAGCGCAGTATGTCTTACGGGAATACGGTTGTTTCCCACCATAACCGATATCGCCCGGCTTGAGCCGACGATAACTACCATATCCTTCGCGCGGGTAACCGCGGTATAAAGGAGATTTCGAGTCATAAGCGGAAACGGTGCTTCGAACGCAGGAATGACGACTATTCTGTACTCACTGCCCTGACTCTTATGCGCGGTAACGGCATAAGCGTGCTCGAGCTCGTCAAGCTGTGAAAAATCGTATTCGGTGTTACGTCCGTCGAAATCAACGCTTACCGTTTCGGCACGTACGTCAATATCGGTGATACGTCCGATATCGCCGTTGAAAATTCCGTTGCCCGATTCGCTTCCGCGAGTCCAGAGCAGGTCGTAATCGTTCTTGATCTGCATAACCTTATCTCCCTCTCGGAAGACGACCGTGCCGTACTTTTTCTCGCTCTTTCGGGGCGCTTTCGGGTTCAGAACGTTTTGAAAAACAACGTTCAGCTCCTTAGTACCCAACGTTCCCTTTCGGGTGCAGGAGATAACCTGGATATCATCGAGGGGATCGGCATCGTAAGCCTTCGGCAGACGCTCCGAAACAAAAGCCGTAAGAAGCTTTAAGACCTCGTCGTTTTTGTTTTTCTCGATAAAGAAGAAATCGTTATCGCGTACGTTGAGAATCGGCATCTCGCCTCGGTTTATCGCGTGCGCGTTCGTTACGATCAGGCTTTGCTCCGCCTGACGGAATATCTTATCAAGCTTTATAACGTTGAATTTATCCGAATTTATAATATCATTCAAGCAATTTCCGGGGCCTACCGGCGGAAGCTGGTCGGGGTCGCCGATAAGAATAAGATAGCTTCCGGTTTTTACCGCCTTGAGAAGCGCACACATCAAATTCGTATCGACCATCGACATCTCATCGATTATTATAACCTTTTGCGATATCGGATTTTCCTCATCACGCGAAAAATGGTGATAGCCGTTGTCCGAAATACTCGCCTCGAGCATACGGTGGATGGTTTTCGCTTCCTTACCCGACGATTCGAACATTCTCTGTGCCGCGCGTCCCGTAGGCGCCGCAAGAACCGTCGAGAATTTCAATATATTGCAGATTTCAAGAATCGCTTTGATTATAGTCGTTTTACCCGTACCGGGGCCGCCGGTTATTACGGTAACACCGCCCGTCAGAGCACACCTTATAGCTTCCTTTTGCTCAGGCGCATAGGTTATTCCGTAGCGTTCCTCGAGAACCGATATCTGCTCGTCCAATCCCTCAAGCACGAACGGAAATTTATACTCGGAAAGCGCGTGGAGCTTTGCCGCTATATAAACCTCGGCGGAATAAAGCTCGCTGAGCGCATAAGCAGTTCCGCTGTCGCAGGAAAACTTTTTTAATCTATCGATCGAAACAAGCCTTTCGGCAGCGATCTTTACGATTTCGGCTTCAACCCCCAAGACCCTCGAAGCAAGGTCCGAAAGCTCCTGCTCGGGCAGATAGCAATGACCGCCGTTGATCGATGCAACGTTAAGTGTATGTACTATTCCCGCCTCGGCGCGCTCGGGACAGTCGGGCGAAAATCCGAGCGACATCGCTACTCGGTCCGCCTTTTCGAACCCTATACCGGGGATATCGTCGCAAAGACGGTAGGGAGTTGTTTTGATAATATCTATTGCGGCAGAGCCGTAGTTTTTGAAAATCTTGACCGAGAGCGCAGGGCCGAAAAACTCGTTGCAGAACATCATGACCGTTCTCATGCCGAATTGTTCGACGTAGCTCGCGTGGATCTCGTCGGCGCGTTTCGGTGAGATACCCCTTATGTCGCAAAGCCAGCGCGGGTTGTTTTCGATAACGTCGAGGGTATCCTCGCCAAAGCGCGAAACTATACGCTCGGCGGTAACCGGACCGACACCCTTTATCGCGCCCGAAGCGAGATATTTAAGTATCGCCGACGAGGTCGTCGGAAGATTCTTTTCGAAATAATTGACCTTGAACTGACGTCCGAAGGTGGAATGCACCTGCCATTCGCCCTGAACCTTGATGGTTTCGCCCTCGCCGATATAAGGCATAATACCGACAAGCGTTATGGGGTCGCCTCCGACGTTGATGGTACATACGGTGTAACCGTTCTCGCCGTTTGAATATATAATATCTTCAACCACACCGTCGAGATACAGCTCCGCCAAAATTCCTTACCACCTTTTTATAAAAACTTTTCGGCTTTCACCGACGCAGACACGGCGGATGACCTCCTCCTGCTCCGCATCGGTACGGCAAATAACGAGCATATCGGGCAATCCGCCCTCCAAAAGCTCCTCGCGGAAGCAAACGCATATAAAGCTCGCTTTTTTAGCACGGCTTTTCCTTAAAATCTCAAGAATAACGAGTGTAACACCCATCGCCGCCAAAACCGCTAAAATCACTTCGCCGAAAACCGACATAATTAATCACCTCATATTATATTATATGCGAAACGAAAATGCAAGTGATTATTTGTGAATTTGCATACTGCTATTACTTAACCAGTATAACTTTTGTTGAGGGCTTGATCTCGATTGACGAAATGGCTTTTAGAACATGTGGCTTTACAAGCATAACCCTTCCCAAGAGTTTGACCTCAATCGGCAGCTCTGCTTTCTCTTATTGCAATAGTTTAACAACGGTTTATTATAACGGCGCGATCGACGGCGGATATCTCGGCGCGGACGAGTTTATCCCCGGCGACGTAAACGGCGACGGACGAGTCAATATGTTCGACTATGCCGCTTTGAAAAAGCTTGTTATGGAAAAATAACGACCCAAAATAAAATACAAAAGGACAGAGCTTCGTTCTCTGTCCTTTAATTATGATTATTTATAAATTATTTCGCCTTATTCGAGCGAGAAAGAGATATTGCGACTATCACCCCTGCGAGCACGAGAAGGATGATAACGGTTATCCACACGACCGCGTTATTACCGTCGGAGGAAGTATCCGAATCCTTACCCGATTCGGCAAAAGAGCCGTCAGCCGATACGTCAGAAGGAGGAACGGGGCTGTCCGCGTAAAAGTCGGTCTTACCGCGAAGCTCGGGATAAAGATAATCTTCTTCGCCCTCCATCGTCCAGATATTTTCGAAATCGAAGCCCTTAAAGGATGCCGAAGCCTTCATATCATCGGAAGTAAGGAGCGTTCCGTCCTTATCGAGGTCGCTTCCCCTATCGAGGTAATAACAATTATCGACAGTGCCGCCGCCGTTAAAGCCTGCGATGCTTCCCGATTTACCGTATTCGCTGACAATATATCCTACGTTATAGCAATTTTTGACAGTTCCTCGGTTTTCACCGACAACACCGCCCGCGACGAGATATCCGCCGTCGATCGCGCCGTAATTATAGCAATCGGTTATCTCTCCGTCGTTACGGCCCGCGATACCGCCGTTGTTGCCCTTATTACCGACCCAGCCGCCGTTTACACAGCCTGCGATACGGCCGTTATTCAATCCGACGATACCTCCGCCGTCGGAAACCGCGCGGATAGCATCGATATTTCGGCAATTGATTATATCGCCGTTATTGATTCCCGCGATACCGCCGACGTACGTGTTTCCGCTTACGCTGGTTTTATCTACGGTAAGCGAAACAACCTTACCGCCCGAGCCGACAACACCGAAAAGTCCCTGAGCGTCGGTATCGCACTCGATATAAATACCCTTGACGGTTTTTCCGTTGCCGTCGAAGATACCCTCGAAGGCGGTATTCGGGTTACCGATAGGGATCCATTTCACCGCGTTCTGATACCAGGTAAGCTCGTCGGTATTATTCAAGACGATATCCGCCGAAAGCTTGAAATATTCGCCCTTATGGGGGTTGCCCGAGGATACCGAGCCCGAAAGAAGCGCGAGCTGGGAAGCGTTTGAAATTATATATGGGTCGTCCTTAAAGCCCTTGCCCGATTCGAACGAATTTGCCGTTTTGCCGTCCCAAGCGGCTTCGGCGCCGACAGGAAGAACAGCAAAGCAGGAAACAAGAACCAAAGCAAGAACGAGAACCGAAAATACACGTTTAAGCATTGGATGAATCCTCGTTTTTAGTCTCGCCGTTAAGCTTCATTTCGGCAAACTGCTCGGGTGTTATAAGTATATTACGCTTTTTCGTCGCCGCATCAAATTCACCGATAAATCCTCGGCGCTCCATTTTGTCGATAATTCTTGCCGCGCGGGCATAACCGAGCGAAAGTCTGCGTTGGAGAAGCGAGGTCGAAACGGTACCGCTTTCGATAGCGACCTCGACCGCATCCATAAACATCGGGTCGAGCTTTTCGTTGCCGTCGTCCTCGGGCTCAGCCGCAGCAGCCTTCTTGCCCTTCATACCGCAAAGCTTGGCTTCCTGCTCTATCTGCTTGATTATCGATTCATCGTATTGAGCGTGGGCGGCTTCCTTAATAAACTGAGTAACCGCGGCAACCTCGCTCTTACCGTCGACGAACGCGCCCTGAACACGGATAGGCTTGACCGCACCTACGGGGAAATAGAGCATATCACCCTTACCGAGAAGCTTTTCCGCACCCGTCTGGTCGAGAATGGTACGGCTGTCGACCGCCGCGAAGGTAGTCAACGCGATACGCGAGGGGATGTTAGCCTTAATAAGACCGGTAATAACGTCGACCGAGGGACGCTGGGTACCGATAACGAGGTGCATACCCGCCGCACGCGCCTTCTGTGCGAGACGGCAAACCGAGGTTTCAACGTCATCGGGAGCCATCATCATAAGATCGGCGAACTCGTCGATAAATATAACTATCTGAGGAAGCTTCTGACGCTCGGGATCGTCCGAAACAGCGGTGTTGTATCCCGCGAGATCTCTTGCGCCGACCTCCTGAATAAGACGGTAACGGTTCTCCATTTCGGTACAAGCCCAATTAAGCGTACCTGCGGCACTCTTCGGATCGTTAATAACCGGAACGAGAAGATGGGGGATATCCTTAAAGTCCGAAAATTCAACGGTTTTCGGGTCGATAAGTATAAGCTTTACGTCGCTCGGATGGTTACGGTAAAGCAAGGAAAGAATAAGCGAGTTGATACAGACCGACTTACCCTGACCGGTCGCACCTGCGATAAGAAGGTGGGGCATTTTCGCGATATCGAGATAAACGGGGTTGCCCGCAACGTCCTCGCCGAGCGCGGCGAAAAGACGGCTCTTGTTATCGCGGAAGGTAGAATTATCGATAAGTCCGCGGAGACGAACCATCGAGATATTTTTGTTGGGGATCTCGATACCCACGGCGGATTTGCCGGGGATATTTTCGATTCTGACCGAGGTTGCGGCAAGATGGAGCGCAAGGTCCTCGGAAAGGTTCATAATCGATTTCACCTTAACACCCGATTCGGGACGGAGCTCATAACGGGTAACCGTCGGGCCGAAGGTACAATCGACGACCTTTGCTCTTACGTTGAAGCTCGCGAGAACCTCCTCGAGCTTTCGGCTTACACGCTCAACGTCGTTTGCGCTGGGGCGGGCAGAATTATTGTCCTCGGGTGTAAGAAGAGATATAGGCGGAAATACGTAGGGAGTTTCCTCGATAGGCTCGAGAGAAAGCTCGTCGTCTTCTATCAAAAGGTCATCATCGAAGGAAAGCTCGCCCGTCGGTGTCTCCGATGCCGATACGCCCTCGGGGCCTTCTAAGGTCAACTCCTCAACCTGCTCGGCTGCAGCCGCTTCGGCAGGAGCTTCGAAAACCTCGTCAACGAAAGGCTCGCTCTCGTCGATGGTTTCGGGTATCGTCTGTATCTCGGGCTCGGAAACAGCCGCTTCCTCCGCTTCTGCCTCCATCGGGTCGTCGGGAAGCGCGGGAACAAACGCCTTTTCCTTTTTCTTCTTTTTAGGCTCGGGGGCGGGCTTTACGACCTTTTCCTCTTCCTCTTCTTCGTCGTCCTCTTCCTCTGCCTCGGCTTCTCTTCGAGCACGTCGTTCCTCGTTGGATTCCTTTATTTTAGCGAAAAGGTTCTTAAAGAAGTTAATTATAGCCATAACCGTACCCCTCGGCGTAGCGCCGCAGAGAAGAACGGTACAGATAAATATACCGAGGATCGAAAGAGTATAGACCAGAGCGGGGCCCATAAGCTTAAGAAGCGCCCACGCGACGATACCGCCGATAAAACCGCTGCTCTTTAATTCCATACCGGTTTTGAAAAGTGTTCCGATCGCAATATTTTCGTCGGATATTACGGTATGTATCAAAGTCGATATAAAAATGAAATCAAGGAAATACAGAACGTATTTTATTCCCGCAACGTTGTTTGCGCGGTCGCGTCCCCAGAAGATCGCTATTAAAAGCATCACAAACGGCACCGCGTAATACATAGGGCCGAACAGACCTTTAAGCAGATTCGCAATCGGCGCACCGATAATACCCGTGTTGATGGCGGGGAAAAACGTCAGGATAATAAGAAATGCAAAAAAACCGACCGCCCAGCGTATGATCTCGCTGGTTTCAATATTTATGGATTTCCCTTTTTTTGACGATTTTTTCGTTGTTTTTTTGGAGGATGTACTTTTTTTCTTTTTTTCTGCCACTTTGAACTCCTTGTGAAACGGTAATTAAGCGATAACGAGATCAGCGATTATTGCCGCAAGGCCTACGACTATGCAATAAACCGCGAAAAATGTAAAGCTCTTATTTTTAGTGAGATATTGGAGCAGCTTTATCGCGAGGAAGCCCACCGCGCAAGCCGTAACCGAGCCCACGATAAGCGGAACGAGCATATCCGAAGCGACCCCTTGAGAGATCATGTCGGGAAGCTCAAGCACGCAGGCGCCGAGGATGGCGGGGATAGACATCAAAAACGAGAATCTGACCGATTCTTCCTTGGAAAAGCCGAAGATTATACCGCCCGTGATCGTCGAGCCCGAGCGCGATATTCCGGGCAAAACTCCGAAAACCGCCTGCATAACACCGACACCGAAGGGACGGAGAAAGCCGCTCGTTTCGGTGGTTTCGTTTTCGGTCTGAAGACGGTCGATAACGAACAGCAAGAGACCGTTTACCATAAGCAAGCCGCCGATCGTCCAGCTCGTACCGCAGATAATCTCGACCGCATCGTCATATCCCAAAAGCTTCGCCGGGATAAGCGGAAGCGTCGCAACGACGAGCATAAGGAAAAGCTTTTCGCCCTTTTCGAAACGCTTTGAGAGCTTGCCCGTAAAAAGCTTCTTAACGAGCGAAACGAAGCCCATAAAAATCATCCACACGTCCTTGCGGTAAACGACGCAGACCGAGATAAGGGTCGCAAGGTGGAGCGCCACGTTAAAGCCGAGATTGCTTTCGGCGGCGTTTCCTATATCCTTATCCAAAAGCTTTTGGGCAAAATTCTGCGCCAAAGAGAGATGGCCCGAGCTTGAAACAGGTAAAAACTCGGCAATACCCTGAATAATTCCGTAAATAATTGCTTCTAAAACGCTCATTATGCGCTCACTTTCCTAATAAGTCGAGTAGTATGTAACCTTATATAACCTACATATTATAACTTTATATTCCGAAATTGTCAAGCGTAGCACCCCGAATATTAAAATACGGTCATATACCGTCCGTTAATGTTCTGTTCTTATTTGCAAAGCCGATTGACAAACGCAAAATCTAAGTGTATAATGTACGGTGAATAATCATTTTGAATTTTGAAGGAGATGAGCCTTTGTCTTCCGCTTTCAGAAACTTTTTTATAACCTTTGCTATATGTCTTCTCGTTTTCGGCTTTGTCGGATTTCAATACGTACTCCCCTGGCTGAACGGAGTTTTCGATTTTTCGGATATGGGTATGGACACCTCAAGCGAGGTTTCCTCCGACGTTTCGGGTGATTCCTCGAGCGACGAAACCTCCAAGCCTGTCATAGAAGAGGGCTTTTACGATCCCAACGGTGATGTTTTCACTGCGGTGATTATGACTGTCGACGGTAAGGGCAACGTCGTCAACTGCGTATTTATCGACGCCAACGCCAAAACGAAGCAGCTTATCTATTGTCCTATCTCCCCCGAGGTACGCCGTACCAACGAGATCGGCGTTCCCGTGCCCATCAAGTATTTATTCTCGGGAATGTCGCCTCACGAGGTCTGCCAATGCGTTTCTGCTATGACCGGTATCGAGGTCGATTACTGTGTCATTTACAACCGCGACGGCGTAAGAAAGCTCGCTTCGGGTATGCCCGGTGTCTACACCACCCTCCCCGAAGGTATGTCGATCGAGATAATCAACCCGATCTATCAGGATTACGTTTCCATCGACGGCACCTATCCCGAGGATTACAGAGCGGAGATAACCAACGTTGACGGCAAGGTCAACCTTAACGAATCGCTTTTCGGAAAATCCAAGCTTCAATGGCTTCTCGAATACGTACCCGAAGGCACCGCAGGCGAATATAACGAATTTTACCAGCTTATAAGCAAATCCGTTCTTCAGCAGTTCTTGAACAACGAGCAGTTCAACAACAACTCGCAGTCGATGTCGACGGTTATCGGTTATGCTAAAAACACCAATCTTACCTTAAACGATGCCAACGCGCACCGCGACACGCTTTTCTCGTTCGACAGCTTCGAGGTTCACAACGTTATATATCCCGAAAACTGGGAATCGGCTATAAAGACCCTGCGCGATCTTGACGGCAGCTTTGATAAAGGCGAAGAAAAAGCCTCTTAAAATTTCCTCAAAAACTAAGGACAGCGATATGAAAAAGAACTATTCACCCGCAACAAAATGCATCCATTCGGGATACGATCCCGCCAACGGCGAGCCTCTCGCGCTCCCTATCTACCAAAGCACTACCTATTCTTACAGCTCACCCGAGGATATCGGCAAGCTTTTCGACCTTACCGCCGACGGACATATGTATTCGCGTATCTCCAACCCCACCGTCGATTTCGTCGAAAAGAAGATCGCCGATTTGGAGGGCGGTGTTGCCGCACTTTGCACTAATTCGGGTCAGGCGGCTTCCTTTCTCGCCGTAACAAATATCGCTTCGGCGGGCGACCATATTCTCGTTTCTTCCAAGATCTACGGCGGCACGACCAACCTTTTCTCGGTTACGCTCAAGCGCTTCGGTATCGATTGCACCTTCTTCGATCAGGACCTTCCCGACGAAGAAATTGCCGCTTTGATCAAACCCAACACAAAGCTTATTTTCGGTGAAACGATAGCAAATCCCGCGCTTTCGGTTTTTGACACCGAAAGAATCGCTCGCGTTGCACACGACGCGGGTATTCCCCTCATCGTCGATAATACCTTCGCCACCGGCGTTCTCTGCCGTCCCATCGATTTCGGTGCGGACATCGTCGTTCTTTCCACCTCGAAGTATATGGACGGCCATGCCGTACAGCTCGGCGGATGCGTTATCGACAGCGGCAACTTCGATTGGACTCAGAACGATAAATTCAAAGGACTTTGCACTCCCGACGAATCCTATCACGGTCTGATTTACACCGAATCCTTCGGCAAGCTCGCCTATATCACAAAAATGCGCGTTCAGCTTGTACGTGATCTGGGTGTTTATCCCACCGCGCAGGCGGCTTTCCTTCTCGACTTGGGTATCCAGAGCCTCGACGTACGTCTTGAGCGTCATTGCGAAAACGCGTTGAAGGTTGCCGAATATCTCGAAAACAGCGGTTACGCCGAATACGTCAACTACGCGGGACTCAAAAGCGACAAATACCATTCTCTCGCCGAGAAATATCTCCCCAAGGGCTGCAGCGGTGTTGTTTCCTTCTGCATCAAGGGCGGAAGAGAATCGGCTGTCAAGTTTATGAATTCGCTTACCTTTTTCCGTAACGCGGTTCACGTTGCGACCGTCCATTCCTGCGTTCTCCACCCCGCAAGCTCGACCCACCGCCAGCTGAGCGACGAAATGCTCGTCAACGCGGGAATCGATGCGGGCTTGATCCGTATTTCGGTCGGAATCGAGGATATCGAGGACATTATTGCCGACCTCAAATCGGCTTTTGAAAAAACTTTCTAAAAAGCGAAAAAAACCATTGAAATTCAATAATAAATATGATATTATCGTTATTAATAATAACGGAGGTGTTTGATATGGCATATTCCATCATTAACGATACTTGTATCGGTTGCGGCACCTGCGAGGCTGAATGCCCCGTAAGCGCTATCAGCGTTGCTGACGACGGCAAGTACATCATCGATCCCGAGCTTTGCATCGACTGCGGCGCCTGTGCAGGCGTATGTCCCGTTGATGCTCCCCAAGCATAATTAAGGGCAGATGCGTAATGCGTTCATAGGCGACCGCCTGTGGGCGCATTATTGTTTGATACAACATAAGTCGTCAAAATACAACCTGAAACGGCGGAGAAATATGTTCGAAGGCACTGTTACAAAAATCAATTCCGATATTATCCTTCGCGAGCCCGAAGGCGGCATCCGTTTCGGTACGGATGCGCTTCTTCTCGCCGATTTTGCGTTCGGCTCGTTAAAACGCGGCAAATGCATCGACCTCGGTACAGGCTCGGGTGTTATACCGCTTCTTTTGCTTGCGCGCGGATGCAGTACGGATTTTGTCGGACTTGAGCTTCAGGAAAAATATGCCCACACCGCCTCGGAAAACGCGCGCGAAAACGGGTTTTCCGAAAGATTTTCGGTCATAAACGGCGATGCCTCCGATTACCGCACTCTTTTCGAATGCGGCAGAGCGGATTACGTTATAACCAATCCGCCCTATATGCGTTTGGATTGCGGAA
>JAZSLN010000042.1:0-5539 GCA_045535385.1 Eubacteriales bacterium
CTCCGAGCAGCGAAAACAATTCACCTTGCCGAATTTCTAAACCCAGCTTGTCTACAGCAGTCAGATTTTTGTACCGCTTGACAAGCCGGGTTGTTTTAATTGCTTGCATATATATCATCCTCCTTTTTCATTTACAGTACCATAATAGCAAATAAAAAAGAGAAAATGTTGTTTTTTGCCTATTCGGTCGTTTTCAGTGTCTCATCGGTAACTATCTTTTTTGTAAATTTATCCCCACGTGTTGCAAAAGTGTTGCAGCGGCATTTTCACAAATTGCAAAAATGCCCGAAATCCCTTTGTTTCCAAGGGTTTTCGGGCACTTGTTATCCGGTTTGTTATTAAATACAAAAGCAATAATCCAAAAAAGAACAAAAAAGATTATCCTATTAAATAAACAAAAACAAGCATAGAATTAAATCAAAAACAATAGGTATAGAAACTATTAACTCAATAATAAAAATGCAATCTGCCCTTTGTTTTCAATATAATTAAAAAGAATAACAGTAAATAAAAAAGCCTTCTGCAACTAAATGCAAAAGGCAATTTTTTATATAGTGTATGGGGTCCCCGAAAATGCAAGCATTTTTGGGGCAAGAAAAAGAATCAACTATTTTGTACTTTAAAGAATAAACTTAAGTGTTCTTTGATATATGAGTTTAGAGTTATAAATTTGGCTCCGCCAAATGTTATGATATGATTGCCCAATGAAAGACAACTTTGCCGCAAGGCAAATCATAACACGGCGGAGCCGTTCATATCTTATAACTTGCCCGAAGGGCAATCATAGTTGATTTGGCGTAGCCAAATCATTCCCACTCGATAGTTCCCGAGGGCTTAGGAGTAAGGTCATAGAGGACGCGGTTGATACCGTCAACCTCGTTAGTGATACGCGCGGTGATCTTATGGAGAACCGCGTAGGGGATCTCTTCGACAGAAGCGGTCATCGCATCTACGGTATTGACGGCGCGGATTATCGCGGGCCAACCCTCGTAACGGCTGTCATCCTTAACGCCGACGGATTTGATATCGGGGATAACGACGAAATACTGTCATACCTTTTCGGCGAGTCCGTTTATATCAAATTCCTCGCGGAGGATCGCGTCAGCCTCGCGGAGAGCGTTAAGTCTGTCGCGGGGAATTGCGCCGAGACAGCGAACGCCGAGGCCGGGACCGGGGGACGGCTGGCGGTAGACCATAGCGTGGGGCAAGCCGAGCGCTTCGCCGACAACACGAACCTCGTCCTTAAAGAGAAGCTTGATAGGCTCAACGAGCTCGAAATTAAGGTCTTCGGGGAGACCGCCGACGTTATGGTGGGACTTAACCGCCTTTTTACCCTCGGCAGCCTTAACGCTTTCGAGGATATCGGGGTAGATAGTTCCCTGAGCGAGGAAGGAGATACCCTCGAGCTTACGCGCTTCGTCGGCAAAAACCTCTATAAATTCCTTACCGATGATCTTACGCTTTTTCTCGGGATCGCTCACTCCTGCAAGAAGATCTAAGAAACGGTCGGTAGCATCAACGTAGATAAGGTTAGCGTCAAGCTCGTCCTTGAATACCTTTATCACGTTTTCGGACTCATTCTTACGCATAAGACCGTGATTAACGTGAACACAGACAAGCTGTTTACCGATAGCCTTTACCAAAAGCGCGGCAACGACCGAAGAATCGACACCGCCCGAAAGAGCGAGAAGCACCTTCTTATCGCCGACAGTCGCGCGGATCTCGGCGATCTGCTCTTCGATAAAAGCGTTCGCAAGCTCGAAATTATTTATACGAGCCATAGATTCAGGACGTACGTTGTTATTCATAGTTGATTTCCTCCCGAAACAGTCAAAAAATATGATGAAACATTATATCACCCCAAAAAAAGAATTACAATAGAAATTTGCAAAAAAATCGTATTATTCGCGGATTTTTTTATAGCAAAAAGACATAAAAATCGAGAAAACGGAGCGTTTCGCTCCGTTTTCTTTCCTTAAAATCTCTTAGTGATTATTGGTCTTTTTGCGTTCTGCGTTATTATGCTTAACCTTTAATTACCTGCGCTTTAAGAGCAACGTAGTCGAACATATTGATCTTTCCGTCGCCGTTTACATCAGCGCGCACCTGCTTATCATCACTGAGAATCGATTTGCCGAGAACGTGAGATTTAAGCGCAACGTAGTCAAATATATTCACCTTTCCGTCGCCGTTTATGTCGAGCTTATAGGAAGGAATTGCTTTTGAAACGTACACAAGCGAATTGAGATTATTGAATTCTGCCGTTTTAACGTCTATTCCCCAAAGCGCAAGCGTTGAACCGATTTCAACCGTTTGAGCAAGGTTACGTCTTTCTGCGCCGGAGCCAACGTCGTTGCTGTGGAAGGACAAAACGATCATACCCGATTCGATCGGAGCAGAAAATCCGCCAAATGAGCCCCAATTACGACAGGATTCAACGAGAGTATAAAGTCCTTTTTCGCTGTCCTCAAGGCGAAGGAGCATAACGTAAGCGTATTTTACGTTGTAATCGTTTATTCGGGTCGGGTCGGTTATAATTACCGAGTCCTCGCCTCTATGAGGAGAATCGATCTTATCCACCGTAAGGACACGTGCATCTTTCGCATCCGCAGGAACGGAATTATCCATAATTTTGTATTCACAATATTCGTCGTCGGGCTTTCTCTCGACAGCCGAATATGCGTTATTTATGTCCTTCAAAAGCCGTTCTTTTAATATTCCGTCCTCTAAAGACTCCGTTTTTTCGTAAAGTCGAATAAGAGCCTCACGCGAATTTGACGCGCGCTCGTTTTTGAGTATTTCGGTAACGGCTTCCGCACAGGCTTCAAGATCGCCCTTCGTTTCGTAGGATATATATCCACGGTTTAGCGCCGTTTCAATTCTTTCAATAAACCTCGTCAACTCGGCGACGGAGGTATTGGCGCCGTTTAGCGCGGGAGCGATCGAGGGGCGGGTATATATCGTCTCGGAAAGCAATTCATCGCAATTTTTAGCAAAAAACTGTTCCTCGGCGAAATACGCGACACCATAACAACCGATATCAACCATTCCGCAGGCTTGAGAGAGCATAGTTTCATCGGTAAAGCCGTCAAGGTAGGTGCCGAGCGCGGGAACGACGAGACATTCGCCGTTATGAGCGAAAAATTCTTTAATGTTGGCGTAATCGTCGAGCGCGTAGGACATAGGATGGACTATATCGAGATATCCATTGTCCAGCCAAGTGAACGGATCCTGATAACGGCTGTAATAGGAGTCCCAAGTGGTAGATCCGACATCGGCGGTCAACAATACGTCGGGCGCGATCTCATCTATTAATGCTCTCGCATCGTGAACAAGCTCGGTTACGCAGTAATTTCTGAAAACGACCCAGTCCGACCAATAAGACGCCGACTTATTATAGGATATTTCAGCAGCGGCATATTCGGGATATTTTTCCTTAAAGCGCCGTACCGTTTCGGAATCGTATCCGAAATCCTGCTCGGCGGTGACCTCGTTATAACGGATATAGTCGAGCTCAAAGGCATCGATATCGTAATTTTCAATAATATATCTATAATTTTCAAGCAGCGCGCTTCTTACCTCGGGAAGCGCAGGATTCAAAAAGCCCTTCAAAAATTCGCCATTATTGTCAACAAGGCACCATTCGGGCTTTTTATATGCGACGCTCTTACTGAAATTTGTGCTTGCGGGGTCGCCGACCGAGTAAACGTGCATCCAACAATGCAATTCTATTCCGTATTTATGACAAGCCTCAACGTACGCACCGAGCACGTCAAATCCCTCGAAATATGGGTTATGCTCAAAATAATACCCCTCGGGCATAGGACAAATCGTTGTACAGTCGAAAAGTGTCTCTACCGAGATAACGTTTATACCGGCGCGAACGCACTTTCGCACGAAGGACTCGACCCCGGCGTAATCCTTTTGGACAGGATTAACCCAAACTCCGCGATATTCCGAGACGGCGCGATCGCGGTAGAGAGTTTTTAACATTTCGTATTCTTCGGTAAGCGCGTTTGCGTCTTCCTCGGTTGCCGCACCGTTCAACGCGCTGTACTTCGCTTCGGTTGCCGAAAATTGCGTTTCGGCGTCATCGGCTATAATATAGCATCCTGCCAAAGCCTCGTCACGCGCTGAAAGCGCCGCGTTTCGAGCAAGATCGATACTCACCATATTTATATTTTCGTCTAACGTAAAGGTAACCGTTTCCGCCGTCGAATCGTATTCCGCGAGCATACCGACGGTCACCGCATACAAAGCGTCCATAGCGCTGCCGTGAGCCGAAACAACAAAGCTTTTATCTCCGTCGGGGACAAGACTGTCGTTTCCGCCGACTGCCGTCACGCGTCCTTCGGTTACGGTTATTTCGTATCCCCACATATTCGTTCCCGTATTAGAACCGGACGTATTATATAATACCGTTTGATCTCCGCCGCGATCACAGTTAACGCCGTCAAGCGACACGGTAATCGAATCGTGATCGGCATAAACGGAAACAGAGAGAGTACAAAAAACGATCGCCGCCAAAAGGGCAAGAATCCTTTTCACACAAAACCTCCGATGAAATCTTTTATAAAAATTTTACTACCGAATACAATAAAAGTCAATAAGTAAAATGGCTTCCGAAATAACGCGAAAGCCCCGAAACAGTCAAAAAATATTCAAAAAATATGATGAGAAATTATATCACTCGAAAAAATAATTACAATAGAAAATTGCAAAAAATCGTATTATTCGCGGATTTTTTCAAAAAAAACAGACGGAATGACCGTCTGTTTTTCGGGATGTTTATTGAGAAATAATCGGCTTCTTGACGAGTACGTAGTCAAACATATTGATCTTTCTGTCGGGAGAAAGGTCTGCTTAACCTTTAATTACCTGCGCTTTTAGAGCAACGTAGTCGAACA
Source organism: Eubacteriales bacterium (assembly GCA_045535385.1). Classification (GTDB taxonomy): domain Bacteria; phylum Bacillota; class Clostridia; order Oscillospirales; family CAG-382; genus Coliplasma. Next base: position 4,908 of record JAZSLN010000042.1, read on the forward strand.
TATTGATCTTTCCGTCGCCGTTTACGTCAGCGCGTACCTGCTTATCATCACTGAGAATAGATTTGCCGAGAACGTGAGATTTAAGCGCAACGTAGTCAAACATATTGACCTTTCCGTCGCCGTTAACGTCGCCGAGTTTAACGTTGCTTGTCGCATCCTCGAACTTAGCGGTCAAGGTGATGTCGCCGGTGATCGGGGTGGTGAAGTCGAACTTGGTATCGCCGTTGTACCAGCCGAGGAAGGTCTTGCCGCTCTGTGTAGGATCGGCAGGTGCAGTTACGGTCTTGCCGTTCTCAACGGTCTTGGTGGCTACGGTAGTAGTGTCTACCTTAAAGGTTACGGTGTGGGTGACAGTCGCCTGTTCATCCACGATCCATACGCAGTCATAGGTATTGAGATTGGTTACGCCGTCCCAAGGCACACAGTCTTCCAATTCGATTTTATTCGGATCAGCACTTACGTACACGTTGCCTGCAGCGATAGTAAGCGTTCCGTCACAGATGAAATAATCGTACCAGCTGCCGCCGTCATACATTTTCAGCTTGCCGCCGTTCACCGTGATGTTCGTATCATCACCGAACACACAGAATTGAGAACAGTAGCAATACACATAACCGTCATTGATGATCACG
>JAZSLN010000112.1:0-7276 GCA_045535385.1 Eubacteriales bacterium
CTTATCATCGCTACGATGGATATCGAAGAGATCAACACCGACAGAGATAAATTCCTCGAAGCAGTAAGCAGAAACGTTGAAGTCGAGCTTAAAAAGATCGGTCTTCGTCTTATAAACGTTAACGTTACCGACATCAGCGACGAAAGCGGATACATCGCCGCCCTCGGTAAGGAAGCAGCCGCAAAGGCTATCAACGACGCTAAGAAGAGCGTTGCCGAAAAAGAAAGAGACGGTTCTATCGGTGAAGCAAACGCGAAGATGGACGAACGTATCAACGTTTCGAAGGCTGACGCAGAGGCTATCCAGGGTGAGAACCTTGCTAAAACCGAAATTGCTATGTCGAACGCAACTCTCCGCGAAAAAGAAGCTGAAGCTTTGAGAATCGCTACCGCGGCTGAAAAGATCCAGGCGGCAAAAGCTCTCGAAGAAGCGTATGCGGCAGAAAAAGAAGCTGAAGAAGCACGTTCCGCAAGAGAAAAGGCTACCCTCGAAGCGGACATTATCGTACAGACAGAGATCCAGAAGCGCCAGATCGAGCTCGAAGCGGAAGCAGAAGCTGAAAAGATCAGACGCAAGGCACAGGGTGAAGCGGACGCTATCTACGCACGTATGGAAGCAGAAGCACGCGGTATGGAAGAGATACTCCGCAAGCAGGCTGCAGGTTTTGCAGAAATCGTAAAATCCGCCAACGGCGACGCAGATGCGGCACTTAAGCTCCTCATTGCCGACAAGCTCGAAGACCTTATGAAGATTCAGGTCGACGCTATCAAGAACATCAAGATCGACAAGGTTACCGTTTGGGACAACGGCGGCAACGGTGACGGCAAGACCAGTACCGCAAACTTCCTCTCCGGTCTTATGAAGAGCGTGCCTCCCCTTGAAGAGGTATTCGCGCTCTCCGGTCTTTCGCTCCCCGAATATCTCGGCAAGAAGAAGGACGAAAACAGCGAGGAGAACGCTGTCGCAGAAGAAGCGATCGAGCCCCTCGAAGCAGAAATTCTCGACGAAGAATAAAAACGAAGCTTGATAAACCAATAGCCCCTTCGCAAATCGGAGGGGCTATTATGCTAACTATTGATTTTATTTGTTTAATGTGATAGAATGTAGGAGGAAGCTATGGCAGCTAAAATATTCAAAAAGATCGGAATGGGCATTATATATTACATAATCGCCACCTTATTCTCGACCGTTTTTGATATGTTCGGTATAATCGTATCAAGAGGATTCTTTTTCGCCGTCTTGCAGGCGCTCGCTTTAGGCATAATTATTCTTGCGATTTCAAGATACCTGCGAATAGCCAAGCTCAAAAAGGAGCATAAGGGCGACGAATCCGAGGAAAAGAAAATATTCAACAGCGATATCAAAACAAAGATCCTGTTCGTTATCAAAAGCAAGGATTTCATAACAGAGGTTATTCTTTTCGTTATTGCCTCTACAATAATCTTTTTGAACCCTGCAATGGGAGGCGGGGCTATCGCATCGGTCGGTGCGTTCCCCTCTGTTGCGGCATATGTTCTTTTACTCATCGCATCGATAATTCTGACTGCCGTATATATGGCGGTATTGGATGTTGCCGCGTGGATAATGGCTTATAACCGTTGCTACAAGAGGAGGGAATATTAATGCTTACCCTTGAGCAGGCACGAAAGATTCAGAAAAAAGCGGAAATAAAAACGGCGTTGGCGTTCATACTTCCTACAATTGCCGTAGCGATCATATCCTTCCTTGTGTTCTATTTTATCGATTTCAGCAAGGAAATGTCGGACTATTACAAGATATATTACGTTATACCCTTCGCAATCGAGATAGTTATTATCAAGCTAAGCGGTGTTACAACGTTTTTCAAGCCGAAGGAATTTGTCGGCGAGGTAATGAAGAACGAAATATACCGCGCCGAGGAGCGTAAGGTCAAGAGCGGCGGCTTCGATGCGTTACAGGATAAATCCTTCGAATCCGAGCTTATGGTCCGCAACAAGGACGGAAAGACGATATTCCGCGTTTTCCCGAGAGGCGACGCTACAGCAAATCTTCTCGAAGGCGACGAGGTAGCTGTTTTAAGATTCGTAAACGAACCGGTAGTTATCAAAGGCAGTTACTGGAAATAAATAATATAAGGGGGATAAAACAATGAGTACTGTTTTATCTGTATCGGGATTGACGAAGATTTACCGCAATTCTCAATTTCCCGCGTTGGATAACATATCCATCGATCTTCCGAGCGGTAAAATAATCGGACTCTTAGGTCCTAACGGAAGCGGCAAAACCACGCTTTTGAAGCTTTGCGCCGGTATTCTTACCGCGAACGCAGGCTCGATCAGTATTTGCGGTGTACCCGTAGGCCCGAACACAAAATCGCTTGTTTCCTACCTTCCCGACCGCACCTATTTAAGAAGCAGCGACACGATCAGCGACCAGCTTGACTATTTCGTGGATTTTTACGAGGACTTCGACAGATCACGTGCAGAGCGTATTTTGAACGACCTCGGCGTCCCTATGAACGTCAAGTTCGGAACCCTTTCCAAGGGTAACAAGGAGAAGGTTCAGCTCGCACTCGTTATGTCCCGCAGAGCAAGGCTTTATCTCCTCGACGAGCCTATAGGCGGCGTTGACCCCGCAACGAGAGATTATATACTGAACACGATAGTTGCGAATTATGACCCTGAGGCAACGGTCGTTATCTCGACCCATCTTATCGCAGACGTTGAGCCGGTGCTCGACGGGTTCCTGTTCATTTCCCACGGCAGAGTTATAAATTCGGGCGACGTTAAGGAATTTTGCGCTCAAAGCGGAAAATCGCTTGACGAGACCTTTAGGGAGGTATTCAGATGTTTGCCAAACTATTAAAACATGAATGGAGAGCCAATTCAAAGCTTTTAGGTATTTTATCCATCGCCGCGGCAGGATTGGGTGTCCTTGCGGTAGTTACAATGTGTATCGCGTTGCCGATGCTGTTCGAAGCCACCAATGAATACGAGGGAGTGAATGTTTTAGCCGGTGTCGGTCTCATGTTCCTTTGGATGTTCATTATGCTTTCGATAGCCGTTTACTCGGCGGCGGTATCTTTTATACTTGCATACCGTTTTTACAAGAGCAAATACACCGACGAGGGTTATTTGACCTTTACCCTTCCCGTATCCTCTAAGCAGATATTCCTTTCCTCCTGCGTTAATATGACGTTCTGGAGTGCTATCGCGGCGGTAATCACGTTTGTTGCCGCATTCGGTTCACTCTTTGCCGGATTTCTCTGCATCGGCGATATGGGAAAATACTTTATCGAAGTTCTTAAAGAAATACCCCAATTAATGACCGTTTCCGACGGTATTATGGCTACGATACAGATGGCTCTTACCTTAGTTACCTATCTGCTCGCATTTTTGACGTCTATCGTTACAATCCACGCAAGCATCACCATCGGTGCCGTAATAGTCAAAAAGTTCAAGATTCTCGCCGCGATCGGTATCTATTACGCGATCAATTTCGGTATGTCGATTCTCGTTTCCTTCGCACAGAACGTGCCCTCGTTGCTTATAGTTTTCAGCCCCACCGACTTTACTATCGGTATGGTTCAGATCATCATCCAGCTTTTACAGATAATCATTTATACCACGCTTATAATCGTCGGCTATAAGTATTCTATAAAGCTTATGGACGAAAAGCTCAATCTTCCGTAATTAAGGAATCGATATGTTGACCTTAAAAGAAGCACGCGCTATGCAAAAGGAGCGCGAAACGAAAGCGATATTATCCTTTATCGCAAGTATTCTATTTATCGCGCTCGGCTCGTTTTTGCTTTTCTATTTTACAGATATACTTGAAATATCGAGCATATTTTATCTTATCCCGATAGGACTTGCTGCCTTAGCGGTAAAACAGACGAAGATTTATAATTTCTTCGCCGCTAAGGAATTTACGGGCAAGGTCGTCCGAATGGACATTTATCCCGTAAAGGTAGGCAAGATACGCGGAGAACGGTTATATCAGCAAAATTGGGGCGAGGCGTTGGAGATTTATCTCATCGTTGACGACGGCAAGCGCTCTAAAACCGCTACCCTTTATGCAAGTAAGGACACGGCGCCTTTATCGGTAGGAGATACCGTAGCAATACTTCGGTTTGTTTACTTTCCCGTTATGATCGAGGACGTTAAATAATGACCGAAATACAGAAGGCATTATTCTTATTACGCGACGGGAAATACCGCGAGTTTAACGCTTCCCTTATACCTACGGTTGACAAAGAGAGCGTTATCGGGGTACGCACGCCCGAGATAAGAAGGCTTGCCAAGAAATTAATAAAGAACGGAGAAGCGGAGAAATTTATTTCTTCGCTTCCCCACCTATATTTCGAGGAAAACCAGCTTCACGCGTTTATTATCGCGGAAAGCAGGGATTTTGCGGAATGTATAAGCTATATCGAAAAATTTCTTCCGTATATCGTCAACTGGGCGTCCTGCGACCAATTATCGCCGAAATGCTTTAAGAATAATTCCGAAAAGCTTTTACCCTACATAGACGAATGGTTAAAATCGGGAAAAGCCTACGTAATACGGTTCGCCGTTGTATGTCTTATGCGGTATTTCCTCGACGAGGGATACAAGGACGAATATGCGGAAGCGGTCGCATCGGTCGATTCGGACGAATACTACGTAAAAATGGCTGTTGCCTGGTACTTTGCGACGGCGCTATCAAAGCATTATAACGAAGTTATCCCCTACATAAAACTAAACCGTTTAGATGTGTGGACTCACAACAAAACCATACAAAAGGCGACAGAAAGCTATCGAATAAGTGATATCCAAAAGAACGAATTACGGCGTTTCAAAAGGTAACAAATGTTTGACGATCTTACAAACGAACAAGCACACAAAATCAAATTCGGTATAGGTTGTGCCAAAAGGTTTTTGGAAAAGTTTTTACTTTTCACTATTTTCAACCAATACATATTTTTTGTACCTATTTTCTTTACCAAAGACCCGTATAACGGTTTTTTCGTAACGAAAGGAATCGTTATCGTCGGAGTCGTAATATCCTTCCTGCTGTTCTACTCGGCAACAAGAATGACCACGGTATATTACGAGGATATGGCGAACAGGTTTATGGATTCCGAGCCTACACCCGAAGGCTTTTCGAAGAAATTAGCCTTTATTTTCTCACAAACGGAAACGAAAATCGAATTGATCTCCTTCGCGGTCATATATTTGATAATTCCGCCAAAGGTATTGCATTCGGGCTACGTGTGGCTGTTCGCGGGCTTTGAGGACGGATTCATCGCGAGAATAAAGGTATTGGCAATAACCCTACCGATTTTATTTATAATTTATATTTTCGCCCATCTTTCCGCTATGAATTATTGGAACAAAGAGGGGCGCAAGACCCGCGAGAAATACAAAGATCTCAGCGAAAAGGAGATAAAGGAGCGCAAAAAATCCGAGAAATCGGAGCGCATAAGGTTTAAGCTAACGCTTATTTTCAGTTACTTCCTCGGAAGTATGGTTCTTATTTTCGTAATACCGTCCTTGTTTATATCGATCTCACCGATATTGATGCTGTTTTTGGATATCAGGGTTTTCCTGATTGCGCTTTTGGTGGTATTCTTCCCTTGGATATTCCGAAACACTCGCGCCTTTTTCAAGCGGTGGAAATTCATCCGTACGCTAAAAAAGCTTTGCCGTGAGAGGAAATACCGCTTATCGAAGATACGAAGCCCCTACCTATCGCTTTTCAAGCCTCACGAAGGCGAGGATTTCTCGGTTTACATCCAAAAACGCCGTTACGCCTGCAAGCTGATCACCTGCAAAAAGCGTTCTCAGCCTATTTATATTATGCCCGACGGAAAGGCGGCGTTTTTAGTCAAGGTAAGGTTTTTGAGGCTCGTTTTATTCTCATATACAAAAAGCTTCGATTTCGGTTACGAAGCCGATTGCAAAAAGGTTGTAATTATTAATCCCATTCCGCAAAGAGTTTTACTTCCCCGCGCCGAATTCAGCGACCTTATGGACGAGCAATCGGTGCTTACCGGAAAATCGGGACACCGTATTTTTGCCGCCAATGTTTCAAACCGCTATTCCGATTCGGTCGAGCTGGACAACGGTGATATAGTCGGAGGCTACGAATTATACTCGGCTACCGCATTTTTGAACGCATTGGAACGCGACTGTATTGATAAAGATTAGCATAACAAAAGGCTGACTCGCAAGAGCCAGCCTTTTTTGATTAAATTTTATCCGTTAATAACCTTGGATTTAAGTGCGATATAGTCGAAGAGATTGACCTTATCGTCGTTATTATAGTCGGCGCGGAGAAGCTTATCGCCCGTGAGCGTTGACGAGCCGAGGCAATGAGCCTTAACCGCCAAATAGTCGAACATATTTATCTTTCCGTCGCCCGTTACGTCACCTACATCGATCGTAGGCTCTTCGGGAATGGTGATATCCCACTGTTCAACAAGCCAATCGGTACGGTTTTTGATCCAAGTGCGGTAGTATTCGACGTTTTCCTCATAAGTAGCGTCGGGAGTACGTTCGAGCTGCAAATTAGGATTATAAACCTTATTGGGAGTCCAGCCGGCTTCGGTGTGGTTACGGTCGAAGGATGCTCCGTAGGTTTCGATCATAGAATCGATCTTATTGGTACCGTAAACGTTATCGGCGTATATGTTTTCGAACTTATAGTAAGCGTCGGTAAACTTTTCGGCAACGATTTCGTTGAATTCGGGGAAGTAGTTTACAAGCTTAGCAAACCAAAGCATATTGGTAGCGTGCATACCGCGGTAGCAGGTGCCGTCGGAAGCGTACATACCGGTATAATAGTTAGCGTTGTAGTTACCGGAGGAAAGGTCGAAGTCCCAAGCAGGGCCGCCGTAGATCTTACCGCCCTTAATATGGAAGCGGGTCGAGCTGGTAGCAACGTCAACGTTACGGAAGAATTCGAGAAGGAGGTAGAAGCTTGCCATCGAATCGATATCGAAATACTTCTGAACGTCTTCGAAGGTACCGTTTCTGAGCGCGTCTTCAGCCTCGGAAACAAGGTTCTCGACATAATCGATCTGTTCCTGAGTAAGGTCTTCCTTTTCAGGCTCGTTTATAGCGAACTTAAGCTGAGGTTCGCTTCCGCGGTAGTAGGAGTAGAAGTAGTAGCAATCCTCGTCCTCGGGGTTCCAGTCAAGCTCTAAGAGGAATTCGTTATTATCCACGTCGATATCGACACGGTTGGAATCGACTTCAACAGCCTCGGTAAGGAGATAAGAGCCCATAAGAGTTCCGTTTACGTAAACGTCAAC
>JAZSLN010000104.1:0-9604 GCA_045535385.1 Eubacteriales bacterium
CAGCTTTGCTATTCTATCACAGCAAATTCGTTTTGTCAACACTTTTTTTCACTTTTTTTCAAATTTTTTTCGCTCCCCCCAAAACCCCTTGCGGCACAACCGTTTTTACGCTAAAAAGTTTTTATGGGCGGGGTGTTTTAACGATTTTCGACCGCTTTTTCGAAGTTTTCGACCACTTCACCATACATATAGAGCGAACCGAGCATCACGAGCGGTATATTTTGTGTTCTTGCATATTCGTACGCATTCTTCACGCCGTCATATATCGTCTTATTTCCTTCCGCAGGCACTCCTTTTCCCTCAAAAACCTCGGCAAGCGCATAAGAATCAAGCGCACGGGGCGACGGAGGTGTTACCGTAAACACCATCTCGGCAAGCGGAGCGAGGACAGAGACCATATCGTCATAGTCCTTATCGGCAAGCACGCCCATCAAAAGCGCAACCTTCTTTCGTTTCTTTCCCGTTATAAAAAACTTCTTTATGCTTTCCGCCGCGGCAGTTACGCCCTGAATATTATGCGAGCCGTCAAATATAACAGGAGGTTCGTTCGCAAGAAGCTCGAACCTCGCGCGCCATTTAGCGTTAGCAAGACCGGAGCGAATAGCACCTACGCTTATCCGAAAACCATTACGGTTCAAAACGCCGACAGTTTCGAGAACCGTAGCGGCATTATCAAGCTGATATTTGCCGAGAAGCGAGAGCTTCAAATCGAGATACGCAGCATAGTCAAAAACCGTACCCTCGACAGACATCGAATGAATACGTATTTTGGACGGTCTTGTGCGGTTTACCGTTGCCTCATTCTCCAACGCTTTATCACATATAACCTTATACGCATCGTCATCCCTGCCCCCGTAAACAACAGGACATCCCTTTTTTATTATGCCTGCTTTTTCTGCGGCTATTTCGGAAACAGTATTACCGAGAACAGAAGTATGGTCGATAGCGACGCCGGTAATAACCGACACAACGGGAGAATCGATGACGTTAGTCGAGTCGAGTCGGCCGCCCATACCGACCTCAAGCACAACGACATCGCAATTATGTTTATTATAATAAAGGAACGCCAGTGCAGTTATTATTTCAAATTCGGTAGGCTTATCCTCCATCGTTTCGGCGATAGGCTTTATCGTTTCGACAAGCTCGGCAAGCTCGGAATCGGATATCGGCTCACCGTTTATACACATACGCTCATTAAAGCGGACTATATACGGCGAGGTATAAAGACCCACCTTATAGCCCGCCTCGCGCAATATCGAGTCGAGCATAGCGCAGGTAGAGCCTTTGCCGTTCGTTCCGGCGACGTGTATGAATCTCATCCCCTTTTCGGGGTTACCGAGCCTTTTCAGAAGCTCATCGGTGCGCGAAAGTCCGGGACGCGAGCCGAGCCATTCAACCGAATGGATATATTCGAGTGCTTCCTCGTAGGTCATATTATTGTTCTCCGTTTCCGAACATATTATTCAAGGGCTTATACTTCAAAATCATATAAATCAGATAGGATTCGACAAGTGCGATCGCGATATAAAGCGGGACGCGCGGTCCGATCACCATATAAAAGGGGATACGGTAGATCATCCACAAGCCGATCGATTTGATCACGACTGAGCCGACGGCATGGGACAGGAGCGTAACAGCCAAAACGTTCGGAAATTTCCTTCCTTTTATTATATAGCGGGAAACGACACCCGAAACCAATCCGATCGAAGCGGCTCCGAGAGTTATGACAGGGTTGATCTCATAACCCGACATAAGGCAGGAAACGAGGTCGGAAGCGACTCCCACAAGCGCGCCCCAAACGGGCCCCAGCAAAACACCGACAAAAATCAGCGGGAAATTATCAAAGGTTACGCGGATGGTGCCGAACGTAAAGAAACTTTTACAAACCCAGCCGATGACAACGCAAACCGCAACCATAAGTGCGGAAAAAACGAGTTTTTTTGTTTCTTGTTTCGATTTTTTCATAAAAATAAACCTTCCTTTCCTGCAAATCATATAGCAAGAAAAGAAGGCGAATCGCAAAAATGCGGAACCTATGTATTTTTTGCCGTATGAAGCGGGATGCAAAGCCCAGACCGCAAGCGAAACCGCTTTTCGTCCGCCCGACAACTCCCCGTTCGGGCGACACTTTACGAATAGGCTTTTACTCTTCATTTTTCTGAATTATAGCACTTACTTATCCTTATGTCAATGTTTTTATCTCAAAAAAAGCGCCCTGAACAACGGTTTCAGCATCTTAGGCGCGCGGAAACAATATATTTTCAAATCGCTCACTCCTTCATTTAATAAAAAGCACGGCACCCGCACCGACTATCAGCGCGGCTTCGATACAGACAAGTGCGCCCGTCGGCAACACGAGGCAGAGCACAACACCCATTCCGAACGACAAGGCAGCTACTCCCGCCGTCTTCGCAAGAGAACACATAAACAATCACAGCCTTTCTATAACAGCCTATGCATAAAACCCTGTTTATGACAATATACATATTACAAAAAAAAGAAAGGGCGCGATCAAAATAGGAATCACAACAAACGAAATACTCATACCCAAAAAATTCTTCAGCGCAAAAGTCGACAAGGACCTCGAATTCGATACCGCCATCCCCGAGCATTGTCCCGACATCGCAAGGCTTGTAAAGGTGGATTGCACTCCGTTTTCCGAATCCTGCAAGCTCGAAGACGGCAAGGGCATCATCCACGGAAAAGCGGTTTATGACATTCTTTACGAAACCGATTACAAAAACCGTTTGAGGTGTTGCAGTTTTACGCAGGATTTTACACTTTCGGTAGCAGTTCCGAAGGCGAACGCTGACAACGCAGGGTTGTTTTGCGACATCCGATGCGAAAGAATCGACTGTAAGCTGATCGGTGCGCGGAGAATCGTAATAAGAGCATTTTTGGGAGCAATGACCGAGGCAGAATGCGACGTATCCGCAAAAGCGCTTGCCATCGAAGAGGACGGCGAGATCTTCTTCCTCAAAAAAGACATCGGCTTCGACGGCAGAACCGCTTTATACGAAGAGACGTTTAATTTCAGCGAGCAGATTCCGCTCAACCGCAACGAAAAATGCATCGGCGAGATAGTATGCGGTTCGGTTTCGCTGCAACCTCCGCAGGTATCATTATCGGCAGGAAAAGTGGATATAAAAACGACCGCATCGGTACATACCCTCTGTGAAGAAGAAAACAACGAGGGCGCATATTATATGTCCGCCAAATCCATTCCCGTTTCCATAACCTGCGAAAACGATGCGATAGACGAGACAAAGCGTATCGACGTTTCGATCTATCCGTCGGACACCTCGTTTATTCCCGAGCTCGACCAATACGGAGAAAACCGCATAATCCGTTCCGACTTTTCCGTCGGAGTCAAAATGAAGATAAACGAGCAAAAGACACACACGGTGGCGGAAGACGTTTTCGAAAAAAGCCACAACGGAACCTTAAAATACGAAACCGTAAAAACTCCCAAGCTGAGCCAAAGAACCGCAAACGGATTCACAACCGAGGCGAAGCTCCCCGAAGCAGTGCCTTCGGCAAGCGGCATCCTCGATGCTTCCGCGCGTGATTACGGCTCATCGGCTGCACGCACCGAAAACGGAATAGACGTTTCGGGCAGCTTTATAATCACCGTTCTTGCGAACACCGCAGAGGGTGTGCACAGTTTTGATTTTTCCGTTCCTTACAACCAGTCCTTTGAGCTTGACGGACTCGGCGCATCCGATATTATAACCGCAGACGTATTTCCCATTGAAACGATAGCGACGCTTCACACCGACGGCAGTATTACCGCGAGAGTCATCGCCGAAGCGAGAATCAGCGTTTTCTCGGAGGGTGAAGAAACCTTTGTTTCGGAAATAACGAAGCGAACGCCCGCAAGCACCGAAGCCGACGGCTCGGCATTTGTGTTCTGTTATCCCGAAAAGAACGAATCTCTTTGGAGTATCGCGAAAAACTACCGCGCCGACCCCGAAAAGATCCTCGCCTCGAACCCCGACCGATTTGACAGCGAAAGCAAGGCTGTCGGAAGAGAGCCGATAGTTATAAAATGCTGAACACTTTTTCGCGCGACGTCATAAAACTATTATAGAACACACCCAAGGGATCGGAGGAATAAAATGAAAATCACAATTGCAGGAGGCGACCTTCGGATGCTCACCGTCGGAAGCCTCCTATCCGAGCTGGGATACGCTTGCGACGGGTTCGGCTTCGGAGAACGCATAAAGGATTTCCCGAGCATAACGCCAAGCTCCCCGCTTGAAGCGCTTGAAAACGCGTCGGCTGTCATATTGCCGTTACCCTGCGAAAAAGACGGGTTCCTTAACACACCGTTTTCGTCGAGCCGCATTTTGCTCGAGGACATATTTTCTTCGGCAGACGAGGATACGCTGTTTATCGGAGGAAGGCTGTCGAAAAGCGGCGAACGTTATATCGATTATTCCGAGCGCGAGGATTTCAAAATCAAAAACGCAGTCCCGACAGCGGAAGGCGCGGTTGCGCTCGCCATGAAGGAGCTCGACACGACGCTTTACGGTTCGAACGCGGTCGTTGTCGGTTACGGCAGGATCGGAAAATATTTATCGGCAATATTGCGGGACCTCGGTGCGTCGGTAACGGTTCTGGCACGCAGTCTTGAAAGCAGAGCGTACGCAGAATCGAACCGAATAAGGGCGGTCGGCTTCGATAAGATCCAAGCGCCGCTGTCGGAATCCGACGTGGTATTCAACACCGTGCCCACGATAGTGATCGGCGAACGCGAGCTCGCGCTAATGAAGCCCGGAAGCCTTCTGATCGACCTTGCTTCGCTCCCCGGCGGTGTGGATGAAAACGCGGCGCGGAATTACGGAATGAATTTCTTGCGGGCACTTTCGCTCCCGGGAAAAGTCGCTCCGACGACCGCAGGAAGAATCGTTTTTGAAACGGTCCGTTCGATTCTTCTCGAAAAGGGGGTTACCGTATGAAATTACTTTATGCTATGTGCGGCTCGTTCTGCACACATAAGGCTTCGGTCGAGGCATTGAAAAAGCTCGCGCCGGGCAACACCGTCATACCCGCGTTGTCCGAAGCGGTGCGCGATACCGACACAAGATTCGGAAAAGCCGATGCGTTACGCGAAACGGTCGTGGGATTATGCGGACACGAGCCCGTATTATCGATACGGCAAGCGGAAGAGGTCGTAACAAACGGCGGATTTGATGCCGTTATAGTTTCTCCGTGTACCGGAAACACGTTGGCAAAGATTGCAAACGGAATAACCGATTCGACGGTTACGATGTGCGTAAAAGCACAATTAAGAAGCCGACGTCCCGTATTGATTGCGCTTGCCACAAACGACGGCCTCGGCGCAAATCTGTTTAACATCGCGCTTACGCTCGAAAAGAAAAACATCTATTACGTCCCCTTCGGACAGGATTCGCCCACAGGAAAACCGAGCTCGCTTATATGCGATTTCAAGCTTCTCGAGGAATCGCTTTCAAACGCGCTGGAAGGAAAACAGCTGCAGCCGATATTATTGAAATAAGAAAACAGACTCGTTCGGGAGAACCCAAGCGAGTCTGTTTTTTAGTGTTTTTATTTTTCATTATAATAAGGATACCAGGTTATCTTACCGTCGTTTATGCGGTACTCCAATATTCCCGACTCGGCGCCTATGTAATAGCATTCGTTATGTTTAACGATAGAATTCGCACGCAAATCCCTCCAATATTCGTCGTCGGAAATAGTTTCTATCTTACCGTCGGGCTTGACTCTCAAAAACGCTCTCGACGTAACTACGATTATGTCCTCGCCATCCATAAGGAATGCCCGGGGCTCGGCACCCAAATCGACAAATTCGGTTACCTCGTAGTCGTTTTCATTGTTTTTGAATTTGTATATTTTCCCGCGTGTAATCGACATATGCGACAGCCCCGTGAATATATAAACGTTGTCGCGTTCCCCGAATTTTTTCGTCAAGAACCCCACACAGTTGTCCTTTATTATGACCTTTTGTTCCTCGCGATTCGGCAAATCCGAATTCGAATAATAATCGTTCACGGCAACCCAACCGTCAAATTCGCCGAGTTCAACGCCGATAAGATAACGATAATTACAATTAAATACCATAGCATCCTTTTCGACATACTCTCGCAAGCACAATTCTTCCTCGCGTACAAAAACCTCGTATTTAGGACCGTTATAGCAATTCGTTTCACCGCCATAATGGCGATTTCTCATCCACTGAATATCAATTTCCTTCGCCTCGAGCTCGTCGAAGGGGCAGGATTTGATGACGAGCGTTTCGCTTCCGCAGGAGCAAAGCTGACATATGACGACAACAAGCAGTAACAACGCGCACAAACGATAATGCAGTTTCATAACCATTCTCCTTTTTATTATAATTTCAAAGCGTGTTTTTCCATATCAACCCTTCCGTCAGACAGAAAGGTTATTCCCTCGGCTTCGAGAAGCTCGCGCTGTCTGTTCTCTCCGCCGAAAGCAAAAGCGCTCGTCAGGCTTCCATCCTTCATAACAACTCTATGGCAGGGGATCTCGCCGGGGCGAGGATTGGAATGAAGCGCATATCCGACGACTCGCGAAAGGCGCGGATTACCGACGCGGCAGGCAATGTATCCGTAAGAAGCGACCCTTCCTTTCGGAATAAGGCAGACCTCTTCATATATTTCTTCAAAGGTGTTCATTTTTCTCATAACCTCCGTATATGCTTATTATAACCGCTAATACGTAAATTTACAACACGAAGTTCATATTTTAGCAATCGAAAGCCTTATTTGCCAAAAATAATAGCATGTTTTTTAGCAAAACCTATTGACAAAACGAAAAAACGGGGTATAATAAACTCAAGATTAGCACTCGCACACGCAAGGTGCTAAAGCAGAGAGGTGAAAACGGTATGGAGCTTAACGAACGAAAAAAAGCAATATTACGCTCGGTAGTTGATGCATACATCGCCACGGGCGAACCGGTAGGCTCGAAATACCTCACCACAAAAGAAGAATTTAACGTTTCGAGCGCGACGATCCGCAACGAGATGAACGATCTCGAAAGTATGGGCTATCTCGAGCAGCCGCACACGTCGGCAGGGCGTGTTCCGACGGCAAAGGGCTACCGCACCTACGTCGAAAACCTTATGGGACGTTACTACCTCGCTATGGAAGAGGTCGAGGTCCTCGACGAGGTCATCGAAAACAAGCTGCACGAAATGAACGCGCTTATGGAAGAGGCGAGCCACGCGATCGGCGAGCTTACGAACTACACCTCCTTCGCCTTCATCGGCGGAAGCGGAACCGAAGCGGACAGATACGAGACTCTGCTTATCGGCGAAAACGACTTTCTTCTCGTTATGATCTGCAAGGACGGCTCAGTGCGTTCGCGCCAGGTCAAGACTCATGAAGCGATCAACAACGACATAATAGAAACCGCGAAAAAAGCGCTCAACAAATGCTTCGTCGGCATCACACCCGAGCAGGTAAACCTTAACACCGTTATCGAATTTGAAAACGAAATGGGCGAGTACAAATCCTTCGCCACGATGCTTTTACGCGTTGTAAACGAGATGTTCAATTCCTTCGACAGCGAAAAGGTTCACATCGACGGTGTTACAAAGCTCCTTTCCTACCCCGAATTTTTCAACGTAGCAAAGGTTCAGAGTGTTCTTTCGATGATAGAAGAACGCAAGCGTTTTTCCGAGCTTATGAAAAAGGCGGTTCCCGGACAAACGAGTATTATTTTCGGCGAAGAAGCGCAGGATATCGCACCGCCCGGAACCGGATTTGTGTTCCACCCGATAAGTGTCGGCGGAAAGGTCATCGGCGCGATAGGTGTTATCGGACCGAAACGAATGGATTATAAAAAAGTAATCGCTTCGCTCGATTATTTTGCCGAAGGACTTACGGGTCAGATCGGAATTAAAAACGAACTTTTGATAGGAGACGGAAACGATGGAAAACGAGAAGATGAATAACCCTGCCGAAGAAGCCGAAGAAGCCGAAGCGACCGAAGCGGCCGAAGCGGCCGAAGCGGCAGAGGAAACAAAAAAAGAAAAATCCTCCAAAAAGGAAGAAAAGGCGTTAAAGAAAGCCGAAAAAGAGATAGAGTCTCTTAAAGGCGAGCTCGCCGAAACGAACGATAAATATCTCCGTCTTGCCGCAGAATACGACAACTACCGCAAGCGCAGCATCAAGGAAAAAGGCGATGCTTATGCAGAAGCTTATTCCGATGCAATAAAGGCGATACTTCCCCTCGCGGACAGTCTCGACAAGGCGAACGAATTCAGTCCCGACGACGAAGGCATAAAGGCGCTCACAAAGCAATTCTCGTCTATTCTCGAAAAAATCGGCGTAACCGTTATCGAGTCCGACGGAAAAGAATTCGACCCGAATCTCCACAACGCAATTATGCACGAGGAGGACGAGACCATGGGTGAAAATATGGTTTCGCAGACCTTCCAAAAGGGATATAAGCTCGGCGAAAAGGTCATCCGCCACGCTATGGTAAAAGTAGTTAACTGACAATATACAAACGAAAAAATTTCAATTTATATAAAAGGATGGTAATTAATTATGGCTAAAACAATCGGTATCGACTTAGGTACTACCAACTCTTGTGTTTCCGTATACGAAGGCGGTGAGCCTATCGTTATTGCCAACGCTGAAGGCAACAGAACCACCCCTTCGGTTGTTGCATTTTCCAAGACCGGCGAAAGAATGGTCGGTCAGGTAGCAAAAAGACAGGCTATCACCAACCCCGACAGAACCGTTATTTCCATTAAACGTGAAATGGGCACCAACTACAAGGTGGACATCGACGGCAAGGCTTACACCCCCCAGGAAATCAGCGCTATGATTCTCCAGAAGCTCAAGGCTGACGCAGAAGCATATCTCGGCACCAAGGTTACCGAAGCGGTCATCACCGTTCCCGCTTACTTCTCCGACGCACAGCGTCAGGCAACCAAGGACGCGGGCACTATCGCAGGTCTCGAGGTTAAACGTATCGTAAACGAGCCCACCGCGGCTGCTCTTGCATACGGTCTTGACAAGGATATCGACCAGAAGGTTATGATCTACGACCTTGGCGGCGGTACCTTCGACGTTTCGATCCTCGACATTTGCGAAGGCGTCTTCGAAGTTCTTTCGACCTCGGGCGACACCCGCCTCGGCGGCGACGACTTCGACGAAAAGATTATGAACTGGATCGCCGACACCTTCAAGTCCGAATCCGGAATCGACCTCCGCGGGGACAAGATGGCTATGCAACGTCTCAAGGAAGCGGCAGAAAAGGCAAAGATCGAGCTTTCGGGTATGATGAGTACCAACATCAACCTTCCCTTCATTACCGCTGACGCTACCGGCCCCAAGCACTTCGACGCTACTCTCACCAGAGCTAAATTCGACGAGCTCACCCGCGACCTCGTTGAAAAAACTATGGGCCCTGTTAAGCAGGCGCTCCGCGACGCAGGACTTCAGCCCTCTCAGGTCGACAAGATCCTCCTCGTCGGCGGTTCTACCAGAATCCCCGCTGTTTACGATGCAGTTAAGAACTTCATCGGCAAGGAGCCCTTCAAGGGCATCAACCCCGACGAATGTGTTGCAATCGGTGCGGCTAT
>JAZSLN010000111.1:0-28265 GCA_045535385.1 Eubacteriales bacterium
CAGGACGGTCCTAACAGCGGTTCCGGTATTGCAAGATTGGGTCCCGATTCCTTTACTCTGGCAGATATTGGCGTATATCAAGTACTGTTCCAGGTAAGCGTAACCGAAGCAGGACAGCTTATCCTCACATTAAACGGCGCAGATCTCGAATATACTGTTGTCGGCCGTGCAACCGGTGTTTCACAGATCGTAGGATTGGCAATCGTCGAAACTACGGTTGCCGACTCCATCCTTACCGTAAGAAATCCCGCGGGCTCTGCCGCGGCATTAACGATAACTCCGTTAGCGGGAGGCACACGTTCGGTTTCCGCACATCTTGTTATCACACAGCTTCAATAACGGTTAAACCCTTGTATAGAATTAAAGCTGCCGCAGGTTTGATAGCTTGCGGCAGCCTCTTTTTGTATGCGATTTACGATTCAAATCTTTTTTATGAAGTTATTTGTAATCGCGTGACAAATACACTGCAGAGCTTTACTTTTTTTCCAACGTATGTTATAATAACAAAAACGCAAAAACGAGGTGGGCAAATGGGTTCCTGGGGTACGGCCTTATACTCTAACGATACATCAAGCGATGTTCGTGATATGTGCGACGAGATATATCCTTTGGTAGGTATTGAAGAAGGCACAAAGCTTATTTTGAAAGAGTATAACGATACAGTAAACAGCAACTGTATCGACAATAATTATGCGGACTTTTGGTTCGCCCTTGCCGATTGGCAATGGAAGCACGGGATTTTAACCGATGAGATAAAAAACAAAACTATTGCTTTGCTCGAAACGCATACAGGCATTGATGAATGGGAAGGCTCCGATATCAAAAAGCGGTTGAAAGTGATGGATAAATTGCTCGACCAATTAAAAACGCCTCAACCCGAAATCAAGCTACCCAAAGCTAAAATCGCAAAGCCGAAACACAAGCCCGGCGATATTATTGTTGTTAAAACCGGCTCAATTGAAAACGATCCCGAAAATTGGATTTGGAATATCGAATATTGTACGAACAATTTCATTTACTCACAAGAAATTGCGGACAAAATTTGCGAAACGCTGAATCCTCCTTATGATGCTCACGATAAATACATTGCCGTTCTTTGTGTCGGAACCGAAAAAACACCTCATTCCGACTATGTTGATAACGTCTATGACGAATACAGCGTTTACGCTTTTTACGATTATATCAGCGAACAAAAGCCGACGCTTGATGTTCTTAAAACCTGCGGTTTTCTTCCCAAATATCTGCAATACGCAGGCGAAACGGGAACACCCATAGAAACGAGCGGTTGGTGTTATAAATTCCACTTATTCACTTATGATTTCAGAATATCCAAAGACGGACCCGAACAATCCGTAGATAAGTATTTCTGCATCGAAGAATCCGATCGCTTTTGCCAACTATTTAACGCAAAGAATTATCTGCCTGACATTTCTTGGAACATGGAACTACACGATGCGTTCGCAGAGTTCTTTGCGGAAAAAACAAGATTGGAAAAGTCCGATATACAATACGATAATTTATTGCACACAGACATTGTCAATCCCAAGCTACGACCCAAAAACGAAATATCCGCATTAATAAAAAAGCAAATCGAAGAACTTGATTAACTTCAAAAGCGAGGCAACACTCACTTATTATTTCTAAAACCGTGGATATTTATCAAAGGGTTTACATTCGAAACAAAAGAGATATAGTGAAAGTACATTCAAAAAGGTTATGGATCAAGAAAAATGAATCAATTGGAATTATTAAGAGAAAAATTCAAAAGCGAAGCGATAAAGGGCAAAATCGGCAAAAAGAAAGCTATCGAATTAGCTTATGCCGATATGTCGCGGCGCGCACAAGGACACACGTCAGACATGAAATCCGATTGTGTCGAGTGGCTTTTGAGCGAAGTTTTTAACGAACCGCTTAAATTAGATTCGGAGGATGCTTTCAATAAGTGGCACGAAGATATATGCGAAGAACTCAAGAAGCGGCACGGCGGTTTCGGAAGAATCGGTCGTTCGCAAAAGGTTATAAATATGGCGTTCAAATATCTGTCCTACGTCGAGGACGAAGATATGGATTTTTTGAAGTATTGCCATATGACATTAGACAGCTATACGCTTAATTGGTATAAACGGATCTGTTCAAACCCTCCGAAAAATATCGAATGGAGCAAGATCGATAATTACAAAGAATATCGCGCTATTCAGGACAGCATACGCAAGCATTTGGAAAATTCTCCCGAATACATAATAAGAATCGGAGACAAAGAAACTTCGCCCATAACTCTGCCCGCCACACCGTTTGAAGCGGAGTTTATTATATGGGAAGGCGAAAAAATCAACGAAAGATATAACAATCTTATAAAAGAATTGAACAATTACCAATCGAAATACAAGGACGCGGATAAATGGCTCATCGACGGTTTGTTCAACGATTTTTTGAAAGATTATTCGATGTAAATCAAATCTAAAGGCGGTGACTTTATGGAAGGCATTTTCACCCGCAAAAAATTCAACATCGGGCTTTTCCTTCTGTTTCTGGGCGGATTATTTCTTATCGGAATGTATTTTTTTCTGAACATTACCGACACGAATACTGCAAAAGAATCGATCGTTATTTTAGTTGTTGGCATCTTTATATGTTTGTTGATAATCCCATGTTGGTTGATCAACGCAGGCGCTTATCTTCGAATCGACGAAGATTCAATCAAAGCAAAATATCATTGGTTCGGAAAAATAGATTGTAAGCTATCAGACGTGGATTTCGTATTAGCTCAAATGAACACACTTACTATCCAATTAAAAAACGGTAAGCGTCATACCATTACGGGAATACAAAATCCGTGGGCACTTTCTTCTGCCATTCGAGAAAAACTATGTTTCGAGACACCTGAGCATACAGAAGCACTGATAAAAAGGATACGTGAATTGAAATCCGACAAAAAGCAGGGCACCTTATATGTTTGCTTGGGCTCGGCATTTATATTCATTAACCTTTTTATCGCGATATATTTGACCGGCGGAAGAGATTTGCACGAGTTTTACAACAGCGATTGGATAATTCTTGCAGGAATGGGTTTAATGGAGCTGGCAATAATTATCGCTACGTTCTGTTTCGCGAACCGAGTCGGCAAGAGCCATCTTCCCATAGAAAAGCTCGAATATACTGTCCGAAGAAGCGTTATCGAAAATACACCCCTGCAACCGGGACACATTATCGCCGTTTATGCAGACGCGGATTATACTATCCGAATAACCGTTTTCGGATATCCGCACCAAGATGAAATGTACTATGCGGCTCAAACAATTGACGCGGAATACAATTTAGAGCGTGTGTCTATGTCCGATATCTATGACCATCAAGAGGAACCACCCGTTAATTTGTCAGAGTTAATCGATATAACAGAACGATGTCTGCCTTAAACCAAAAAGCGGAGGCTTGTCCCTCCGCTTTTTTCTTATTATTATCAATGGCAGAACTACCCGCTCTGCAAAAAATCAAAATTTGACAAAGCGGCTCGCCACTTTGCTTGCCACGCGATACACGGGTGTTTCAAGTGTTTTTTCGGCATCTTTGAGCTTTTCCCGTATATCTATTTTTTGCGGGCAATGCTTTTCGCATTTTCCGCAGCCGATACAATTGGATGCTGCAGTAGAGTTTTTGCGCAATGCGGTACACATAAAATAATCGACAAGCGACCGGAATTTCCCCTCTGTATAACGACGGTTATACGCGGCGAATGTGCCCGGAATATCCACTCCCTTCGGGCAGGGCATACAGTATCCGCAGCCGGTACAGCCAACCTTCATGCCCGAATTTATTGCCGCCACCACTTTTTCGAGCATCGCCTGTTCTTCTTCTCCTATCTCCCCTACCTCAACCGAAGATGCGGTGCTTACGTTTTCTTTGACCATTTCGACGGAGTTCATACCCGAAAGCACTACAGTAACCTCGGGTTGGCTCCACAGCCATCTGAACGCCCACCCTGCCGGGGTATGAGAAATCTTATATTCCGAAAATATCTTTTTAGCTTCCTCGGGGAGTCGGCTAACGAGCTTGCCGCCGCGAAGCGGTTCCATTATCATCACAGGGATTCCCTTAGAGCTCGCGTAATGAAGACCTCTGCGTCCTGCCTGAGAATGCTCGTCCATATAATTATATTGAATAAGGCACATATCCCAATCGTAAGCATCGACAAGCGAGCAGAACATATCGGAGTTTCCGTGATAGGAAAAGCCCACCTGTCGGATAGCTCCGCTTGCCTTCTTATCCTCGATCCATTTTTCGACACCGAGTGCCTTTAACCGTTCCCAGGTATCGGTATCGGTAAGCATATGCATAAGGTAATAATCAACGTGATCGGTGCGCAAGCGTTTTAACTCCTCGGAAAACATTTTTTCGAGGTCGTCGGCGTTTTTGATAAGATAATGAGGAAGCTTGGTCGCGATATAAACCTTATCTCTTATACCGTTCCTTTCGAATATCTCGCCCAATGCCGCCTCGCTGCCGGGATAGATATACGCCGTATCAAAATAGTTAACACCGCTCTCAAAAGCAGTCATAACCTGCTTTTCTGCTTGTTCAATATCGATCTTTCCGAGTTTGCTCTTGAATCGCATACAGCCAAAACCAAGAATAGAAAGCTTGTTACCGTATCGGTCTGTCCTATAATTCATACTAATTCCTCTTTACGTATATTGGCATCATTATAACACATATTACACGCGCATTCAATCGAAAAATATAAAAAACGGAGTGAAATCACTCCGCTTTTGTTTTACTTCCGACGCGTTTTGAAATCATCGTCGATTTTACTCTTCCAGTCGGCGGTAAGAGGACGGCTTGCACGAACCGAGCCTATCGCATCCGACATCGCCTCGTAATTAATCGCCGTACCAACGCTGTCGTTACGGTAATTGACCGCGCGGTCGGAGGATATTCCGTAGCGAGCCGCCGTTTCTACCGCGTCGATATTTGCTCCGATGAAAAGAAACTCCCATCCGTATTTCTTCTTTTGGCGTTCGATCATCTTTTTGACCTCGCCACTACTAAAACGTCTGCTTGCGTTTTCCTGTCCGTCGGTCGTAATTATAAACATAGTGTTTTCGGGTACGTCCTCGGGGCGCGCATATTTATGGATATTACCGATATGCTTTATTGCTCCGCCGAGTGCATCGATCAACGCGGTACAGCCTCGCACGGTGTAGTCGCTATCCGTCATCTTAGGAACGTCGGACAGCTTGATTCTGTCGTGGATTACCTCGCTTACGTCATCGAATATGACCGTCGAAACCAGACATTCGCCTTCCTGTTTTTTCTGCTTTTCGATCATAGCGTTGAATCCGCCGATAGTATCGCTTTCCAATCCTGCCATAGAGCCGCTTCTGTCGAGAATAAATACGAGTTCGGTTACGTTGTTTTTGTTTTTCATAATTAAAACCTCTCTTTCATTTGGTGTCTTCATTTTACACCCGAAAAAGAGAGGTTTGGTCGCTTTGAAAGCGACAAATTAAACGTTATTGATTCTCGATTTCCACTCGGATTCCTTAAACCCTACGAGCACAAACTCATCACCGACTAAAATGGGGCGTTTTACAAGCATTCCGTCGGTCGAAAGAAGCTTGAGCATTTCTTCGTCGGTCATAGACGGAAGCTTCGTTTTGAGCTCCATCGATTTATAAAGCAACCCGCTCGTGTTAAAAAACTTTTTAAGCTGCAGTCCGCTTTTTTGATACCATTCGGTTAGCTCTTTCTGCGTAGGATTATCGGCTTTTATATCCCTTAATTCGTATTCAATGCTATTATCGTCCAGCCATTTTTTCGCCTTTTGGCAGGTAGTACATTTGGGATAGCAAATGAATTTCAGCATAATTACGCTCCTAACAAACATTGGTCGAAAGCAAACAGCGCTTCGTTTATTTCGAAGATATTATAGTTGCCCTTGCTTATGAAGTATTCGATTATTATATCGAATTTATTGCTGTGTGAGAGGGCAAACCCTGCTTTTTTAAGCATATCCTCGGTTTCGTCAAGCGAAAGCTCGAGCGAGATCGCAAAAGCGATCGCCGTCGGCTTCGAGGGCTTATAATTCACATCGCTCCTGATTTTCGAAAAAAGCTTACGGTCTATATTTGCTTTTTTATAACATTCGGAATCGGTCATTCCCTTTTCGTCTATCTTACGGAGCAGCATTTGGGAAAAGCTTTCGTCAAGCATCTTCAGTTTTTTATCGAGGTCGGATTCGTCTATCGCTCTGCACTCGCATATTTCCGACGTCATCAAAGGTCTCGGCATCGGAACGCACATACGCGCGCTTTCGCTACGGTAATTTATATGCTCATCAACATACCTATCGTCGATATATTCGGCAATATCAGAAAAGAGCTTTTCGCCTATTTTATATGAGGCTTTGTCAAAAATCACTATATAGACGATCATATCGTTTTCGAGAAGAAATTCGCCGATAACGTCAACCGCGACCTTCAGCGCCTTATCCTTCGGATAGCCGTAAACGCCCGAAGAAATGAGCGGAAAAGCAACGCTTTTGCATTTTCGCGCTTTTGCCAACGACAAGGACTCACGATAGCAGGATTCAAGCAAGGCTTTTTCGCCCTGATTTCCGTCTTCATAAATCGGACCTACGGTATGTATAACGTATTCTGCGGGAAGATCATAGCCTTTTGTGATTTTCGCCTTTCCGGTATCGCAGCCGCCGAGAGTACGGCATTCGGCAAGAAGCTTTTTGCCTGCGGCACGGTGAATCGCACCGTCGACTCCTCCACCGCCGAGCAAGGTTTCGTTTGCAGCATTCACAATAGCGTCGACCTTCATTTTCGTTATATCGTTTCTTACTATCTGTAACGGCATATCAATACCTCCCACGCTTATCGTAAGGTTATTATATCATATAATAACCAACGGTTCAATAAAATATTTGACTAATAAAAATATGTATGATATAATTTTAAGTACACATATTATAATCTTCAATCAAGGAGTTTCGATATGGAAAACTTATCCGGAAAGCGACTGCTCGTACTCGGCGGAACCAATAATGCCCCCGATATCGAAAGTTTCGCCCGCAAAAACGGAGTTAAAATCATCGTAGCGGGCCTTTATTTCAGCGAAGAAATATTAAGCATAGCTGATGAATCATATATTATCGACATATATGATTCAGTACAATTGGAGAACATCGTTTTGGAGAAAAATATCGACGGTATATTTGTCGGAGGAAACGAAGACATTATTTCCCGAACAATAGATGTATGCGATAAATTAGGAATGCATTTTTATTCTTCCAGAACTGTGTGGGATAATGCGATGAACAAACGCATTTTCAAGCAAACCTGTCGCGAACATAACGTACCCACGATGGAAGATTTCCCGATTAACGAATCTGATCTTATTGAATCAGCTAATTCCTTAAACTACCCCGTAGTCATAAAACCGGTGGATTGCTGCGGTAGCAACGGAGTTATGAAATGCGAATCAGCGGATGAATTCGCAGAGCTTTACAACTATGCGAAAAGTTGTTCGAGAACAAAAAATGCAACCGTGGAGGAATTTAACGACGGATTTGAAATATGTGTATACTACACTTTCGTTGACGGAAATCCAAGTTTAAGCTCTATGGCGGACAAATATGTTCGAGGCGACACCGAAAACTTTATACCGCTGTCCGAAATTTATGCATATCCCTCGCAATATCTACCCCAATACATAAACGAAGTTGATTCCAATATGCGCAATATGTTAAAAGCGTTAGGCATCAAAAACGGCATAACCAGTATGCAGGGATTTTATAAAGACGGAAAGTTCAAGTTTTTTGAAATGGGATTCCGTTTAGGCGGCACCGCTCAATACAGATACACCGAATATATCAACGGTATAAATAGTCTTCATATGATGATGGCGTACGCATTGACCGGAAAAATGGGTGATTGCGACCAATCTTCAGATACAGCCAGTTTCAAAAAACCATGTTGCACACTCACCCTCCTGTCAAAAGGCGGAACAGTAGCAAGAATTGAAGGAGTAGAAGAAGCCCGAAACTATGAGGGCGTATTATATATAGAGAACCGGTATAAAGTCGGAGATACAATCAAAGCCAGCCGTACGGTATCTCAGTTTCACGTACGTATTTACATTGTTGCTGATAACGAAAAGCAGATGAAAGAAAAAATCAACCATCTGCAAACGTCTATTCAAGCTTACGACACAAACGGCGAGCCGATGCTTATAACTCATTTCGATACCAATAAATTGTCTTTCGGTGATAATGTTTTCTGATAATATTGTCTACAACTGTCTCCTATAAACAAACAACTGCCACGAAATAGTGGCAGTTGCTTGTTTATAGTTCGCTATTATGCTTTGATGCCTTTTTCTTATCGGGAGTTAGTGCGGTTTCGCCGTTGAGATACATAACAACCAAACCCAACAAAACTAAAATCGTAGAACATTTCACTATAACAGGTATAATCGTTTTATATATCAGCTCGCATATTTGTACGGCAACGTCGCCGCCTATAAACAGCGCAGCCAAATATCCGAAGAACGTCAACCCGCCGGCAAAAAGGCAAATCATAATTCCGTAACCAAATATAACTCTTAAAACATTTGAAATTTTATTGCATATTTCCTTCATTTTAATCCCCCTTACATACCAAAAATAGGAAGCCAACCCATAAGAACAGCGACTTCAAGTATAAATTGCGCCGCTACCCACCAGAGGTTGTTTTTGAAGGTCTTGCTGAAATCAGACTCAGCCAAAGTCATACTTGCATACATTCCCAAACCAAGCGGAGGGGTAATTCCACACATAACACCGCAAATACAAGGTAGCATAGCTGCCGCAAGCATAGGCTCGCAACCTACATCAGCAAGCGTTGTAATAAACATCGGACCAAATATTACTACTAAAGACGAGCCGGGGATTACCATACCCATAAAACAAGTTATTAAGCAGATTGCCATTACAGTGCCAAATCTGCCAAAGTTCCAAGAAGATATTATTTCACCAAGTTCATTGGATACATTCAATTCCGCAAATAAAGAACCGATCATATACCCAAACACGCAAACACCTATAGCCGGAGCTATCGTTTTCACGCCATCACCGAACATTTTTGCGATTTTCGCAGGAGTAACTGTTTTTTTATCCTTAGTAATAAGACAGGTATATATAGCTGCAACGCCGCCGATGAATAGCAACAAGGAGCTCGATAGATATTTCGCTCCGGCAGCACCAAGGCGTGCCGTGAAAAAGTTGTCCTTAAACAGATAATCAAGAACAAACGGAAGAAGAATTATCAGCGGCAGCAACAATCCCTGCCAACCAACTTTTAGAGTTTCCTTCAAATCAGGCAATTCTTCTTTTGACATCGGTTTAACTTTATAATATTTACAAAAACTCCAAACCATTAAAAGTCTTTGCAAAACAAACCAAATCGATATCCCCCACAGAACCATCCAAAACTTACCTGTTGTTATTTCCATATCGGGATATAGTGCTACCAATGCACCCATCGCCGCAACGATATTGGAAGACGGCGGTATCATGTTACCCATATAACTCGCGTTACTTTCAATATTGGCAGCAAGTTCAGCGGGAAAACCCGAGCGTTTCATCGCGGGTATTGTAATCGCGCCTGTAGCCATTACATTGCCCGGGCCGGATCCGGACAGCGCACCCATAAACGCACTTGCAATTACTGCTGTGTAACCTGCACCGCCGGTTATCCTACCTATCAACGAAAGAATAACAGCAATACAACTGTCAATAATTTTAGTTTTGGTCAAAATTATAGACATTGCAACAAACGCAACCATCGAATAAAGCAACGATGTCGAAAGCGCATCATCAATATACGACATAACATTGTTCCAATTTCCGGTTATCGTAAGAAGAAGCAAAAAGCTTACAAAAACCGCTTCGTACACGGGACGTTTCAAAACCGCAAACCATATTATTATAGAAATTAACATAATCCCTAAGTAAAGAATTGATGACGGCATAGCCAACCTCTATACAACTAATTTGGTTATAACATTTATAACCATATAGATATAATAACACATGTATGTTTTTTTGTCAAGAGTTTTCTATTGATTTTTTTTATAAAAAGTTGTACAATGATTAAACATTTAATTCGATAACAAGGAGTTCTTGCGATGAACACTCGTCAAATGCAATACGCCGTGCTTTTGTCGGAAATACGCAATTTTTCTCAAGTTGCTGACAAATTGAAAATATCCCAACCCGCGCTTAGCAAGCAAATAATCAATTTGGAAAATGAGGTGGGCGTTAAGTTATTTGACCGCGACAACAGCCCTATTGCGCTTACACCCGCAGGTGAATTTTTCATACGCGAAGCCAAAGATATTCTATATAAAGAAAAACAACTAAAACGCGCAATGCAATCATATAAAGATGGAGAGTCAGGAGAATTGATAATCGGAATCACTCCTTTCAGAAGTTCTTATATGATAGCCGAAACGATACAAAAAGTACGTGAACGTTTCCCTAACACTACCGTAAGGTTGCAAGAAGCATCCAGCGACACGGTTCGAAAAGAGGTCATTGATGGCAAATATGATTTCGCAATTGTCAACCTCCCGGTAAACGATGCCATATTATCAGTTATGCCTTTAGAACCGGACAAACTAGTTCTAGTCGTTCCGAATTCTTTAGCCGGTGAACTTTCTGAAAAAACCGAGAGTAAAGAAATACAGTTTTCCGCTTGTAAAGATCTTCCGTTTGTGGTTGTTGGGATTTCTCAGGAAATGCGACAGCTTTTCGAAAACCTTTGTGCGTCATCAGGATTTGTCCCTAAAATAGCCGCTGAAACTGTCAGCCTTACCACAGCATGGAATATGGTTCAAGCAGGGATTGGCGCTACCATTCTGCCGTGGCAATTCATCGAAAGTAAAAACGAGCACAGCTCGATGACGATTTTCAACATTGCCAATTCTTCATATTCCAGGCAAGCCGCGATCGTTATGCGCCGCGATCAATTCTGTTCGCAAGCAGCAGAATACGCCATCAGCCTCCTCCTTAATAAGTAACAAAAAATTCGGATGCATCAATTGCATCCGAATTTTTCTATTTTATTTCAGAAACAAAATATTCTTTGACCGACAAGGCAAAAACACAAAAAAGACTTTTGTTACAACAGAAAATATGCCGATGATCAGCATCATTTTCGTTACATTTATTCCGGTTAACAGCACGTATATTTTTTTTGCTATCGTTTTTATATGATCTCGCAAGAAAAATAATCCGAGGAATACACATAACACCAGTATAACACCCGAAACAAACGCTAACCATCCGTCAAGCACCGCTTGCGTCAAAGTAACACCCATCGCCAACACAACTACGGATAAAAACGCTAAAAAACAATATCTACAGTTTTAGAAATAAATTTTGTCATAAACGTTTCTCTTTCAAACCAACTAATGATTCTCCCACAAAAGAAATAGCTTTATTTATTCCGACGTATTTCTTCAAAAGCTCGATCAAAACTGATATAACTAAACACACGGCAAGCAAAAACAGCATTATCAGTGCCGGATATTTAGGAGCATAAATAATATCTCTGAAATTATATAAATAAATAAACGAATGGAACATAAAAATATTCCCCGAATGTTTACCCAAAAACTCCAACATAATAGATATAACTTTAATTTCAGATACAAAAAGAAAGGTAATAACGATCAAAACGCTCGCGAATAAAATATCTGCGGCTAATAAATAACGATAACGCAAATAAGCACACAATATCAAAACCGCAAAACAAAGCACAAACGACTTTAGTTGTTTTTTGTTGCTCCACTCTTTTAATTTCGTAAGTATATCCGTATCGAATATCAAATAACCCACAAAATAATAAACCAACCACCAAAGCCCATCGCGCCTTAAGAACATCATAAACACTAAAGACGTTAAAGCTATTGCCAGTTCCTTATGATTATTTACAAGCCATGCAAAAAACGGTGTAACTGCATATGAAATTATAGCAACACTCATATACCACCATGTTGCATTCATTGTAGTGGTACCAAAACAATACGAAAGACCGAACAAATCAAGTACAAATTCCCACCAATTTGTATAGACCCACCTATCGGCAAAGTGCTGCCAAGGAACAAAAACAACGAATATTATCAAATAATTTGCCCATAGTTTCCATAACTGCTTTAACGATATCTTGATATATGTACCTATCGTGTTTTTTTGCAATTGTTTGGTATACTTTTTTATTGTAGCGGCCATGCCGTATCCGCTCAACAACAAAAACATCGCAACACAAACCTTACCCATTACTGCCAAAACACTAACTAATGGAGTCGTGCCTATATTAACCGCTGAATAAAACAGTTCATAACTTTTTTCCGAATAAAACAAGTGGTGCAACAGAAGCAACAAACACGCAACACCCTTGGCAACATTCGTATGTTTCAAAGTGAAAGATGAATCCACTCCAGTCATACATCCTTTCGATTCGGCTTAATCTCCGGTTACCTATAAATAATATAATATCCTATACGCGTAGAGCTATCGGTAACTTTACCGGCATTACTCATATCAAAATCGCTTACACGATAAACAGACTCGGGGTTATCCTTTTGGAACCTTTCAAATTCCAAAACATCCCGTTCATCGAAAAGAAATTTTATCTCCGCACTGTGTTCAATCGGTTCTGTACATACTTCGGGAGCGTTGCCACACGCCACATCAATAACCATCTTAACAAAATCGTTACCCGTAGACAAATAAACCAGATCGGAACCGATACAATCTCCGCCCATACGCGCGCCGATTTCGATTATTCTTACATTCCCTTCCTTATCAACGCGAAACTCGGAATGTCCTGCGCTGTTTTCAACATGAAGAGCATCTAATGCCTTGAAAATCATATTCTTGGCACGATCGATAACTTCACTCGAAAGCCCCGAAGGCTGTTTGTGCCCGGTTTCGATAAAATTGGGTGCGCCGGTAGTATACTTTTTAGTTACAGCAAGAAACTTATGCTCGCCTTTATACGAAATCGTTTCCATACTGTACTCGTCGCCGGAAAGATATTCTTCTACTATTGCCTTCTTTTCAAACGAAGTGTCACACGCTTCGCTAACCGCTTTTTCTATACCATCAAAGCTTTCAAGTTTTGTAATATTACGGCTTCCCGATCGATCGGTAGGCTTAACAATAACCGGAAAAGAAAACCCTCGAAGCAATGCTTTATAATCGGTTTGAGTATCTACAACAGCGAATTTAGGGCACGGTATTCCCGCTTCGGACAAAGCCTTGCGCATCGCATATTTATTAGTCTGTATATCTGTATACTCGGTAGAATTACAAGGTAAACCCAAATTCTCGGCAACATAATTTACTGTTATAGCTGCCAGATCGGATGCTATTGAACAAATCCCATCTGGTTTTATTCGACGGCATTCATCCAAAATCAAATCCTTTTCGACGATGCTTATCGGATAAAAACAGTCTGCATTTTTTTCACCCACGGAACCATCGCTCCACGCAAAAGCGTGGGTTTCATACCCCAATGACTTTGCCTTTAATATCAACTGATTTTGAAAATCATTGGCACCGATAACAACAAGCTTCTTCATAGCAGACTCCTATTTATAAAACTCGTATATCTTTTCGATTATATAATCAACTTCGCTTGCTTTCAGGCCGTAATACATAGGAAGTCGCAAGAGACGTTCGCTCTCAGCCGTTGTATATTTATCCTCGCCGTGAAATCTTCCGAACTGAAGTCCGGCGGGCGCGGAATGGAGAGGTATATAGTGAAAAACGGCACCGATTCCGTTACCCTTGAGATGTGCAATCAACCTCGTTCTTTCCTCAAGGTCTCTCGCTTTTATATAGAACATATGCGCGTTATGCACACAATTCTCGGGTATAACGGGAAGTTTGATCTTACCCTCATCTGCCAACGGTTTTAGTGCTTCATAATACCTATTCCACGTAGAAAGTCTATCGTTATTGATCAGTTCCGCACACTCAAGCTGTGCCCATAAATAAGCCGCGTTCATATCACTGGGCAAATAGGACGAGCCGAAGTCCACCCAAGTATATTTATCGATCTGTCCTCGGAAGAACTTACTTCTGTTTGTGCCTTTTTCTCTTATTATTTCTGCGCGCTCGATATTTTCGGTATCGCGGATAAGAAGAGCACCACCCTCGCCCATACTGTAATTTTTAGTTTCGTGATAACTGAAGCATCCGTAATCACCGAACGTACCTAAGGCACGGCCCTTATAAAACGCCATAACACCCTGTGCAGCATCCTCGACAACCTTTAACCCGAAACGGTTCGCTATATCCGTTATTTTATCCATTTCGCAAGCAACGCCCGCGTAATGAACAGGAACGATCGCCTTGGTTTTGTCGGTTATGGCATCCTCAATTAAATTCTCATCAATATTCATTGTATCGGGACGGACATCAACGAACACCGCCTTAGCTCCGCGTCCGACGAAAGCGTCCGCTGTGGAAACAAACGTATATGAGGGCATTATTACTTCGTCGCCCGGCTGAATGTCGCACAAAATAGCAGCCATCTCAAGTGCATGCGTGCACGATGTTGTAAGAAGCGCCTTACTTGTACCGGTTTGCGATTCTATCCAAGCGTGGCATTTCTTAGTGAATATTCCGTCTCCGCATATTTTGTGGGCATCTATAGCTTCTTTGATGTAATTAAATTCGGTTCCTATAAAGGGAGCAATATTAAAATTAATCATATTGTTTCTCCGATTAATAAATACTGTTTAGTTCTCTGAGTCTTGCTTTCTTACAACTTCACGAACTCTGTATTGCTGGAGATTGCTTACGGTCATATAAATTCGTCCGATATACTCACCGACAAATCCCAAGGCAAACAGAATCAATCCGCCCATGAGCAAAACAGCCGACATTATTGATGCATATCCTGCAGACATTGCGGGATGCAGCAGTTTTCTTATAACGATGTACGCCCCGTAAGCAAATCCGCCGCTCGCTATCAACATTCCGAAATACATAAATGCTCTTAGGGGTACTACCGAAAAATTTGTAAATCCCGTAAACCAAAGCTTGAGCAATTTCGACAAGGTATAGTTTGATTTACCTTCCATACGAGGTCTATGGGGCATCTCGATATCGGTGATCTTCCCTGCCATTGTATTCAAATAACCCATCATAGAAGGAAAAGGACTTGAATAATCCTTATATGTATCGACCGCAAAACGACTCAACGCATTAAAGCTCGATACATGAACTCCTTTTCTGCGAGTGCCGTTGATCTCGGAGATTTTTGCGTTTATTTTACTGGTCATTCGCTTGAAAAGGCTATGTTTTTTACTCTTGAAGTGAGCATAAACCACATCATACCCTTCGGCGACCTTGTTAACAAGCGGAATTATGCCTTCGGCAGGATGTTGACCGTCATCATCCATATAGACCAAAACATCACCTTCGACGTAAGGTATCGCCGCAAGCTTAGCACAAGTCTGACCGTAATTGCGGGATAAATTAACACCCACGATTTTAGGATCGTTGTCGCACAATTCCCTTATAACCGAAAAAGTATTGTCAAACGGATAATCGTTAACGAGAATTATTTGGTAATCGTAGCCTTCGGCGGCATTAATTGTTTCGCGAATTTCGTCGACGACTTTTCCGATCGTCTTCTCGGATTTATAACAAGGGATGGCAATGGATATTAACATCTGTATACCTTCTTCCGAATCGAATCATAAAATACACCTTATCAATTTATTATATCATGCAAAAACAGAAATTGCAATATTTTTATTAGACACCAAATAACCGTTATTCATATAAAAAACTGTCGTGAATTAATCACGACAGTTTTAATATATTACTGTGCAATAGCGAGGTCAAACGCTTCGTCCATGCTGTCTTCCGAAATAATAACTATGATATAGTCAACAGCAGATTTGCCTTCGGCAGCGTTCTGTGTAGCGTAGTTAAGGTTGATAGAATATTCACCGGCAGCTACGAAAAGCGAACGGTTGAATCTCTCAGCGAGAATATCCGAGAATGCAAGCGAGCTGTAATCGCGATAAACAAGCGCGTTAGGAAGAGCAGAAGCATCCATACCTTCTTCACGACCCTTGGAACCGTCGATAACAAGACGTTCTGCAAGACCGTTGATTTCGTCATCGGAGCTTACGGTAGTGTAGTAGCCGTAGTCGTTATCTTCCGTATCGATATACTTGCGGATCGAGCTGAGCTTAAGAGTTTCATCGCCGATATCCATATTGAATTTAGGAGTAGCGATAAGAATATCTTCTTTGATAACCTTCTTATCAAGCTCTCTGTATCCAACAAGATTGCCGCCAATGGTAGATACTGTAGACCATTCAAATTCCTCTTCGCCGTGAGGTGCAGCCGCAGGGAATCTTTCTGCAACCTTATCCATAATTGCCTTATAGGTAAGATATGCACCATAATCGGAAAGGCTGCTATCGGTTACACGGTAGAGCGCTTTTTCTCCATCCTTATTCGCAAGGAAGGTTTCGCGCATATCAATAACCGTAGCTCTGGTACCGTTTTCGAGAGTATCATAAACCTGGTCGTAGATAGTAGTAAACGGGGTTTCATACATACCGTCAGGAATAATCTCGTTAGTGCCGGTTTCGGCATCGTTGTATACCGTAGTAACGTTAGGAATGAGAACGTAGATAAGCTCTGCTTTATGAGCCTTGGCAGACTCGTAATAAGTAGAAAGAGTGTTACCTACATATTTACGTATCGAAGCGAGATTGGATTCGGTATAAATATTTGCGCCCGAAAGGTCATCGAGCATCTTCGAGAAGTAAAGACGCGAATCCTTACCTACAGAAACGCTGTTTCCGTCGATACGGTCTTCTGCAGTAGCGTTATAGGAAGCAACAAAAGTGTAAGGAAGCGATTCCTTAAGATCGCCTACAGTTGCGGTTACCTCAATTTGGTTCTTTTCATAAGGAAGCTTGGTTTCTGCGATGAAATATCCGTTACGGGATTTAACGGTAACTTCCTCTTCGCCACCCTTGACAGTTATAACCGCACCTTCGTCGCAATTACCGCAAATAGCTATGGTATCGGGTTCAATATTGACTGCAGTAATGTTCTTAGGAGCGTTCGAATGGCCTTCAGGGGTAGAAATCTCCTTGTTATCGTCGTCTACAATAACTTCGGAATTCTCCTCAAATTGGCCGCCCTCTATCTCAGGAACATCATCGGTATTGACGCAGGCAGAAAACGCCATAGCAAGCGCCATAACCAAGCCGAGCAGTACAAATACACGGCGAGCATTTTTTACATTCATGTTAAAGACCTCACTTTTTGAGAAATCATTGTAATATATATTCTTACAAATCCGGAGATTTGCAATATACCAAGTTAAGGCCTATTCCTCTTCAGCGTTCTTAGCCTCGGTAATAACCTTCTGGGCAACCTCGGCAGGAGCTTCTTCGTATCTCACAAAATCAAAGGTATAAGTACCTCTGCCCTGCGTCATAGCGCGGAGCTGTACAGCATATACGGTCATTTCGGCGGAAGGAACTTCTGCTTCGATAACGGTATAGCCCTTACGGGAGCTTTCGCTCATACCCATAATTCTGCCGCGGCGTTTGCTTACGTCGCCCATAATATCGCCGGAATAGGACGTGGGAATAGTACATTTCAAGTAACCGACAGGCTCGAGTATAACGGGATTTGCTTTTGCCAAACCTTCCTTATACGCAAGCTTCGCGGCGAGCTTGAAGGAAATTTCATTAGAGTCAACGGGGTGATACGAGCCGTCGAAGAGGTCTGCCTTGAGATTTACTACAGGGAAGCCTGCAAGGACACCCTTTTCCATTGCTTCCAAAAGACCCTTTTCGACAGCGGGATAGAAGTTCTTGGGAACGTTACCGCCAACAACGCTTTGGGTGAAGGTAAGTCCGTCTTCTTCGCCGGGGCCGAAGGTGATCTTAACGTGGCCATACTGACCGGAACCACCCGACTGTTTCTTATGTTTACCTTCGACAGCAACGCTCTTCTTTATAGTTTCGCGGTATGCGATCTTAGGTTCTACAAGATCAACGCCAACACCGTAGCGCGCCTTGAGCTTGGAGCAAACAACGTCGAGATGGATATCGCCCATACCCGAAACAGTCATTTGCTTGGTTTCGGCATTGTTCACATAACGAAGAGTGGGATCCTCTTCGAGAAGCTTGGTAATACCTGCCGAAATCTTATCTTCATCGTTCTTGGAACGGGGTTTAACCGCCATTGTATAATAAGGCGAGGGGAATTCGATCTTCTTAAACTCGTTACCTGCCGCACCCTCAACGAGTGTCTGGTTAACACCGGTGTTTGCAAGCTTAACGGCATAACCGATATCACCGGTAACGAGTTCGGTAACTTCGATTTCTTTTTTACCGATACAAATGCAGATCTTTGAGAATTTTTCCTGCTGTCCGGTAGCAACGTTATTAAGCACCTGATCCTTACGAAGCGTGCCGTTCATAACCTTAAAGAATACCTTTTTACCGAAGTTATCGGAAACAACCTTGAAAACGAACAACTGGGTTTCGCCTTCGGGGTCGGCATATTTCATCATATCGAGAGGCGATACAAATGAAGCCGCCGCGGTATCGAGGAAGAAACGGATGCCCGCAAGGTCGGTAGCAGAACCGCAGAAAACGGGTGCGATATCACCGCTGAGAAGACCCTTGTTAAGCGCTTCGTGCTTTTCTTCTTCGTCAAAAGGTTCTTCCATAAGGAATTTTTCCATAAGCTCTTCGCTGGTAAGCGCGAGCGATTCGTTGAGAGCGAGCTTATATTCTTCGATCTTATCCTTAAAGCTGTCAGGCAACGTAGTTTCTATACGTTTGCCGGTCTTCTTTTCGCAAGTAAAGACTTCATCGGTGATAAGGTTATAAAGACCAACCTCTCCGGTTCCTTCGTTAAACGGTATAAGCAAAGGGCATACAGTTGCACCAAACTGCTCACGAAGACCACTGAACGTTCCTTCGAAATTGGAGTTTTCGTCGTCTATCTTGTTGACGAAGAACGCCTTGGGCTTACCCGCGGAAAATTCCCAAGCAAGCTCGGTACCTACTTTACAGCCGCTCTTTGCATCAACAACGATAACGGTACTTGCCGCAACGGTAGCAGCAGCCTTCGCTTCACCCGCAAAGCCAAACATACCGGGAGTATCAAGAATATTGATTTTTGCACCCTTCCATTCGATATTTACGAGAGAAGTTGAAATAGAATAGCCTCTTTTTATTTCTTCGGGATCAAAGTCGCAAACAGTATTTCCTTCGGAAGGCTTACCAAGACGATCGGTAACCTTCGCAAGATAAAGCATAGCTTCGGCGAAAGAAGTTTTACCGTCGCCGCTATGACCCACAAGACAGATATTTCTGATTTGAGAAGACGAAAAGTTAGCCATTTGAATTTATCCTCCAAGAAAAGTGATACATTATAGTTATTATATATCACTAAGGACAAATAATCAAGTGGAAAATTGTCTTTTTTATGCCAAATTACCAAAAATTTTCAATCTTGTTATTTTTTCATCATCAAAAATGATATCAACCACACCGGCAACAGCCAAAACAGTTGCAAAGCAACCGCATGAATCGAACCAAGATTCGAAAGTCCTCCGGTTACGGCAAGGAAGGAAACGGTAACGAACGACAGCACGACACTTATAATGCTGACAATAACGTTACATTTGGTAATATGTCTGGTTTTATCGCAAAGAGAGAACATTTTAAGAAAATTATGCAGGCTCGAATTACAAACCACACCGCTGTCAACACGTTCTACTTCACCCGCGACATCCTCGGGATCGTTACCTCGAAGAACCGCAATCGGGCACTTTTTGAACTTTATTGCAGAATTGATAAGTTCATTATTTATGTTCGGGTCGAGCGTCTTTACACCAAGACACAATCCTGCACGATACATATCCTTCAAAAGTGAATCGAACAAAGGATTTATTGTATATTTAATGTAAAGCTTAGCGGCCAATTTTTCGTCGATAACCACATACATTATCGAGCCCACGCCGTTCTCATACGCTTCATCACCCTCGTCCCGAGGCGTCTCGAAGCGGTATCTGCGCATATACGATCTTTTACCGAGGAAATAATTATGTCCTTCCATCGCAACACACAAGCCGTCGTTTGCGCTTTCGATAATACGTATAAGCGCGGGTTTTTCCTGTTCGGTGCTGAGCGTTGCCGCAAAAACCTTAGAAAGAGGTCCTCCGACATGGCCGAAAACACCGGCAAGCTCGGTAATAACGGCATCTATACGAAAGTCGCCGTACATACGAATATTGGTTATTTTAACAAGACTTGCAGGATAAACTTCGGTATCCGCAAAAGAAAGCACCGACGCAGAAGAATACTCCTCGGCGATAGCGTTGCCTATAAACGCGGTAGAATGCTTTGCGCCGATACGGTTAGCCGAAACAACAGGAAGCGAGATCATAAAGAATGCCGTAGCGGGAACGCTTGCCGCGATAATTATCGAAAACACGGAATATGCTTCAACTGCGCCTTTACCCAAAGCCCACATCACGATAAACATCGTAACACCGCCAAGGAAAACAAGCGGTACAATGAAATTGAACACGTCCTCGAATTTAGCACGACGCTCGGTACGTTCAACAAATCCGTCGACAAACCCGGTTTTCTTTACGGTATACAGATCGCTGTCTTCGAAAAGATATTTGTAAAATTCGTCCGCTTCCTTGGTTCCGCCGGTCAATTCGCAAGCGGTATATTTCGGACGCTTGGAAGCCACAATTCTAAAGCATTTATAATCCTTACGCGCGGTCAAATACGAAGCGACAGCCGAGCACAGCGCGGCAAACGCGGCCGGTAAATTATAGAGCTTCAAAGCCTCGGATTTGGGGTCGGTAAACAACACAACCAAAGAAAATGCCGTAGCAAAGAAAATCGAAACAACCAACAAACTGTCGGTGTTGAATTTGAAAGAAAATATACCTTTTATTCCGTTGCGAAGCGACGGAAGCATTACAAGACCTACAAAAAACATCATTTGAAGGTCAAACAGTATATATATTGCCCCGAGTCTTCCCTGATGGAAAAATTCAGGATGAACGGCACTTGTTGCGGTCGCCGATTCGAGATAAAGGATACCGATCAAAAGTGCAAAAACAGCGAAGG
This sequence comes from Eubacteriales bacterium, assembly GCA_045535385.1. Lineage (GTDB taxonomy): Bacteria > Bacillota > Clostridia > Oscillospirales > CAG-382 > Coliplasma. Next base: position 21,202 of record JAZSLN010000111.1, read on the forward strand.
CACGAATCAACGACGAGCGCATACGCTTGCGGTAGCGTGCGGCAATTTCGCCGTTCTGTTCACGCGACGTATATTCCACTGTCGCGGATTCCGACTCAATTTGCTGTTCTTCCTGCTCTTTAATACGTCTTTCTCTATTCTTTTCGGCGAGCTTTTGAAGCGAACCGTCTTCGTCCTCCATCATTTCAAAAGCCAATCGGAGATTTATATCGGTTTCGTCCAAAACCTCACCGTCGACGAGCAACTCTTCGTTTTCGTCGACAAATCTGACCTGTCCCTCACTTTCGCCGTCTTCCTCAAATACAAGCTCCTGATTAGTTACCCTTTCGGTAAGCTTCTCATAATCAGAATCGAAGCTGGCGACCTCGGATTCGTCGGTCGCGGTATCAAAACGTATCGTATCGCCTAAAGGAAACATCTGCTCCTGAGTATATTCTTCGTGAGCCTCGACCTTAGCTTCCTCGGTAAAGCGAGAAGTATCAATGCCTGCAGGAGGCTGTTTTTCCAAATCCGAAAGCGTACGTGTACGGGCATCGTTTATCATATCGTAAAGCTTTTCTACACGTTGGCTTTGGCCCGACGGTTTTTCTTCGGAAAGATAGCCGAGAAGAGCAGAATTTTCGTTCTGTTCGGCAAGTTTGGCACGAAGCTTTTGCGTATCGGTCATCGGATCATCGACTTTGCGAGTGCTGTATTTATCGATGAGTTCGGCCGTTTCGGCATTTATACGCTTAGTAACCTTCGTGCGTTTTTTGTTTTTGTTATCGGCGCCGACAACCTTGGTTGCTTCCATTTCCGGTTTTCGTTCGGAGGGCGCAACGTTCATCGCCGCAGCATTCTCTTCATTAGCCTCTTTAAGAAGCTCTAATATATCAATCGAGGGTCTTCCGCTTTTTTTTGCGGACATCTGACTCACCTGCTTTTCAGTTATTACGTTGTTTAGCTGCTTCAAACATAACTATGGCGCCCGCCGCAGAAACATTAAGCGAATTAACGGTACCGAACATAGGAATACCTGCTATAAAATCGCTTTCCTTTTTCAGGATCTCCGAAACACCCGCGCCTTCGCTTCCGAGAATCAAAGCACAAGAGCCTTTGAAATCCTGCTCGTAATACGGACGTCCGCCGGCTTCAACGGACCATATCCATACACCGTTTTCTTTAAGGTATTTAACCGCCGCGGCAAGGTTTGTAACTCTCGCTATCGGCATTGCAAACACAGCACCCGCGCTCGATTTAGCTACGGTTCCGTTAACACTGACAGAACGCCGCTTGGGAATTATAACACCGTTAACTCCGGCACAATTCGCACTTCTGATAAGCGCCCCGAGATTATGGGGGTCATTTATGGAATCGCATATAAGAAAGAACGGCTTTTCGCCTTTTTCGAGCGTTTGCTCCACAAGCTCTTCGACAGTAAGATAATCGGTTTCTGCGGCAACGGCAATTACACCTTGATGTACGCCGCCGTTTGCGAGTTTATCGAGCTTTCTGGCATCGGTCTCGACTATCGGAACGCGAAGTTCGTTCGCTTTGGCGCAAATCGCACCCAGTACCCCTTCGGCAGACTCGTTTCGTATATAAATTCTATCAACGGTTTTACCGCTTTTAAGGAGTTCCATAACAGCATTTCTGCCGATAAACAACCCTTCGGGTACCGAATCAGGCTTAGAGAACTTATTGTTTTTCATAATAATTCCTTCTTGAACACAATTCATAATAATTATAGCATATATTAATCGGCGTGTCAATCAAAGTTGGGTGCTTTTGGAACAAAATTACGGTCTCATAAACGCATTTTTTCGTCAAGACAAACAAAAATAAAAAACGGTGCAAAGCACCGTTAAATATTTTGTAAATTTTAATTAAAAAAGCTGACCGCCGATATAGATGTTGCCGTCTTCATCAATTGAAACGTCGTCACCAAACCAATCGCTCCAATCGATGATATCATCGCCTTCAGAAGTAGCAAGCGAGTGAGTAATGATATCTTCAACATCAAATATGATCTTTTCGAGTTCAGGAGCAACATATTGCTTCTTCATTAATCATACACCTTCTTTATATATATAAACACTTACGTAATCTATCATAGGGATTATATCAAAGTACAATATAAAAAGCAATAGTTTTTAACTTAATTTACAATTTGTTCACATTTGTTTTTTTCCAAAAAAGACGGTTCCGAAGAACCGTCTTTCGTATAGTTTATAAAACTAATTATCTGCGAGTCTTAACAACTACAGCAGTGCCTGCGAGTGCAACGAGAGCGATAACAGCGAATACGAGCATATTGGATGCGTCGCCTGCGTCAGCAGTGTTGTCATCATCGTTTACAACTTCAACATAACCTTCAACTTCGATTTCGGAGATGAACATCCAGCCTTCGGAAGTGAAGCGAGCCTGAACGTACTGAGCGTCAACAGCTTCAGCGAGTTCAACAGAGATATCTTCGGTTCCTTCGGGACCGTCAGCGGGAACAACCGCGCCGATAGAAGTCCAGGTTTCACCGTCGTTGGATACAAAGTATTCAACAGTGTGAGGAGCTGCGATACCTACAGTTGCAAGGTTAGCGTTCTTGGAGGTACCGGCGTTCATGCTTACGTTGGAAATCGACTTAACTTCGCCGAGATCAACGGTGATCCAGGAGTAGCCGTTTTCAACATAGTCGGGAGCCTTTACGTGGAAGCCTGCCCATGCAGCGTCGGTATAGTCAGCATCGTTAGAAGCGAGAACGCCGTCGGTAAGAGACTTGCCGTCTTCGTCAGGATATGCGATGGGAGCGTTGTCGTCCCAGCCCCATTCTACGTCAGCGCCGCCCTGCTGATAAAGCTGGGAGGTGGTGTAGGATGCGCCTTCAGCGAAGTTCTTAAGAACGAGTTCTACAGAAGGAGCGTCAGATTCGTCATCAGCGGGAGCTTCGGGGAAGGTGCCGTCTTCATTCTGAACGATAACCTTGGAGCCTTCGTACTTAACGAGAACGCCTTCGGTGAGAGCTACAGCAGCAACCTTAGACTTCCAGTTAGGATAGGTAGCAGCGTCAGCAGGGTTAGAGGATGCAGAGTGAACTACCATAACGAGCTTGGCATCAAACCAGTTAATGCCTGCAGCAGCAGCAGAACCGGGAGTTACAACAACCTTAAGAACGCTATAAACGCCTTCGGTTTCGGTCTCGGCAAGAGCTACGCTGATTGCCCAGTTGGGGTTGCAAGCTGCATAAGAATCGGCATTGTCGATCATGGTAGCATCTTCGCCGGCGATAGTGCCGTTTACGTAGTCGATGTCAAACACATAACCGTAAGCATTGGGGAATGCAACAGTGCCGTCCTCTTCGTTTACAGTCCAGTCGGATTCGTTCTTCCAGGATGCAGCAGAAGCTACGACAGAAAGCATCGAAACGAGAAGAACTGCGGAGAGAAGAATTGCAATTGTCTTCTTCATTGTGAAATTTCCTTTCTAAATATATATTTTTATGGTTTCCCATACTCCAAATTATATCACAGCCATTTTTTGTTGTCAATACATTACAAGCACTTATGTCAAAAAATGGACAAAAAAAGAGAGAGCGAACTCTCTCTTTTTTATAAACTCAATTATCTGCGAGTTTTAACAACTACTGCAGAGCCTGCGAGAGCAACGAGAGCGATAACCGCGAATACGATCATCGAAGAAGCGTCGCCTGCGTCGGGAGTGTTGGACTCATCAGAGTTGTCATCTTCGGTTGCAGGAAGAGCATCGGGATCGCCTTCAACGTATGCCTTATACTTAGCAGTGCATACATAGTCATCTTCGTACCATTCTACGTCAGGAGTAGAGGTAGGAACGGTAAGATTTGCAAGGTCGAGACCGTCGAACACATAGGTTTCGCCAACTGCCCAAGCACCTGCAGCTTCCCACATAGCGGAAGCGTTGGGGCTGGTGTAGTCGGGCATAGCAGCGTGTTCGGGATCGTCAAACCACTGACCGGAAGAACCGTCGCCGGTAGCGCCGGTCTGCTCGAAGAGTTCGGGCCAGTTGTTACCGGTGTTGATACCGTAAACAAAGCCGCCTTCGGGAATAGCAAGAGAGCCACTGGTTCCGTCGCCCGCCTTCAATTCAACGATAGTGAATACGTTGGAGAAGCCTTCAACAGGAGCGAATGCGGCATGGATCCACCAATCGCCTGCAGCGTCGGTTTCGGTGAAGATAACGCCTGCACCTTCAACGTTGCCGTCGTTGTAGTGAGAGAGGAAGAAGTTCGACCATTCGGGATATTCTACAGGTTCAGAGGGTTCAGAGGGTTCGGAAGAACCGTCGTAAAGAGCGATGGTAGCGTCGTCAGCGCAGGTCTGATTAGCGATATCGAGACCGGTGATAACGTAAACTTCGCCCGCCTGAAGAGAATCGATGAATTCCCAATTGTGAGGGCCGGTATCGTGGAGAGCCCATACGAAGCCGCCTTCGGGAATATCGAGAACGGTTCCGTCGGGAGTGGTAGTAGCAACTACTTCCCAGTTTTCGCCGTTAGGAGCGAAAGCAACGGTGTGCCACCAACCGTTATTACCGTTGGTAGTGGTGTAGATAACGCCTTCCTGACCGGTAAGATCGGCAGAAGCAGGGTTCCACGAATTTGCTACGAAGCTTTCAGCATCAGCAGATACAGAGAAAGCTGCGCAAACAGTTACGAGCATAACTGCAGCAAGAACGAGTGTGAGTGTCTTTTTCATTTTGTTTTTCCTTTCTAAATGATATTTTATGGTTTCCCAATACCGAGATTATATCACAGGAAAATTTTGTTGTCAATGTATACGGAACGTTTTTGAAAAAAAGAGAGCGTTTCCGCCCTCTTTTTCAGAAAATTTTATTATCTGCGAGTCTTGATAACAACAGCAGAGCCTGCGATAGCAACGAGAGCGATAACCGCGAATACGATCATCGAGGAAGCATCGCCTGCTTCAGGAGTCTTATCTTCGGATTCGTCTTCAGATTCGTCGTCGGTTTCAACGTCGTCAATAGCAGGTTCGTAAACCTTGTACTGAGCGGTGCAAACGTATTCGCCATCCTTATACCATTCTACATCAGGGGTAGTGGTAGGAACGGTCTTGTTTGCAAAGTCGATTCCCTTGAATACGAACTTATCGCCGATCTTCCAGTTGTCCTTGACGTCAGCAATCATGTTATTTACGTTTTCGCTAGTGTAATCAACGTCACCGTAATTGTTGCCATAGTTAAGGCAGTATACAAAACCGCCTTCAGGAAGAGCCTGTGCAACACCGTTACCATCGGGAGTACCGTCGGAAACAGCAACGATTTCGTAAGCATTCTTGCTTCCTTCAACAGGAGCAAACGCTACGTGGTACCACCAACCTGCGCCGGTATAAGCTTCGGTAAATACAACGCCGGAACCTTCAACAGTATTATTGTTGTAGTGAGTCAACCAGAGGTCTTTCCATTCTGCAGCGGGTGCAGGGGGTTCGATAGTGCCTTCGAAGGGAGCGATTGTAGCATCATCAGCACAGGTCTTGTTAGCAAGATCGAAGCCGGTGATGGTGTACATGCCGTCAACAGTAAGAGCAGCGAGGTAAGGAAGAGCGGTAGCATCAGCACAGCTGAAGTGGAGCGCCCAAACGAAACCTCCTTCGGGAACCGCGAGAGGTGCAACACCTTCGCCGGTACCATCAGGATTGTTAACAGCAACAACCTTCCATACGTTTTCAGCGCCTTCTACAGGAGCGAAAGCCGCGCGAGTCCACCATGCGCCGACGGTATCGGTTTCGGTGAAGATCATACCTTCAGTGCCGGTATAACCGTTGCCTTCGAAGTCGAAATCGGTTACATAAAACTTCTGAGCGTCCGCAGAAACAACGAGAGTAGCGCAGAGAACAGAAATCATCATAACCGCAAGGAAGATAGAGAGTGTCTTCTTCATTTTTTTGTTTTCCTTTCTTAATGATATTTTATGGTTTCCCATTTACGCAAATTATATCACACGTTTTATTACTTGTCAATAAATTCCATTTTGTTTGCTGACAAAAAAAGGCGGCGCATAAGCGCCGCCTTAAAAGCTATTTATTATTTAGCTCGATTATTTACGAGACTTAATAACTACAGCAGAACCTGCAAGAGCGATGAGAGCAAGAACAGCAAATACGATCAAGCTGGAAGCATCGCCGGTTTCAGGAGTCTTGGATTCTTCTTCGGAGGAGTCTTCTTCAGAGGAATCTTCTACAGAGGAATCTTCTACAGAAGAATCTTCTTCGGAGGAATCATCTTCGGAGGAATCATCTTCGGAGGAGTCATCTTCGGAGGAGTCTTCAGAGGAATCTTCGGAGGAATCTTCAGAGGAGTCTTCGGAGGAATCTTCGGAGGAATCTTCGGAGGAATCTTCGGAGGAATCTTCAGAGGAATCTTCGGAGGAATCTTCAGAGGAATCTTCGGAGGAATCTTCGGAGGATTCTACATCTTCAGCTTCGGAAACTACGAGTTCAGCGCCTGCAACAGGATGCTGAGTTACGAAGTCATCGTCGCCCATTGCGAGACAGTCGACATTGGATACATAGAAGAGAATATCGCCGGTAGTGCCTTCTGCAACAGTGAAGTTGAGAGTAAATACGATGTCGCCGTCCTTAGCGTAGATGTTCTGTTCAGCGATACCACCCATGGTAGCAAGGGTGATGGTGCCGTCAGCTTCGAGCTTGGAGAAGTTTTCCTGGAACCATTCGTTGCCGGGAGCTGCGGTGAGGCAGTCGAGAGCACCGGAGGATTCGGTACCGTTTTCAATAGTAAGGATGCTGGTGTCATATACGAAGGTAGCCATGATAGCGTTCAAGCCCTTTTCGAACTTAACATCCTTGATGGTAACGGTAACAGTAAGGGTTTCGCCTGCTTTGTAGCCGCCATCAACGGAGATGTCGAATGCAGCCATGGGGTTCTCGGGAGCAGGTCCCATAGGATCTTCGTCGGAGGAATCTTCAGAGGAATCTTCAGAGGAATCTTCAGAGGAGTCTTCAGAGGAATCTTCGGAGGAATCTTCAGAGGAGTCTTCGGAGGAGTCTTCAGAGGAATCTTCGGAGGAGTCTTCAGAG
>JAZSLN010000063.1:0-37131 GCA_045535385.1 Eubacteriales bacterium
ATCAACCACGCCAAGGCGGCAGGCACCAACATCATCGTTGCAATCAACAAAATCGACCGTCCCGGTGCAGACCCCGACAGAGTCAAAACCGAGCTTACAAAATACGACCTCGTTCCCGAAGAATGGGGCGGAGATACTATCTGTGTTCCGATTTCGGCACTGCACAGACAGGGTATCAAGGAACTTCTCGAGATGGTTCTTCTCTCTGCGGATATGCTCGAGCTTAAGGCAAATCCTGCCAGAGCCGCAAAGGGTGTTGTTATCGAAGCACGTCTTGACAAGGGCAAAGGCACAGTTGCTACCCTTCTCGTCCAGAACGGTACCCTTAAGAACGGTGATATCATCATCGCAGGTACTTCTGTCGGCCGAGTAAGAGTTATGACCGACGACAAGGGCAGAAAACTTTCGGAAGCAGGTCCTTCCGTTCCCGTAGAAATTATGGGTCTTTCCGAAGTTCCCGAAGCGGGTGACCTTTTCGCCGCAGTTGCCGACGAGAGAATGGCTCGTGAGCTTGCTGAACAGCGCAAGGCCAAGAAGAAGGAAGAGGAACAGAACAGCAACAAGGTCAGCCTTGACGACCTCTTCGCTCAAATCGAAAGCGGCATCAAGAGTCTTAACGTTATTGTCAAAGCCGACGTTCAGGGTTCTGCGGAAGCGGTCAAAGCCAGCCTCGCCAAGCTTTCCAACGAGGAAGTTAAGGTTCAGGTCCTCCACGCGGCAGCAGGCGGTATTACCGAAAGCGACGTTATGCTCGCTAATGCGTCCAACGCTATTATCGTAGGCTTTAACGTACGTCCCGACAAGAACGCTATTGACGTTGCGGCAAGAGATAAGGTTGAAATCCGTACCTATCGTGTTATTTACGACTGTATCGAAGAAATCGAAGCAGCACTTAAGGGTATGCTTGCTCCCAAATTCCGTGAAAACGTCATCGGACACGCCGAAGTCAGAAATGCCATCCGCGTTCCCAACGTCGGAACCATCGCAGGTTCTTACGTTCAGGACGGTAAGATTTCGAGAAACGCTCAGGTTCGCGTTGTACGCGACGGTATCGTTATTTACGAAGACAAGATTGCTTCGCTCAAGAGATTCAAGGACGATGCAAAAGAAGTTCTTCAGTCCTTCGAGTGCGGTATCGGTCTTGAAAAGTTCAACGATATTAAAATCGGAGATATCCTCGAAGCATTTGTTATGGAGGAGATTGAACGTTAATGGCCGGACACAGGCAGGATAAATTAAACAACGCGGTTTGCCTTGAGCTTGCCGCAATTCTCCGTGAGGTAAAAGACCCGAGAGTATCGGGAGCATTCATAAGCATCGTCGGCGCAAACGTTGCCCCCGATATGAGTGTTGCACAGATATTCTACAGCGTACTCGGAAACGACGAAGGCGTTCAAAAAGGATTGGTATCGGCTACGGGATTTATAAGAAGCTCGCTTGCGAAGCGTCTTAATCTCCGTATCACCCCCAAGCTCACCTTCATACGCGACAACAACACCGAACGCGCTATGCAAATCTCGCAAATATTGAAGGACATAGAGGGTTAACCTTATGACACCTATAAATATCAAAGAAGCCGCCGCATTCCTTATGGGGTGCGACGGCTGCCTCATATATACCCACGCTTCTCCCGACGGTGATACTCTCGGAAGCGCTTCCGCGCTTGCGCTCATTTTGCGTTCACTCGGAAAGCAGGCTTTCGTATATTCTCCCGACGGGATACCGAAAAAGCTGAGCTTCATTCCCTCCGACGGAATTTTCGTTGATGAAGAGCTACCCGGATTAACACCGATAAGTGTTGATGTTGCAAGCACAAAGCTTTTAGGAAAAGCCGAAAACACTCATTTCGAGCTTTCTATCGACCACCACAAGGTCAATACAGTCGACTGCGAACGTCTGTTATGCATGGACGATCGAATCGCGTGCGGCGAGATAATTTATATGCTCTCCGTTGAACTCGGTGCAGTGCTGACTAAAGAAATTGCAATTTCTCTCTACACGGCAATTAGCTCGGACAGCGGCGGATTCAGATACGAAGCAACAAAAGCCGAAACCTATATGATTGCCGCGAAATGTATAGAAACCGGCATAGATTTTGCCGACATCAACCGCCGTCTTTTCGAATCCAAAACAATACCGCAGGTCGCTCTCATAAGAACAGCTTACAAGAATTTAGAGCTTTTGCGCGACGGAAGCTTCGCTATCGTTGCGCTCCGTCCCGATGAGGTAGAAAAATGCGGTGCGGACGAAAACGATTTCGACTGTATAAACCCTATTCCGCGCGAAATCGCAGGTGTGCGTGCATCGGCGGTAATACGCAAAAAGGGTGATACAGTCAAGGTATCGCTTCGTTCCAACGATGATACCGACGTTGCGGTGATGGCTTCCGCGTTCGGCGGAGGCGGCCATATACACGCCGCGGGATTTTCTCTCGATGATGATTTCGACAGCGTTGTCGAATGCGTGCGCAAACTTTTTTCGGAGTATGACAAATGAACACACCGAGCGGAATTATAATAATCGATAAGCCTTCGGGAATCACCTCTCACAACTGTATTTCCAAGCTTCGTTATCTCCTAAAGCAGAAAAAGATCGGTCATTGCGGCACACTGGATCCCATGGCATCGGGTGTTTTACCGATTATGATCGGCAGTGCGGTAAAGGCGAGTGAATTTCTCGTTGACCACGACAAGCGGTATTTTGCCGGAATAAAGCTGGGCGTAACTACCGACACCGAGGATATTTCGGGTAACGTTTTAAGCAAATATTCGGGTTCTCTTCCCTCTTTCGAAGAATTTGCAGAGGTTGCACGCTCGTTTGAAGGTGAGATAATGCAAACCCCTCCCATGTATTCCGCACTGAAAGTAGGCGGTGTTAAGCTCCTCGACCTGGCGCGCGAAGGTATAACCGTCGAGCGCAAAGCACGAAAGGTCAACATATATTCCTGCGAGCCGATAAACAACGGCGGTGAATTTTTCCTCAACGTTGCCTGCTCGAGAGGAACTTATATAAGAACTCTTTGTGCTGATATAGGAGAAAAGCTCGGTTGCGGTGCTTGTATGAGCTCGCTGTCGCGCACCGAGGTCGGCGTTTTCAAACGCGAGGATGCTATCGTCTTCGACGATTTGAACGATATGACCCAAGAGGAGATTCTTTCGCATCTCATACCTGTTGAAAGTATGTTTATGCACCTGAGAGAAGCCCGTATGGACGAGTTTTTCAACCGGCTATACTATCACGGCGAAAAAATAAAGCTCGGCAAGCTTCGCAGTATACACGGTGAAGTCGGCGAAATGTTCCGCGTTTACGACGAAAACGGTTTTTATTCGTTAGGAGAAATCATCGAAAGCGACGGCATCAAATATTTTCGTCAGAAAAAACTCTTTCGCTGACTCGCTTTAACAAAATAAGACATAAGGGATGTGCTAATATATTGGCACATCCTTGTTTTTTGGGGCGAAGTATGGACATATATGCATTATTGAAAACTAAAAGCAGAGAAAAAACGATAAATCTACCGATCGACTGTCTTATTCCGAACCCATTACAGCCAAGACGGGTTTTCGACGATGAGGAGTTACGTGCTCTTTCGGATAGCATAAAAAACTACGGACTTATTCAACCGATTGCGGTAAAAAAATCGGCAACCTCGTCCGACAACGAAACCAAATACGAAATCATAGCGGGCGAGCGACGTTGGAGAGCGTCGAAAATGGCGGGGCTGAAATACATAAAATGCACCGTATTCGAAGCTGACAGAGTCGATTCGGCAATGATGGCATTGATCGAAAATTTACAAAGAAGCGATTTATCCTATTTCGAGGAAGCGATAGCAATGCAAACGCTTATGCTTATGACCGAGATGACTCAAACCGAGCTCGCGAAGGCATTATCGATATCGCAATCGACGTTATCAAACAAGCTCAGGCTTTTAAGGTTATCCGAACGAGAGAGGCTTATGGCGTTGGAAAACGGTTTTTCCGAAAGGCATTGCCGTGCTTTGGTACGGATCAACTCCGAACGCGAACGTCGCCCTATTATGCTTAGGATAATCAGCGAAAATCTCCAAGCGCCCGAAACCGAAAAAATAATCGCCGACTATCTTAACCCGCCTGCGCCGAACGCAGTTAAAGAAAAGCCCAAAAAGAAAAGAGCAAAAATTAAAGGCTCTATACGCGATATGCGTGTTCTTTTCAACACCGTCGACAAGGCGGTCAAGCTTTTACACTGTTCAGGATACAAAGCAAGCTGGGACAAGCAGGAAAACGAAAACGAGCTTATAGTTAAAATAAAAATCACGACTGCAAAATGAGCCGTGATTTTTTGTTCCAATTATCTAATTTACTCTTCTTTATTTTCGGGCTTAGGATCGGATTTTTTGGGTTTCCATACAATGATCAGAACGATAACAACGATTCCCGCACAGAGTAATATAGTTCCCAACACTAACCAAAGAGTATCGAGCGAGGTTTTATCGTGATCACCGAGGGGGATCTTTACAACCTCAGACTCGCTTTTGACAACATCGGAAGGTGCGTAATCAATATACATCGATTCCTCTTCGGGTTCAGATGTATTTTCACCCTCAACCGATTCATCGGCCGCAGGTTCATCGGGAGCTTCGGAAAACTCAACGTTACCCGAGTTCGCTTCCTCTTCGGTAACGACCTTCATAAATCCGCTGCCGGTTCCATCTTCGAGGTTAATGCCGTCGCTGAACACAAGGAAATCTCCCTTTTTAACAGCGCGTGCAACGACCTTGGACTCCCAGTTGGGATATTTATCCGCCTCAGAGGGACGGCTCGAAGAAGAATGCACCACAACGAGTATCTGACCTTCGGAAAGAGTCATATCGAGCGCGTTTCCGCCCATAGCGGCACCGTCGGTAACAGCTTTATATACACCGTCGGAAACCTTTTCAGCCATAAACCAGGTCGCCCATTTACTGCCGATACCCATAACACCCGCATCGGTGGTAACGACAGTCGAATCTTCACCGGTTATCTCGCCGTTCAGGTCATCGATTTTGAAGGTAAAGCCCAACGCGCTTTCACAGGACGCATTACCGTCGCTATCAATAGCATATTCGGCAAAAGCCGAAACAGATAGAGAAAGACACAAAATCGAAATAAGTACTAAGGACAAAAGCTTTTTCATCATATATTACCTCCCGAAATGACTTTTTCTATTACCTTTATCGCTCCGTCAGGAACAGCGCCGACAAGGCTTTTATTATATTTGATCAATTCGCGCACATAAGTAGAGCTTATATGGTCCATACCGCTCTCGGCAGGAAGCACAACCGTTTCCGGTGCACCCAAGCCTTTATTGATCACGAAGAGGCTTCTCTCGTAGTCAAATTCGCTCCCTGTGCGCGCTCCGCGGACGATGACCGGTTCTTCATATTTTTTGCAAAATTCGGCGAGAAGGCCGTTACAGAGCTCGACAGAGACATTCTCGAGATGAGCTACGCTTTGTTTCGCCGCTTCGAACCGAATTTCGTCAGGAAGAAAGCACTTTTTCTCGGTGTTCGACGAAACCGCAACCACAACTCTATCGAAAAGTTTAGAAGCGCGCTCGATAACATCGAGATGCCCAACGGTTATCGGATCGAATGTGCCCGAAATAATGGCAGTTTTCATTATTCATCAGCCTCCAAAGGACGCATAATAGTTACGTAAGATTTGCCATAGCGATAGAGTCTGGATGCCCAGCCGTCGATCGGCGCAGGAACACCGTCTTTATCGGATTCGGCAACGATTATTGCATCTTCAGCAAGTAGTTCGGAATATTGCAATCTATGGAGAATATCGTCAAGAATCCCCTCAGCGTAAGGCGGATCGAGCAAAACGAGTCCGAACTTTTCTCTGCCGGCGGCACCCCTCAAATATTCCTTCCAATCGGCACAGACAACACGGCATTGTTTCATAAGCTTGGTTTTAGTCGCGTTATCCTTTATAACCTCGCAGGCAGAACGCGAGGCATCGATTATAACGGCACGCTCAGCTCCGCGCGAGAGCGCTTCGAGCGCCATTTGACCGCAACCGCCGAAAAGATCAAGGACGGTTCTGTCCTGAAGGTCGAATTGTATTGCCGAAAAGATACCTTCCTTACAAACCTCTGTTGTAGGACGCGTATCCTTTCCCTCGAGGGTTCTTAATTTAGTTCCCCTCGCTTTTCCCGTTATTATTCTCATTTTGTTCCTTTCCGAAATAATCGAGTATAGCCTCAGCTATCGGCTCGGTTATACCCTTTACTTCGATCAATTGGTCTTTTGTGGCGTTTTTCAATGCATTAAGCGTTCCGAAATGAAGCATCAAGTCGTTCGCTTTGGTTGCACCGATGCCCTTGATCTCGGTCAAGCTGCTCTTCTTTACGGCATTACGGCGTTTGGCATCCATAAGCGAAAGAGAATAGCGATGGACCTCTTCCTGAATCTTATATATAAACACAAAAGCGTCCTGGCGGGTAATAAGAGATATCTCTCCGTCGCCGTCGGTCAGAGTCCGTGTTTTATGGTGTTCATCCTTTATCATACCGAAAACGGGGATATTTATCCCGAATTCGAAAAGAATACTCTTCGCCCGATTCACCTGATTAACACCGCCGTCAATCAACATAAGGTCGGGATATTCCCAACCCGATTCATCGGGATCATGGGAAAAGCGTCTTCTTATACATTCGTCAAGCGCGGCAAGATCGTTACCGTCGTTTACGGTGCGTATATTGAACGAACGGTATTTTTTCTTAGCAAATGAACCGTGCTCGAGCACGATCATACCGCAGGTAGTATAGTCGCCCGCGGAATGAGAAATATCGTAGGATTCGATTCTGTCGGGAACGACCTCGAGCCCCAGCAAAGCGGCAAGCGAAACGAGGAAATCCTTTTTTCTATCCTCGCTTGCTCGTTTATGAAGCAGAAGCTGTTTTGCGTTTTCGCTCGCACGAACCGCAAGCGCACGCATATCTCCGCGTTCGGGAACGATCACCGAAACCTTATATTCCGCCTTTTCGGTAAGCCAATCGGCAAGAAGCGTTATATCCGCCTCGTCCAAAGCGTAATCGATATAGATACGTTTCGGAATATATCCGCGAAGATCATAATAACGCTGAAACAGCGAGACAAGCGCTGTACTGCTTATAATTTCATCCGCACCGAAAAAAAAGTTTTCGCGGTCGACAATGGCACCGTTACGAACGAACAGGAGCGAAACCGCACTTCCGAGGTCATCGGCGTAGATACCGATTATATCCGCTTCTACGTTGGGTGCACAAACTATTTGCTGTTTATCGTTTAGTTTTTTTATCGCATAAATGCAATCTCGCAATTTAGCGGCAAGCTCAAAATTAAGGCCTTCCGATGCAACCTCCATATCGGACTCAAGCTGAGACAGCAGCTTTTTTCCGTCGCCCTTAAGAAGCGTTGCGGCACGCGCACAAAGCTCGCGGTATTCCTCCGACGACACATTACCTTTAACGCAGGGCGCGCAACAGCGTCCGATATGATAATTAAGGCATTCTCTGCCCCTGCCGATATCCTTCGGAAAGGTTTTTCCGCAGGAAGGGAGCGAAAACGCTTTTCTTACGGTTTCCAGAATATTTTTAGCCACGTTATGAGAGGAATAGGGTCCGAAATATTTATCGTTACCCGAGGTACGTTTATATACTATCGAAAACTCGGGATAGGCGGAATTGGACATTCTTATATAAGGATATCCGCCGCCGTCCTTTAATTTAATATTATAACGCGGTTGGAATTGTTTAATGAATTGGTTTTCCTGAATAAGCGCTTCAAGCTCGGTAAGAGTATAATAAACCTCAAAATCGTTAACCGATTCGACCATACGCCGAGTTTTGCCGCGATGGTCGGAGAAGGGAGCAAAATAGCTCGAAACGCGGTTTTTCAGAGCCTTTGATTTGCCGACATAAATAATCCTGCCGGATTTGTTACGCATTATATACACGCCGGGGGTGGCAGGCAGCAATTTTGCCTTTTCAAAAAGCTCTTCGCGAGTCATATCATACACCTACAAAAAATGCCCTGAACAAAATGCTCAAGGCTTTTTTCTATATTATTCGTTAAAGCCGCCGAGAATGAGGGCAACAAGACCGTCGACTGCAGCTTCTTCATCCACGCCGTCAGCGAGGATAGTAATTATATCACCCTTAGAAATGCCGAGCGAAAGGACGCCCAACAAACTCTTCGCGTTTGCTCTGCGGTCGCCGTTTTCAACCCAGACGGAGCTGCGATAGGAATTGGCTTTTTGGATGAAATATGTGGCAGGTCTTGCATGGAGACCCACAGAATTTTGAATCTCGATATTCTTAGTAGTCATAGTTATACCCCCATGTGTCTTTATTATACCAAACAGATCATCTCAAATCAATAGAAACTTGATGGATGATTTGCCGAAATACACAAGCCAAGCCAACCGTTTTTTGTCGATATTATCTATCAGAAGGTGTCAACACCGAATCGAGAACGCAATCGAGCTTTATATCACCGAAATCCAAAACATAATTTCCGTTTATATTAAGCTTCTCACCGTTTTCGATATAATAACGTCCGAGTTTTTTATATCCGGAGCAGGTAACCGTAAATGTTGTATCCCCTTTGGAATCGGTTTTTACCGATTTTAAGGTCGTTTCGATATCGGTTCCGTCATTATCCTTCATCTTCAAAATAACGCTCTTCCCTGCAACGAGAATCGAAGATGCGTCATCGGGAAGCGAGTCGGCAACCACGGATATTTCGATTTTTGTAATTTCCGGTTGTTCGAAGATCTCGTCGATAGTGTCGTGAAAAATAAGCGCGGCAACCGAACACAGAATCGCTATAAATATCGCGAAATCGAGAACATTAACTTTAACCTTACGTTTTTGCACGATCTATACCTCCCGAGAAGAATATTTGGGGTTCGTATAAATAGCATATACCGAACCGCACAAACCCAACACAAACCACATAACAGCAATTATCCGCAGGTCTGCGAAAGGATTGAACAAAAGCGAGCAAACCAACATCATTATCGCCGAAGCAAGCACCGTGCCACAGCCTCTCGAAGCTTCGGAACGGCCGTTGATCGCCATACACCCCAGCACACGATGAATAACCAGGATCACAGCGACGGCAAATACCACGGCGCACAGCACGCCGTTTATATCAACGAAAGCGCTCCAATAATTGACCGAGCCTTCGAATTCACCGAAACCAAGAACCGAATCGTAAACAACCTCATTTCCAACGGGAATCGCTGATGAGGAAACAAGTTTGGAAATTATCACGAAAGCAGGGAGCAACACTATCGTTCCGCCGAGCAATGCACCCGCAGGAGCTTTATATGCCATCATAACGTAGATAAACAACGAAATCAATGCCAACGAATAGAAAACGAAGCTATCTATCAAAATTGCCGTAATCGCGACAAGAAGGAAGGTTCGTATTTCGCGTCGTTTTCTGCCTCCCTTTGCGCAAAGAGAAAACGAAAATGGCAATGTTACAACCGCCATAATAACGAGCATATCCGGCGAAAAGATATTCTCAGACAGCGAAAAAGCCGTTTCGCGCATCAGTTCATGGGGGATATACATCGCATATTCACCGAGAACGTAAAGAATCATACCTATACGCAAGCCGGATGTCAACGAATTAAACGTTTGGGAAAGCAAGCGTTCCGAGCTTATAAGATTCTTCGCCAGGAAATATATCGCAAAGAACGAAAGCAAATACCACTTGCCTTTATTCATACCGCCGTCAGAAGCAATCGATGCCAGAAAAACGAGAGCAAACAGCACCAACACAACAGCATCTGCACTTCCGAAACGGAAATTCCGCTTAAGACGCAAACACTTCAATGTGTACGAAGCAACGGTAACAACGCAAAGCAGAGCGGTCAGCTCCACGGGAGCGAAGGGCACCGTGAAAATTATCGACATAAGGCCGAATTCGGGTATATTCATAACCGCAACGAACATCAAAAACGCTGCACAGGCACAGATAACGTTAAGCGGTGAATAGAACAGTGTCAATATACCGAAAATCGAACCGAGCAAAAAACTCACACTCGCCGCCGTACGCGAGGAAGTCTTTTTAGAAGTATTGAACGACGATTCATTTATGCCGAGGCAGGTATCCAAAAGCGTTCCGACGATTCTGCTTGTGCCGACAGAAGATAAGATACTTTTATCTCCGAATACAGTCAGGATAAGACCTACTATAAAGGTTATCGCCGCAAAAATAAGATCGTTTGTATCAGACGAGCCGAGCGTCAAAGCCATATAATGCTTTGCAAAGAACATCGCGGCGGCATAAACGCCGAAAGTTATCAGGAAGATTCCGATGCTTCTTAAAGTCGCATTCAAAGCCGCGGTACGCAGCTCGCAAAGTTTTCCGAAAACAACGCTTCTGGAAAACAAAAGTGAAATCAAATTACGCAGGGGTTGGGTGATATTCTTACGCAGTTCGGTTTTCTTAAACAATGGACCGGTAATTTTATCGCGCACAAAATCGTCTGTCTTTTTTGCCGATTTAAGTATGGGCGAAGCCAATCCGGTTTCAAAAAACCGAACCACGTGAGAGGAAACAAAGCGAGTGCCCGACAAAACAAGACTCTCATTGACGAGCCTTTTCATTCTGCCTGTTTTATGAGTTTTTCTCCTCGCTCTGTTCATCACAATTCTCCAAAAGATCCGGACGCTTTTTTTCGGTACGGATCAAACTTTGTTCTTCTTTCCATCGGCGCTGTTTGGCGTGGTCGCCGTTTATAAGCACCTCCGGAACCTCAAGTCCTTCGAAAACACGCGGTCTTGTATACTGCGCGTGTTCCAAAAGACCGTTTTGCAAGCTTTCTTCGGAATAACATTCGGAAGACGGCAAAACACCGTCGATAAGACGTGAAACGCAATCAACAACGATTGCGGCAGGCAATTCTCCGCCTGTAAGGACGTAGTTGCCGACCGACAATTCCTCGTCGACCTCCAACTCGATAATACGCTCATCTATCCCCTCGTAATGTCCGCAGAGGAGGATGAGGTTATCGTATTTCGTAAGCTCTTCGGCTTTTTTCTGAGTCAAAAGCGCACCCTGAGGCGACATATAAATCACCCTCGAAGTACCGTTCAACCGCGACTTTACAGCTCGAATACAGTCAACAACCGGTTGACACATCATAACCATACCGTAACCTCCGCCATAAGGAGCGTCGTCGACACGTCGGTGTTTATCGAGCGTATAATCACGGATGTCTGTACAGTTAATACTTATCAAGCCTTTTGCGGATGCTCTGCCCAAAATACTCGATTCGAATATAGGTTCCAAAGAACGGGGAAAAAGCGTAAGTACCTCAAAGTTCATCCTTACGCCTCCAAACCGTCGATAAGACGGACTATTATACCGTTTTCGGGGTCTGCGCTGACGACAAATTGATCGACAGCGGGTATTATATAACTCTTTTCGCCTTCGACATAATATATATTCGAAGCAACACCCTCATCGATTCGTGTCAAGGTACCAATAACGGAACCGGTGGTTTCGTCTTTTACCGACACACCGATAAGGTCATCATTATAAAATACACCCTCGGGAAGAACGATTTCCTCCCTATCAAAATATACGGTTCTTCCGGTGAGTGCCGCAGCGGTGTTGCGGTCCTCATAACCGACAAAAACAACCGTTCCAACGGTTTCGCGGAAGGCCTTAACCTCCAAAGGACGTTTACCCTCTTTATCGAGGTAAAGATATTTCACACCTTCGAGAAAGTCGATGCCGTCGCACCAACAGTCGAAGCGAAGCTCACCTTTAAGTCCGCGCGGAGAATTAAGCCTTCCTGCTTCAAGAAATCGTTTCATCGGATCAGATAATGTCAACGATGACGCGTTTGTTCTCTCTCGCCGCAGCCGCACGCATAACGGTACGGATGCTCTTAGCGATCTTGCCCTCTTTGCCGATGACTCTGCCCATATCATGCTTTGCCACCGAAAGCTCGAGAACAACGGTATCACCGCTTACCTTTTCGGTAACCACTACCGAATCGGGATCCTCGACAATAGCCTTAGTGATATCGAGAAGAATCTGTTTCATTAATCCAACACTCCGCTCTTCTTAAGAAGAGATCTTACGGTTTCGGTAGGCTGTGCGCCGTTGCTGATCCACTTTTTAGCCTTTTCGGAATCAACGGTAACTTCTGCAGGTTCCTTCATAGGATTGTAGAAGCCGATTTCTTCGATAAATCTGCCATCGCGGGGATATCTGGAATCCGCAACAACGATTCTGTAGCAGGGAGCCTTCTTAGCGCCCATTCTTCTGAGTCTGATTTTAACTGCCATTTGAGTTTCCTCCAAAAAATTAAAAAATATTTTTTATGTCAAAATGGGAATTTGAATTTCCCTCTTTTGCCTTTTCCGTTTTTGCCCATCATTTGTTTCATGAGCTGTTTTGTTTGTTCATATTGCTTCAACAAGCGGTTTACTTCCTCAACGGAGCGTCCGCTACCTGCCGCAATACGGCGTTTACGCGAAGCGTTAAGCACATCGGGGTGATTACGCTCATACGGAGTCATCGAAAGGATTATCGCTTCGGTGTGTGCAAGTGCCTTTTCATCAATTTTTGCGTTGCTTAACGCGGCAGGGTTTACACCCGGCATCATACCGAGGAGCGAATCCATCGAGCCCATATCCTTGATCGTTGCAAGCTGATCAAGAAAATCGGTAAGCGTAAAGGATTGCTCGCGGAGACGTTTTTCCATTTCGAGCGCCTTTTTCTCATCGATTTGCTGTTCAGCCTTTTCGATAAGAGTAAGCACGTCGCCCATACCGAGAATACGGGAAGCCATACGGTCGGGATGGAAGGGTTCGATACAATCGAGCTTTTCTCCGGTACCGATAAATTTAATGGGCTTACCGGTTATATACTTAACCGAAAGCGCGGCACCGCCTCGGGTATCGCCATCCATCTTGGTAAGGATAACACCGGTTATATCAAGCAGATCGTTAAAGCTCTGAGCAACGTTAACTGCGTCCTGACCGGTCATAGCATCGACAACAAGGAGAATTTCGGTAGGCTCGGTAACCTCTTTAACGCGTTTAAGCTCAGCCATAAGCTCTTCATCAACGTGAAGTCGGCCGGCGGTATCGATTATTACGGTGTCAAAGCCGTATTTGATCGCATGCTTGATAGCTTCCTGAGAAGTAGCGGCGGGGTCGGCTGTTCCGCGCTCAAAAACCTGAACACCGACTTTTTCGCCGACGACCTGAAGCTGAGTAATCGCTGCAGGACGATAGATATCGCAAGCGACAAGAAGAGGGTTTCTTCCCTGCTTCTTAAGCATCATTGCGAGCTTACCGCAGTGGGTAGTTTTACCCGAACCCTGAAGACCGCACATAAGTATAACGGTCGGAGGCTTGGGAGCGATATTTAATTTTTGGTTAGTACCGCCCATAAGGGTAACGAGTTCCTCGTTAACTATTTTAACGATATGCTGGGCAGGAAGAAGGCTTTCGAGCACTTCGTCGCCGACAGCGCGTTCGGAAACACGGGAGATAAATTCCTTAACGACCTTAAAGTTAACGTCCGCTTCGAGCAAGGCGAGCTTGATCTCGCGCATACCGGCCTTTACATCAGCTTCGGTAAGCTTACCCTTATTACGGAATTTCGAAAAGGCGTTGGACATCTTTTCGACAAGACTTTGAAACATTACAGTTCTCCTATTATTGCTTCGGCAAGCTTTCGCATTTCCGAAACGTCATCAGAGGACACGATAGTTGCCGCAAGCAACGCGACTTTTTCGCTTTTTGCCGAGAACCCGAGTGCGTTTTCAAGCGATTCAAGCGTTTCGACAGCATGTCGTATAGCATCGCGCACACCCTGGCGTGTTATTCCGCAATGCTCGCTGATTTCGGCAAGCGAGAGATCCTCATTATAATAAAGATCGACAACATCCCTCTGGCGGTCGGACAGCGCGTTACCGTATATATCGATGAGTCGGCAGACATAAGCACGGTCTCCGTTCATACGCGCTCCTTTCCTCAGCCAAAAAGGCTGTAAAGCATTTTTCTTTACAGCCCGTATTATACACTACTATTTACCCTTTGTCAATAGGTGTTTTGCTTTATTTTTGCATATCCACGACGGTTTTTTATTATAAGTGTTACAGTTTCGTCTCCGACCTTTTCTCCGCAAAGCAAAAGCTTCGAAACCGCATCTTCGGCAAAGCGTGTCGCCGTACGCGCAACCGCACGCGCGCTTTTGCTTTCTGCGATCGCAACAACAGTCTGCGGAAAGTCCTCGGCATATTCAACAGACATTCCCTTCTCCTTCAATCGACGGCAAAATTCCTCAAGTCGCGTTCTCGCAACATCAACAAGCTCGTCGCGGGAAAGGTCGCGGAAAAGTACCGTTTCATCCACCCTGTCCACAAATTCGGGTGCAAACAGCTTAGACGATTCCGCAGAACCGTTTCTCGATTTATCCGCTCCGAAGCCTATTCCCGCCGCCGAATTTCCGCAGTTCGCGGTCATAATTACAATCGTATTTTCAAAATTCACCGTCAACCCCAGCGAATCGGTCAATATTCCTTCATCAAGTATCTGCAAAAGAAGTGCGCGAACATCGGGATGCGCCTTTTCGATCTCATCAAAGAGAACCAGCGAATACGGGTTACGGCGCACCCGTTCGGTAAGCGAGCCGCCCTCGCCGAATCCGACATAACCGGGTGGTGAACCGATCAGCTTAGAAACGCTGTGAGGCTCGGAAAATTCGGTCATATCCAGCCTTATAAACGCTTTGTCGCTGTTAAAAACCGATTCCGCAAGAATTTTTGCGCATTCGGTTTTCCCTACTCCCGCGCTCCCGATGAAAAGCAAGGATCCGATAGGTCTTCCGCCGTTTCTGACTCCCGAACGCGCCCTTCTCATCGAAGCGCATATCGCATCTATTGCCTCGTCCTGGCCGATTATACGCTTTTTGAGTGCCGATTCGAGTGCTGTCAGCTTTTCGGATTCACTTCCGCAAACCTCGGCTGCCGGAATTCCGGTACGTCTTTCAACAGAGAGCGATATATCGCTTTCGAGGAGCACCGGCTTACGTCTTCCGCTTCTGCTCATCTTGAGCACAGCCGCAGATTCGTCGATAAGATCTATAGCTTTATCAGGCAGAAATCGGTCGGTTATATATCTTTTAGATAGTGTTACAGCGGCAGTTATTGCCTCATCGGAGATGGCAACATCGTGATAGACCTCGTATTTCTTACGCAGGCCCTCTATCATCTTTATACACTTATCCACATCGGGTTCGGGAACGTTTATAGGCTGAAAACGACGTTCCAGCGCTTTATCGCGTTCGATGCTTTCGCGGAATTCTTTCAGAGTCGTCGCTCCGATAAGCCTTATTTCCCCGCGTGCGAGCGCAGGCTTTAATATATTAGAGGCATCTATCGCACCCTCGGCTCCGCCCGCGCCGACTATTGTATGGAGCTCATCGATAAACAGAATCACATCGCCCGCCGAGCGCACCTCTTCGACGATATTTTTTATCTTTTCTTCAAATTCACCGCGATATTTCGTGCCTGCAACAACCATAGAAATTTCAAGGCTCATTATCCGTTTATCGGCAAGCTCGCGCGGGACATTACCCGATGCGATACGCGCCGCCACGGACTCGACTATTGCGGTTTTACCGACACCCGCCTCGCCGACAAGGCAGGGGTTATTTTTTGAGCGTCTCAGCAAAATCGAAATCAGCCGTTCCTCTTCCTTTTCCCGCCCTATTACCGGGTCGACCTTTCCTTGACGTGCCTTTTCGGTCAGATCGCAGGCATTGGCATCGAGCAACGGCGTAGATTTTTTCGGTTTTATTTTTGGGAAGTACACTTCCTCGGTCTCGATATTCACAAGATCATCTCCATAAAGCTTCTCCAACACAGAAAGAAGCTCATCCACATCTGCTCCCGATTCTTCTATTATACGAGTAGCAACGCACTCCTCGCTGAGCAACGCTATAAGGAGATGCTCCACGCCGACACTCACCGCCATTTCTTCGCCGGCAATAACCGAAGCGCGAAGAATTATCCTTCGACAGATAGGTGTCATATCATCGCCCGAAAGAATGGTCTTACACCCCATTCCCACTATACCGATTATTCGTTTTTTCACCGAATCGTAATCTATCCCACGCTCGGAAAGCAGTTTCGCAGGAGTTCCGCCGTTTTCTCGAAGTATACCGAGAAGCAAATGCTCACTTCCCACGTAAGTATGGCCCAATTCCTTCGCACTAAGCAAAGCGGCTGTTATAACACGCCTGGTACCGTCCGCAAATCGCTTCGTAATATCGCTCACAAAAGTTCCCCTTCCTATTTTCTCAAAAACAGAATATGTAAATTTTCAAAAAAGGTTATTTCGCTCTTTATTTTTTGGATTTTATATGATAGAATACTATATATCAATTCAAATGGGAGGGAGCGTAATATAATGAGCGAAGAAACAATCGAAAAGGTTGATGCCAACGAAGCGGGCTCTTCCGTTCCCGCCAAACGTCCCAAAAAGAAATCCTCCGCAAAAACGTCAAAGCGCGCCAAATCCCAAAAAAGCAAACGCACAAAAAGAAAAGAGCCTCGTGAAAGCGGACGCTTTTCTCAGATTCTTGCTATCCTTATAGTATTCTTGGCATTTTATTTGGGAATTAGTCTTTTTGTCGCAGGATTAATACTTTATTCTTTCAACGACACTGTCGAAAACACCGATATTTATTCATTAAACGTCATTTATGACGACAGAACCTTATATAAGCTTGACGCCGAAACGGCAAATACCGAGTTCGGTTTATACATCCCCTTTGAATATCTCGCGGAAATAGGCTCGTTCGGACTCGCAGGCGACGGTGATGATGCGACGCTTTATCTTATAGGCACCGACAACACCATCGAATGCAACAAAAACTCATCGCTCGTTACGATAAACGGAAATCCCATCCGTATTGCCGCGCCGATCCTTTACCGCGACGGCGAATATTTGATTCCGGTTGTACTTATCGAAAACTACGTCAACGGAATCGACGTTACGTATGACAACGATAAAATGATATGCAAGGTTTCCTCGGATTTGGGAAAATCCGACGTAGCGCTCAAGCTCAGGCTTCCCGAGCCGTTGAAATTACCCGATTATTTCACGGATGAAGACAGATATTACGGAGATGAGCTTTCTCAAGCTGAATAACAAAAAAAGACCGAGGACAAGCCTCGGCCTTTTTTTTACAAACATTATGCAGGTTCGATTATACCGTAATCGTCGTCGGAGCGTTTATATACAACGTTATATTTCTCGGTATCGGCATTAAGGAACATATAGAAATTATGCTGAAGAAGATTCATCTGGAGAATCGCTTCCTCGACAGACATAGGTTGCATTTCGAAGCGTTTTACTTTACCTACGTTGATCGCATCTTCTGCTTCGGCAAGCTCAGCTTCGGCAAAATATTCCTTCTTAACGTGGATCTTCTTTTCAAGTCTGGTACGGTTTTTTCTGATTTGGCGCTCGATATTTTCAACAGCGGTATCGAGAGCGCATTTATAATCCTTATCGGAAACCTCCGAGCGGAATATCGAGCCGTTGCGATAAATCGTAATCTCGATTCTTTCGCCGATTTTGGTGCTGCTTACCGTAACTGCGGCATCGGTATCCTCGGGGAAGAACTTATCGAACTTACTAAGCTTCTTTTCGATCCATTCGCGCACATCGTCGGTAAGAGTGAATTTCTTAGTGATGATTCTTATTTTCATAAATCGCACCTCCTGTTATACGGTAAAGATAATACCGCAAACATATTTTTGACAGCTATCTGTCTGTAAATATGATACCACATATGCACGTTTATGTCAACAGTTGCGATTTTTTTAGTTGCAATTTGTCAAATATATACAAAAAACTCTTTGCTTTGATCAGCAAAGAGTTTTTGTTCATCTTTTTTTGCGGCGCGATCGGGACGCGCGATTAAGGGCGGCGAGCTTTTTATCGCTTTCGGATTTGAAAGAAGAAAGCATCGATTCAAAATCGGTTGTTTCGGGGCGAGGCGTTCGTTTCGGCTTAGGCGAATCCGCTATAAGCGAAAGCGCCAGCTTACCGTCGGAATCAGAAATAACAGTAGCGGTAACAACGTCATCCCTTTTTATAACGCTTCGTATATCGCTGATATAATCGTGGGACAGTTTGGAAATATGGATCATACCCGTACTTCCGTCCGGCAGACGGACGAACGCTCCGTAGTCGGTAACACCGCTTACGATACCTGTAACGCGTTCTCCCAAAGAATATGCCATTAATTCCAGCCTCCGTTTAATTATTCGGGAATATTATTCCTATAAATAACCTCGTTGGGTTTACGGTAGCCGAGTTCACGCGCGACGCGTTCGATATATTCATCGTCGATAGGTTCGGCGATACGGAGTTCAAGCTCATCGATAGAGTCCTGAAGACGCTGAACCTGCTCAAGACGCGCATCGCGCTCCTTACGAAGTTCGTTCATCTCAACCTGAAGGTTAATCACCGAAACCAACAGAAAAATAAATATAAGGGTAAACGCCGTTCTTATAATAAGACTTGTGCGAACCGGTCTTTTTTGTTTCATTTTTTACTTCCTTTCCGAAAACCGTTTCTCGAGCTTTTGATCGTAAAACGGCAATAAAAATCGGTATATATACGGCGCAACGTTCGTTTAAGGAAACGAACTATACGCATTTTTGACGAATTTAACACCCTCGCGGCAAAATCCATAAATCTAAGGCACAGATTAATTGCAAGGCGACTTACAGTAAAGCGCCAGGCGAGAAAGCCGAGAAGGACAACGGCGAACGCGTATACGCGAACGCGTCCGTAGGTAAAGTTAAAATACAGCAACAACAGCGACAGCGACACTATCGCAGAATAAACGATATCGCTCACGAACAGCAAAACGGCATTCGTTTTTCGTCGTAATCTAAACACACGGAACAGGTCGTATACAGCACACAAAACTGCACCCAACACAAACGACGCAACAACAAGAGCGAAGGACGAACCGAGATATTTCACGGCAATTACCGTCCGAAAATAGAGAAACGTTTTTTACGCGGAGAATCATCAAAATAAACGATAGCGCTTATTTTTCCGTTGACGGTAACGTTGCCGTCCTCAAGCGAAAGGTTTTTTATAGACAGACCCTCGCCGCTGACATTGAGCACCGCTTCTCCGACGGAAAGGCTGACAAGCGTTTCGTCAAAGCTCAGCACATCATCAACAGCGGTTATATTAAGCGAAGATCTCGAGTCGAGCGAAAGAGAATGTTTATTCATAAATAGTCCTCCGTGTTATACATATTAATTAATATGACGGAGGAGGAAAAATTATTCCACGACCTCGTACATTTCCGAAGCCTCGGACTTTTTTGTAGTTTCGTTTATGGCTACGACGCGGAATTTGGTAGCGCGAGTACCGTATTTAACCTCGATAACATCGCCGATTTTCACATCATAAGAAGGTTTGACAACCTTACCGTTTACCGAAACAAGGTTTTCACCACAGGCTTCATTAGCCACGGTGCGACGTTTAATTATACGCGAAACTTTAAGATATTTATCTAATCTCATTAAAACACCTAAAGATTAATAAGGCGGGGTTGTATCCCCGCCTTACAAAAAAACTTATTTATTAACAGCGTCCTTAAGATCCTTGCCTGCAACGAAAGCGGGAGCCTTGGAAGCGGGGATGGTGATAGCTTCCTTGGTCTTGGGGTTGCGGCCTACTCTTTCAGCTCTTTCCTTAACCTTGAAGGAACCGAAGCCTGCGATCTGTACCTTACCGCCGGTAGCGAGTTCGGTTTCGATAGCCTTGAACATAGCGTTTACTGCTGCTTCAGCATCTTTCTTCTTAAGGTTGGCATTGGTAGCTACAAATTCTACGAGAGAGGATTTGTTCATAATAATTAATTCCTTTCAACTTAAATATTTATACCGTATTATAACATCATTTTTCCCCATTATCAAGGGTTTTTTACACTTTTTTAGCATTTTGACGGCACAAAAGGTCGATTTTTCGCTTATTTTTGCTTTGCTTCGCTCCAAAAACGCTCTTTTTCCTCACGCGAAGCCTCGGTAACGCTCTTTCCGGAAGCAACGCAAAGCTTTTCAACACGCTCAAAACGATTCAAAAATTTCTCATTTGCGTTATATAATGCCTGTTCGGGATCCACTCCCGCAAGGCGCGCCGCATTAACGACGGCAAGCAAAAGGTCGCCGAATTCCTCTTCGATACAGTCGGTTTGTCCGTTGGTGATCGCCTCGTTAACCTCGCCGACTTCTTCGAAAACCTTTTCCATAGCTTCGGCAGAATCATCGAAATCGAATCCGAATTTCCGAGCCTTCTTGCCTAACTTTTCGGCACGCATAAGCGAAGGCATTGCAGGAGATATCGAGCGAAGCACCTCGGTGTCGCTCTTTTGCTGTTTCGTATCTCGCTTTATCGCATCCCAATTAGCCAACACGTTTTCCGAGCCGCTGACCTTAACATCCCCGAAAACGTGGGGATGACGCACGATGAGCTTTCGGCAAACATCGCTGCACACCTCGTTTATACCAAATCTTCCTTCGGACTCGGCTATCTCGGAATGAAAAACCACCTGCAAAAGGACGTCGCCGAGTTCCTCACGAATCATTTCTGCATCGTCTTTATCTATACCCTCGATAAGCTCGTACGTTTCTTCGAGCAGGTCGCGGCGTATGGATTGATGATTCTGTTCTCTGTCCCAAGGGCAGCCGTCGGGCGCACGAAGGCATTTCATTATATTTACGAGATCGTAAAAATTATATTCGTTTTTCGCGAGAAGTTCCTCTTTAATCATATTGTTCCTCGGTTACACAGGGTTTGAGCCAATGAAGTTTTATAAGCAGTGCGGCAATAGTATTGCCCTTCGGGAGAAGACGCACCTCGTCCTCCTTTATCGCGCGGAAGACAAGAACCGTTACAACGTAGGATATAACGAGAGTTATACCCGACGCCATCAATATACAAAATGCCGCAGGGCGCGAATCGGAATTTTCGGAAATATACTTGATCCAAAGCGCCGTCGAGCCTTTATACGCGAGATATGTAGTAACCGCCGAAATTGCGCCGCAAAGCACGGGACGGGCGAACATACCGGCAAGCTTTAGTTTTACTCCGCAGAATTTGCGAAGGAACCATATATCGAGCAGCATTACGATACAGTAGCAAATAAGCGAGCTTGCAGGAGCGCCTTGGATTCCCAAGGGGCTATAAAGAAGAGCAATTTCGGAAGCTATAAGAACTACAATACCGCAAAGAACCGCGATAAAGGGAAGATGAGGTTTTCCGTAAGCGTTCAGAAGCGAGTTACAGGTAGAAACTATCGATATAAAGAAGACGGCGAATCCGAGAATCACCAAAGAGAGCGAAGCTTCGTCAAGTGGAACAAGACTTCCGTTCACGCCCGCGAGAGGCTCTAACCATTTATTCGCGCCGTAAAGAAGCGATATACACGAGCGTCCCGTAACGAGAAGGAACACACCGCAGGGAACGGCGATTATACCCGAAATTCTTATTGCCTGAGCGGTAAGATAGCCCGCCTTCGAGGTCTTTTTAACCGCAAGTGCACCTGAAACGGCGGGAAGTATGCTCGTCGCGATCGGAAAAACCAACGTCGCGGGGAGAAGGTCGTAAATAGGGACCGAAAGACCCGTATAAGCCGAGAAAAGCGTTTGGGCAGTCTTTTCGGGCATACCCGAATCTACCAGACAGTTAACGATTATAACGGTATCCAAGAATTGCGAGAAATAGAGCGCCGCGGCGGTAAGCGTAACGGGAAGAGCAACAAGCGCGATCAACTTAACAAGCTTTTTATCGCTTTGAACCTCGGGATCACTATTATCGGGAATACTTTTCTTGGAGAATTTACGGTAAAGGAGTATGTATATTGTCGCGAAAAGAGTACCTACCGAAACGCCGCTTATCGCGCAAGCCGCTTGAACAGCGACGCTCGCGCCCTTCGAAGACGCGTACATAACGGCACCCAGGCCTACGATAAGCTTGAAAAACGCCTCGATAAATTGGGATATCGCGGTAGGATACATATTATGCAATCCTTGGAAATAACCGCGTACCGAAGCGCAGATACAGATAAAGAAGAGCGCGGGCGCGATTATCTGCATAGCCAACGCGCTTTCGGCATGATTTGTAATCTCGGCAATAAACGGCGCGAAAACAATCAGCGCAACCATAAACAGAAAACCTATTATACCGAACACGACCATAGCAAGGAAGGAGATACGTTTCGCCTCGTTACCTCTTCCCTTTTCATTACTTGCCGCAACCATTTTACTTACGGCAACAGGAAGACCGCTCGTACTAAGCATAAACAGCATAGCGTATATAGAATACGCCGCATTGAACACACCGATGTTTTCACCGAGAATATTCGTAAGCGGTATCTTGAAAACGACACCTATTATTTTAACGGCAAAGCTCGCAACGGTAAGAATCACCGCCTCGCGAAGAAAGCTTTTGCCCTTTTTCAGATTTTCATTTGATTGACTGCTCATTTTCACACCGGTTTTTTATAAATCTAAATAAACTCTCTCAAAAGCGAATTTTCGGGAATAACATCGTCGGCCCATTGTTCGCTCAAATCCAGAAGATCGATAAGATGTCTTGCGGATTTGTAATGGTTACTTTCGGGCTCTACCGCATCAAGCAACCGCACCGCATCATCATCCAAAATATAACGTTCGTAAGGGAAGAAGGTATTTATCGTTACGTCTGCATACTTTTTGTACGGTTCTATCGAAACGCGTTCGTTCTTCTTTACGTTGTCCCAAAGAGTATAGGTTTGTTCCGCGTCCGCATTACGGTGGCGCGCATCGCGGACAAGCCGACGCACGAAACGGCAATCCGAGCCATCTCCTGCATCTGCGTAAAGATACACACGGTATACCGCGCTTTCATCAGGCGCAGTTTCAAACAAAGCGGGCGAAAGCGCGTGGAGTCCTTCGATGATCACAACGTCATTATCGCCCAGCGTTATACGGCGGTAATCGTCGATACGCTTTTTGACCTTAAAATCGAACATAGGGATAGAGGTTTCCTTCCCCGCCAAAAGTCCGGACATAGTTTCGCGCACGAGGTCGATACGGATGCTGTTGATCGACTCGATATCGCGCGTTCCGTCGGGAAGGTAAACACTTTCGTCGTGATTACGGTAATAATCATCGAGCGAAACGGTATACGCGGTCCTTCCGTTCTCGGTAATAAGCTCGGAAAGCTTACGTGTTGTGGTGGTTTTACCTGCGCAGGAACCGCCGGTTATAAGCAAAAGCCTTATTCCGCGATCGCGGCAAATTCTGTCAGCAATGTTCTTCAGGCAATTCTCATACGCAAGCTCGTCATTATAAACCTTATCAAGAATATTTTTGTTCAAAATAATCTTCCTCTCAGTAGTTGAATCTCTCAAAAAACGCTTTTGCCTCGTCAAATCCGAGGCTTTTATCGTCGCGAAGATACTCGAAGGGATATTTGGGAAACGCGTGGCGCAATATTTCATCGCGCGCAGGGCTCACTAATTTGGTTATAGAACCCGCACCGCACGCAAAAACCGTCGAATGCTCTTCCATCATAAGTACGTTATACAAATTTTCTTTCCCGGGGAGAGTATATCCCGTATTTTCGGCGTTACCGACAGTATTTTTCTGGCGATAAAGATAATACGGTTTATATCCAGCTTCGTTAAGGCGAGATCGCGAATAGGAAACGCATTTACGCGCGAAATCGCCCTGAGGATCATAATATCCGTCATCGGAAAACCTGATGGCGGCGGCATTTTTTATAGAAAGCGTATGAACGGTTATATTCGAAAATCCGAGATTTATAACATCCTCAAGGCTCTTCGAGAAGCTTTCGTGGGTATCCTCGGGAAGACCCGCGATAAGGTCGGCATTAACCGAATCGAACCCTATGGACATAGCCGTTTCTGCCGCTTCGAAAAACTGTTTGGCTGTATGCTTTCTGCCGATTTTTTCGAGCACCAAGTCGCTTGTCGTTTGGGGATTAATACTTATTCTACGCACTCCGCAATCCCTTACAGCGCGTAATTTTTCATAATCGACGGTATCGGGACGTCCCGCTTCGAAAGTATATTCGGTAGAATCGGAAATATACACACTTTCGTTAATACACCCCAAAAGGCGCGATATCTGGGGCGGAGTGAGTATAGAAGGCGTACCGCCGCCGATATAAATCGAGCGCAATCGCATCCCTAACTCATTTATCATCCTGCCGGTAGCACTAATATCCTCCATAAGCTTTTCAAGATACGCGGGAATTAAATCGAAAAGCTTTTGATTGCTGTACGAAACAAATGAACAATAATCGCATCTTGTCGGACAAAACGGAATAGAAACGTATAGGCCGCAATCGTTAGGAGCTATATCAGCGAGCATTTTTTGCTGAACCAACGCGGTTTCGACCGACAGATCAGCCTTCTCAAGCGAAACATCGTAATCCTTTGTGAAAAGCTCGATGACCGTTTCGGGTGAATGACCGCGGTCGAGATAATATTTCGCGCGTTTGACAGGACGCAGACCTGTTATATAACCCCACGGAAGATCGAATCCGAAAAGCTTTCTTCCCGCTTCCAGAAAAGCTTTGCCGACAGCATTCATTGCAAAAAACTCATCGTTTATCGGAATCGTAGGAGTATATTCCTCGGCGTATTCGGCGGAAGCGCTGACATCGCCCGAGGCTAATACAACGCGAGCCGAAACTATGTGTTTTTCCTTATTGAGTTCCTCAAGAGAGAAAAACGCATAATTATCGCTGGGATAATTCTCGCGGAATTTCTCACCGGGAAAATACAGAAGACAGAGGGTCTGAAAATAGTAATCGTTCAGATATCCCGTTCGGTTATCTATCTCAAGCCTCATTTTCTAAGCTCCCGTGTATCTATTATTACATTTATAGGGCCGTCGTTATGCACGGAAATATCCATATGTGCGCCGAAAACGCCCGTGACGGTAGGCAAAGTCTTACCTATCTCATCGGCAAGACGTTCAAACATCATCTTACCTTCGTCATATTTCGCCGCGTGAGTACAGTCGGGGCGGAAACCTCGGCTTACCCTTCCCGCGAGGACAAAATTGGAAATAAGCATAACGCTTCCGCCGACAGCGGAGGCGTTAAGCGAGAGCTTGCCTGCTTCATCGCGGAAAACACGCAAACCCGAAATTTTATTAGCCATTTTAAGAAGGTCTTCCTCGGTATCGTCATCAAAAACGCCGATGTAGGCGACAAGACCGACGCCGATTTCGGAAACCTTTATTCCGTCCACAACACATTCGGCATTATGGACTCGTTGAACTACTGCTCTCATATAGTACCTCGCGTTACCTCGCGGACACCCTTTATGCGGTGGAGGTTGTTTTTAATATTACGGATATGGTCGACACCGCTACACTTAATTCCGATGGAAATAAGCATTTCTCCTTCGTTTTCGCGGGTGGCGATAGAAGTTACGGCTACCTTCATATCGTTAAGAGCGATAGTTATATCAGCGATGATATGGGGAGAATAGGTTGCAAAAACATTCAGCATCGCTTCAAAGCTACCGAAGCTCTGGCGGCTTAATTTTTCCGACCAGGAAGCGACGACCCATCTATCCTTATCTTCCTCACGCAAAAGTCCGGCTTTCGCGTTAGGGCAATCGTATTTATGGATAGAAACCCCGTAGCCGCGCGTAATATATCCGATAATATTATCACCGGGAAGCGGGTTACAGCATTTTGCAAACTTGACCGTACAGCCCTCAACGCTGTCGACGATAACGCTTTCGGCATTTGTTTTTGCCGAGCGTTCATATCGCGAAGGTTTAGACGGTTCGACAGGTTGAACGACCGTCGGCTCGGTTTGTTGAGGCGCGACGACGCGCATAAACTCCTCACGAAGCTTTGTCGCTATTTTAGATATCGAAAGTCCGCCGTAGCCGATATTATTATAAAGGGTATCAACGTCGGGAAGCGAAAGGCGGTTAGCGAGGTTACGAACGACCTCGTTTTTCTGCGCTTCGGTATATTTCTTGCCAAAACGTTTGATTTCCGCTTCTATATCCGCTTTACCTATTTGGATATTCTCGGCGCGGAGCTCTTTCTTAAAGAACTGTCTTATCTTATTACGTGCCTCGCCCGAACGAACGATCTTAAGCCAGTCGCGGCTCGGACCTTTGGAGGACGCGCTGGTCAAAACCTCAACGATCTGTCCCGTTTCGAGAATCGTATCGATCGGAACGATATTACCGTTGACCTTCGCCCCGACCATCTTATTGCCGACAGCAGAGTGAATAGCGTAAGCAAAATCGATAGGAGTACTGTTATTGGGAAGGTTGACAACGTCGCCCTTCGGGGTAAACACAAAGATCTCATCCTCAAAAAGATCTATTTTAAGCGGACGGAAAAACTCGTCGGGATCGGCATCCTTTTCGGTTTCGATAAGAGTGCGGATCCATTGAAGCTTAGCATCCACCGCTGCTTTCGCCTGTTCTCCGCTCTTATATTTCCAATGTGCGGCAAGACCGTATTCGGCAACCTGATGCATTTCCCAGGTTCTTATCTGAACCTCGAAGGGGATACCCTCTTTACCGATAACTGTAGTATGGAGAGAGCGGTACATATTGGGCTTGGGGGTAGATATATAGTCCTTGAATCTGCCGGGGATGGAGTTAAACTGCTCGTGGATTATACCGAGCGCGGTATAACAATCGAGTTCGGTATCCACGAGAATACGTACTGCGTAAAAATCGTATATCTCATCGAAGGTCTTGCTTTGATTATACATCTTTTTATAGATGGAATAAATCGTTTTAACACGACCCGAAAGAGTATATTTTACGTTATAAGAATTAAGGCTTTCGGCAACCTTCGCGGTAGCCTGGTCGAGGAAGTCCTTATTTTCGCCGTAACGTTTATTGATATCCTCGGAAACCTCGTTGTAACCGATAGGGTCGAGATAAAAAAGCGCGAGCGTTTCGAGTTCCTGCTTTATCTTTTGCATACCTAATCGGTGAGCAAGAGGCGCATACACGTGCATCGTTTCGAGCGCAATAGAGCGCTGTTTCTCGGGAGAACGAACGGCGAGGGTACGCATATTATGAAGTCTGTCGGCGAGTTTGACGAAAATAACGCGAAGATCCTTACTCATCGCAAGGAACATTTTACGCAAATTTTCGATGCTCTCATCCTGCTTCGTTTCGAAGGGAATATGAACAAGCTTGGTAACGCCGTCGACTATTTCAGCGACGTCGTTTCCGAATTCTTTACGTATAAGCTGAAGATTTATCTTATCCGAGCAATCCTCGACGGTATCGTGCAAAAATGCCGCACAAATAGAATCGGTATCGAGCTGGAGATTAAAAACCTCCTCTGCGACCGATATAGGATGGACGATATAATCCTCGCCGGAAATACGCTTTTGACCCTCGTGGAGCTTATCGGCGTACTCGTAAGCTTTATATATTTTATCGTAATCGTAATTGCCCGCTTCTTTTATCTTCGCGAACAAATTTTCTGCCTGTCTGAGCATCGTAGATTCCTTATTAAGAAACCGAAATATTTTCGGTATTATTTTTTATTATTTACCTACTGCGGAACGAATAATTCCGAGTAACGGAGATTCGTCAATATTGATCTTGCCAGAAGATGGGAGCATATTGACGAAAGCGGAGCTTCCGCCCGAACGGTATTCAAGCTCGAGAAGCTTTTGCTCGCGCAAAACCTCGAGAATTATTTTAAGTTTACAAAGCGAAACGTCAATATCGAATTCCTCGCCGAGCGTACGAACCGCCGATGCGAAGGAAATACATCGTCCGTCATGTCCCGCCTCGCGACGAATATAACGGAAAACCGTACGGAAAGCAGCCAAGTCGGGTACGTCATTCGAAGCTCCCTCATAGCCTTGACCGTTGATGAGCATTTCATAACACGAATTGCAAAGCTCGGTCATTTTTTCCTCTTTTTCGGCAAGCTTAACCGATTTCACGAACAGTTGAGGGGTACGAGTGCCCATATATTCGTTAATATCGGCGGTGAAAGCAACGTCGCAGGTATCG
Source organism: Eubacteriales bacterium (assembly GCA_045535385.1). Lineage (GTDB taxonomy): Bacteria > Bacillota > Clostridia > Oscillospirales > CAG-382 > Coliplasma. The sequence goes on from JAZSLN010000063.1 coordinate 28,124, forward strand.
CCCTCGCAGTAAGCAAAGGAATCGAAGGGGACACCGAAGCAAATGGCATTAAGCGAGTAATTACGTCCGTTTTCGACACCGCAAATTCTGAATCTTATATGCTTTCCCTGCGAAAGAGGCACAATATCCTTAAGAACAACGTTTCTTATGGCGAAAACCGGCTGAGGATTGGAAAGTCCGAACGGCTCAAGCGAAAGGATCTCATCAATTCCTTTCTCGGTAAGCTCGGACAATTTCGCTTCGCACTCGATTTCGAGAGGAGAAGCCTGATCGCAATCAGCGAGAATTTCAGATGCGTATTTATTTATAGCGGATCGGAAAGCTTCGATATTAGCGATATCGATAGAAAGCCCTGCGGCAAGCTCGTGCCCGCCGTATTCTATCAAGCAATCTCCGCAGGCAGAAAGCGCATCCATAAGAGAGAAGCCCTTTATGCTTCTGCCCGAGCCCTTGGCAACATCCCCGTCAATCGAGAAAAGGATGCAGGGCTTGGAATAGCGTTCGGCAATTTTCGATGCAACGACACCGATAACTCCTTGATGCCAGCCGTCATAAGCAAGAACCAGGAATTTATCTTCGAGATAGAGATTTTCTATCATTTCGACCGCTTGCTCATATATTTTTTGCTCGGTAGCCTGACGGAGCTTATTGATCTCGCAAAGCTCTTCCGCGATAACGTCCGCTTCTGCCTCATCATCGGTAAGCAAAAGCTCAACCGCGCGGGAAGCGCAAGCGATTCTGCCCGCGGCATTGATACGGGGTGCGAGAACATAACCGACGGTAGCCGAGGTTATTTTTTTAACCTTCTTACCGTATTTTACTATGCCCGCGCGGCGCATAAGCGCCAACAAGCCGAGGTTTTCGGTATCAGAAAGCTTCTTCAATCCGACGCCGGTTATACGACGGTTTTCGTCGATTATCGGCATAACGTCGGCAACCGTACCTACGGCAATTATATCCGAATAAAGATCGAGGATTTTATTCGTATCTCCCTCGAGCGCACACAGAAGCTTAAAAACAACTCCCACACCCGCAAGATTACGGAAGGGATATTCGCTGTCTTCCCGATGGGGGTTGACAACCGCAACGGCATCGGGAAGGGTTTCTCGACAGGAATGGTGGTCGGTAATAACCATATCAATTCCTACGCTCTTAGCATATTCAGCCTCCGCAACTGCGGTTACGCCGGTATCAACGGTAAGAATAAGGTCTACGTTACCCTTCATCTTTTCAATAACCGGTAGGCTTAAGCCGTAGCCTTCGGAAATGCGTTCGGGAATAAAACATTCGCATTCAAGCCCGCGAGAGCGCAAATAGAGATAAAGCAAAACAGTACTTGTAACGCCGTCGACGTCATAGTCGCCGTAAATGCAAACCTTTTGCTTTTCGGCTATTGCCTTTTCGATACGGGCGACAGCCTTATCCATATCTTTAAGAAGAAACGGATCGTAAAGAGGCATATTGTCCTTATCGAGGAAAGCGAGTATTTCGTTTTTTTCAACCATTCCGCGATTAGCAAAAAGTCTCGCCGTAAGCGGTCTTAAACCGCATTCCTCGGCTACTCTTATACAAACCGCATCGTCGGCTTCATTTATATGCCATTTTCGGTTATTCATACTCTCACCTCGTAAGTATATTTGAGGAACTTTTATTGCAGGATCGATCTTATCGGGGAATCGTTACCTTCCACGGTAAACCTTACCGTATAATCGATATTTTGTACGTATATAAGCGGATCATTATCGCCCAGGCTGATTTTAACAGCCGCGCTGTATGTACCGTCGGGTTCAACGATAATGTCGTTATAATCTATTTCGGCTGTGATAAGTGAGGAATCAAAATCCTCGAAAGCCTCAACCTGACCGATGACCTTAACCTTAACGTTATCGAGTACGTTGACCTTATAACCTTCGGGAAGGTTCTTAACGGTTATCGATTTTTTATTGACCGTATAGGTGCGCACGGAAAGCGAAGGCATCGTAACAGAAACCGTAATGTTTCCGCCCATATCCGAAGAGATACCTTCAGGAAGCTCGGAAACTATCGGGAATTTCAAATCGGTCGTCTTACCCGGAACAAGCCGGGTCTCGTCGATTTCAAGTACGATTTCACCGAAAGCGGAAAGCCTTTCGGAGGCTCCCTTTACCGTAACAGCATTAACGGACAGCGTATAGTCGGCCGGCGAGAATTTTCCGCCGACGAAAACAACCTTTACGGGGATCGACTTCTGTCTCGTAACGGTTATGGTTACTTCGGCGGTAGGCTCAGAAATCGCAACGTAAGGATCATTAATTTCCTTTCCGTTCTTATCACGAAGCTTTATCGCGCCAAAGCCGCGGATATTCTCACGTATTTCGTTACCGCCAAGGTTAAAATCGACGTACGCTCCCTCTATGGTATCGAGTACGGATTTCGGGCCCGAAACGGTAACCGCAATCGGATTCGCAACCATATTAATATCTACTACCCCTTCGGCATAGCGATATTCTCCGGCATTAACGTTTACAGTCAAAAGCTCGGTAAGCTGAGTGAACTCATCGACAACAACCCCAACGGTTTCGGTGGATTTAGAAACGACCTTTATTCCGTTGGGTGCTTTAACCATTATATCCAAGGTTTGTTCTCCGGCACCTTTTGCAAGAGACACATCAACATATGCGTAAAAATCGGTCGGATCGAGCGCATCCAAATCAGCGCGTTTTCCTTTCGCGACGATCGTAATCGATGAAAAGTTTTGTCCCGGCGCCAAAGTAAAGCCTTTTTCCTCGGCAAGCTTTTCCGCGCCCTCGACAACGACAGGGATTCCGTTATATGTACTTTCAAAAAGCGTGCTGTCGTAACCTCTGGCATATATCCAAAGCAAAAGCGCGCCGAGAACAGCACCGACGAAAACGATTATTTTCGCCGTTTTTGACATTCGTTCGATATTTTTAGGATTCTTCGCCTGTAGTTTGTTCTTCAGTGTCATCCTTCTTGCTGTCGCTCCTTTTGAAAAATTTACCCTTCACACGCTCGCCTATCTTCTTCTTTTCTTCGGGTATAAGAACGGAAGTAAGATATTCTTCAAGGGTTTGACGGTTGAAATTACGTTTAAGCTTACCTTCGGATGCAACCGAGATTATACCGTTTTCCTCAGAGACGACAAGCACCAGCGCATCGCTGTTTTCACTCATACCGATTGCGGCACGGTGGCGGGTGCCAAGGTCTTTTATTATATCATCGCTGTTAGACAGCGGAAGGAAGCAACCTGCGGCGTGCACCCTACCCTCGCGGATTATTACCGCGCCGTCATGAAGGGGCGCTTTGTTGAAAAATATGTTACCCAAAAGAAAAGAGGAGGTAACAGCGTCGACCGTCGTACCTGTACGGATATAATCACCGAGTCGGGTAGAACGTTCAAAAACGATAAGAGCACCGGTTCTTGTATGGGAAAGCTCTTCAGCGGCTTTGCTGACCTCGGAAATAGCCGAGCGCATAACCGTTTCTTCTTCGCTGTCCATACGTCCCTTGAAATTCTTCAGCGATTCGCCGCCCACCTTTTCAAGAGCGCTTCGCAATTCGGGTTGGAAAACGATAACTATCGCAACAATTCCGACCGAGAACAGATTCGTTAGAATAAAATTCAAGGCATGCATCTTAAGGACACTGCTCATAAAGAGCAACAACACCAAGAAAACTATGCCGACCAGGAGCTTTCCCGCACGGCGGTCGCGCACGAACTTAAACACCCAATAAAACAAAAATGCAACGATAACAATATCGATAACGTCAATTATTCGAATTTTGGGAAGCATAGTCAAAAGATCTTCAAAAAACTTGAAAATTCCGTCCATTACGCGCTCCTCCTTCGGCAATTTAATTTAATAAATCATTTTAACATATTACCATATGCTTGTCAAGGCGATACAACACCTCAAATATCGAAAAACTCTTTGTTATTCAACAATTTTTCGATAGCTCTTCCCCTATGGCTTACCGAGTTTTTCTCCTCAGACGTCATTTCGGCGTAGGTCTTATCCATAGGAGGATAGTAAAACACGGGATCATACCCGAAAGTACCCGAGCCGCGGCACTCGTCAATAATTTCACCCTCGCCGCCAAATGCGCTGACCTTCAACACGTTACCGTCGGGACGGCAAACGCAAATCGAGCACACAAAACGGGCAGAACGGCTTTTTTCGGGCACCTTGGCGAGGTCGGCAAGCAATTTATTTATATTATCTGCATCGCTGCATCCCTCACCGGCATAACGAGCCGAATACACTCCCGGCGCACCGTCAAGCGCATCCACAACGAGACCGCTGTCGTCGGCGACCGCGATCATTCCCGTATAGTCGCAAAGCGCTTTAGCCTTTATATATGCGTTTTCCTCAAAAGTATCGGCATCTTCAATTATTTCGCCCGAAAAACCGGTTTCGGAAATCGGAATGATCTCCGCCTCGATACCTTTTTCGGCAAAGCAATTTCTGAATTCCGTTACTTTATGAGAATTATTTGTCGCAAGAACTATTTTCATCATTTTTCTTCCTCAAAGAAAGCGTTTATAAATTCGTTTCCGTCAAAACGCTTAAGGTCGTCAATACCCTCGCCGACACCGATGAATTTAACCGGAATGCCGAGCTCGCGCTTTATCGCAAGGATTATACCGCCCTTTGCAGTACCGTCGAGCTTTGTAAGAACAAGACCCGTTATATCGGCAGCTTTGCCGAATTCTTTGGCCTGAATAAGCGCGTTCTGACCGGTAGACGCGTCGAGAACGAGGAGCGTTTCACGGGTAGCACCCGGAGCCTCGCGGTCGATAACACGGTTTATTTTCGCAAGCTCGTCGATAAGATTCTTTTTGTTATGAAGACGACCCGCGGTATCGACGATAAGCACGTCCGAACCCGCTTTTTTCGCCGCCGCAACCGCATCGAAAACAACCGCGGCAGGGTCGGCACCCTCGTTTTGACGAACTATCGGAACACCGCAACGCTCTGCCCATATAGCCAGCTGGTCAGCGGCAGCAGCGCGGAAGGTATCCGCTGCGGCAAGCATAACCTTTTTGCCGCTTTCGGTCAATTCATGAGTGATTTTACCGATAGAGGTAGTTTTGCCGACACCGTTTACACCGATAATAAGGATAACGCTTAAGCCGTCTCCGAAAGTAAGCTCGCCTCCCTCTCCGACAGCCTCGGTAAGAATTTCGTGAAATTCAGCGCGTGCAAGCTCGGTTTCTTTGATTTTTTTCTCTTTAAGTCTGTCGCGAAGCTCATTCACGAGATAATCGGAGGTTTCAACCCCGACATCCGCCATTATAAGAAGGTCGCAAAGCTCTTCAAAAAAGTCATCGTCGACCTTATCGTAGGACGAAAAAAGGTCATTAACCGGCTTCAAAAGCGCGTCTTTGGTCTTTTTGAGTCCGTTTTTTAATTTATCAAAAAATCCCATAGTTTCTCCTTGATCAGTTATTACTCTGCATACTCTTTGATAATATCATCCAGCTTCGCCATATTGAGCTTCATATAGTCGGAAATGCCCTTTTGGCGCATGGTTATACCGTAAATCGTATCGGCGCGCTCCATGGTGCCACGGCGGTGCGTTATAAGAATATACTGAGTTTTATCGCTGTTACGGCGTACGTAAGAAGCAAGCTTGACAATGTTTACGTCATCAAGCGCACTTTCGATTTCGTCAAACACACAGAACGGCGAAGGATTTACCTTCTGAAGCGCAAGATAGAGCGAGATAGCGGCGAAGGATTGCTCACCGCCGGAAAGCAGAGAAATACTTCTTACGCTCTTTCCGGGAACCTTGAGCACGATATCGATACCGCATTCAAGAGGGAGAAGCGGATCGGTAAGCTCGGCGCGCGCACTGCCGCCGCCGAAAAGCTCGGTAAAGACGGCATTGAACTCGGTATTTATCTTTTCAAAGCATTCGAGGAAGGTTTCCTTCATACCCGACTCGAGTTTCGAAATGGTACGGTCGAGGCTCGAACGGGTTTTATTAAGGTCATCGGTTTGCGCGGTAAGGAAATCGTATCTTTCCTTTGTTACGCGATATTCCTCTACAGCGTTAACGTTTATAACGCCCATAGCGCGTATCTTGGCTTTCAGCGAAGCGAGGCGCGAGGGCGCTTTATCCATTTTTTCTTTGGGAAGACGGAATTTTTCGGCATCGGAATAGGTGAGCTCATATTCGTCCCAAAGCCTACTTGTTACCGTATCGTACTCGGTATTAACGCTTGTGCATTTCATTTCGGATTCGGTAACACGGCGGAAAGCATCTTCCTTTTCGGCGGCAACGATTTTTTGTTTAGCACGCATTTCGTTAAGCTGCTTTTCCTTTTCTTCGCGGCTCCCGATCAAATCCGCAAGACGTTTATCGCAATTGGCAATAACCGAATCGCACTCTGCACACTCTGCGTTAAGCTTGCCCATCTCGAGCACACGTTCTTTAATAACCGCCTCGGCTCTTTCGATAGCGGCGGTGCCGAGAGTAATTCTCGCATTAAGCTCGGTTTCACGGCGCTGAGAAATGGAAAGACGTTCTCCTGCAACGGCGAGCTCGTTCTTTGCCGAATAAAGCTCCATACGGGCTTCGCTTACGGCATTGAACGCATTTTCTTCTTCGCGCTTGAGGGTTTCGGCTTTAGCCAGCGCTTCGTCGCGTGCTCTTACACAAAGCGCAACCGATTCGTTAACCTGATTTATCTCAGCGGAAACAGCCGAAAGCTCGTTTTCCAAGCGAACCAACTCATCGCCGTCGGAAACGAGCGAATCGATGCGCGCCTGTTCCTCATCCATACGAACGGAGAGCGAATCGCGGGTTGCGATATGTCCCGCCTTGGCGGTATTTGCATCCGACAGAGTCAATCTGAGCAGCTCAATAGAGTTATCTGCCTCGGCACAATCGGCAGTAAGGCGTTCGCGCTGAGCCTCAAGCTCTTTTATCTTGTTTTCGCGTTCCTTGATCTGTTCGCCGAGTCGTTCGATATCCATAGCTCGGGTAAACACACCGACCTTCACGGCCGAGGAACCGCCGGTATAACTACCGCCGGCATTAATAATCTGACCGTCAAGAGTAACGATCTTTATTCTGAATCCGCTTTTACGTGCTATAACAGAAGCAGAATCGATATTATCGGCAATAACCGTACGTCCGAGGAGATCGTTTACGACACCTTCGAACTTTTTGTCGTATTTTGCAAGCTCGGAGGCTATACCGATATAGCCATCCATATCCTTTATCGCGGAAACGTCCGCCAATTTACCCTTCACACTTTCGATGGGAAGGAAGGTAGCGCGTCCAAGCTTATTCTCTTTAAGATACTTTATGCAAGCCTTCGCGTCGGATTCCTTTTCAACGACGATAAACTGAACCGATGCGGCAAGTGCTGTTTCCAGCGCTACAACGTACTCACTTTCAGAGGAAATAATATTCGAAACTGTACCGTGAAGTCCGATTTTTGAATTTCCGTTAGTGATCTTACCCGAGGTACAGTCGTTGATTACGCGCTTTACGCTTTCGGAATAGCCCTCCAACAGGTTTTCGAGCCTTATCAACTGATCGCGGCGTTGCTCTTCGCCGGAAGCCGCGATTTTTTCCGAAGTAATGCTTTCGTCGATCTTCTTAAGATTTTGAAGAAGCGACGCTCTGTCATAATCAAGCGAAATAATTTTATTTTCGGTATCACTTACCAATTTAGACGCTTCGGAAAGGAGATTCTCAATCGATTCCATTTCCTTTTCGAGCGCGTTCATACGGTCCTTCGCCGAAGCGAGACGTCCGGAATTTTCTTCGGCGCTCTTTTTCTCGGCTTCCAAAAGGGCGCGAGACGCCGCTTCGCGTGCGGTCAGAACGCTCTTTTCGTTATTAAGTATTTCGAGTCTTGCGCGTGCATTTTCGCATTCCTTATCGGATTCCGAAGATGCGTTTCTTGCCGCTTCGTAAGCGATTTCGGCATTTCTTGCCGCTTCTTCGCATATTTCAACCGTCTTTTCGGCAACGGCAACGGCTTCCTTGCCTTCCGCAGTCGATTTTTCCGCTTCCTCCTTTTCTGCAATCGCGGATTCTATCGACGCTTTTGCTTCCAATACAGAGGAATCGGAATGGGCAATATCGTTTTCGCAGACGGCTTTACGTCCCTCTGCCTCACCCTTTTTATGGACAGCCTCGGTTTTTTCGCGCTCACATTCACTCATTATACGCGAAAACTCATAGTTTTCGTTAAGTATCCTATCGGTCGCCTCGTCGCAATCGTTTACCGCTTTTTCCGCAGCCTCGAAAGCAATTTTCGCGGCAGCCAAATCGGTCTCGACCTCAACACGGCGCGCACGGAGATACTCGATTCTCTCGAGCCAAAGAGTGATTTCTATACCCTTCTTTTCTTCGCTGAGAACCAAATACTGCTTAGCGTTTTCAGCCTCTTTTTCGAGCGGTCCGATACGGGAAGAGATTTCGGAAAGGATATCGTTTATACGAACCAGATTAGCCTCGGTATCGCGAAGTTTACGTTCGGCTTCGAGCTTTTTATAGCGGATCTTGGATATACCCGCCGCTTCCTCAAAAATACTTCTGCGCTCGTCATCCTTTTGAGAGAGAACCTCGGCAATTTTACCCTGACCGATAACCGAATAGCCCTCTCTGCCGATACCGGTATCATAAAAGAGCTCGTAAATATCTTTAAGACGAACCTGTTTTTTATTTATGTAATATTCACTATCGCCGCTTCTGTAAAGCTTACGTGTTACGGTAACCTCGATATTATCCCAAAGGTGATAGCCGCTTTGGTTCGCAGAAGTATCCTCTGCCGCCTCGGCTTCGATAGTAATATGGTTCGCGCGGTTATATTCTTCTTCGGTGTCGATTATAAGCGAAACGGAAGCGCAGTTAGCCGCAGCACGTGAAGCAGTGCCGTTAAAAATAACGTCTTCCATTTTGCTTCCTCGCAGCGATTTTGCACTCATCTCGCCGAGTACCCAACGGATAGCATCCGAAATATTCGATTTACCGCTTCCGTTAGG
>JAZSLN010000050.1:0-14525 GCA_045535385.1 Eubacteriales bacterium
GTAGCAATAGAAAAAGCAACCACGAGACTAATTCCAACAACTAACGGTATTCCAACAAATAATAACACGGCTGACTTTTTGTTCATTAATTTAATCCTCCCATATATTTAAGTTTGTCGGTCAGTTCGATTTTGTTTGCAAATCCTTCGTGTGAACGGATATACGGATATAATCGTCGGCTTTTTCCCTACTCAAACAAACTACGGTTTCAACGTGTTCCGTATACGGAAACATATCTACCGGCTGAATCTTCTTTACCTTATAACCGCCGTTACGGAGGGTGTAAAGGTCGCGCGCGAGAGTTTCGGGATTACAGGAAATATAAACGACCTTTTCGGGTGCAAGCGCGATAAGGCTTTTCAAAAACTTCGAGCTGCAGCCCGCGCGGGGAGGGTCGGTTATAACAACGTCGATTTTTTCGCCCTCTTTCGCGATACTGTCCATAAAATCGCCCGCATCGGCGGCGAAGAAACGAATATTTTTAACGTTATTCAGCTCCGCGTTGGCTATCGCATCGCGCACGGCGTCGCGGTTGGATTCAACACCGAAGACTTCCTTACATTTATCCGCCATAATAAGACCGATGGTGCCGGTACCGCAATAAGCGTCAAGCAGCCGCTCGTTACCGTTAAGATCTGCGAACTCAAGCGCCTTTTTATAAAGAACCTCGGTTTGAACACGGTTTACCTGGAAAAAGGATTTCGGGCTTATACGGAAATTAAGCCCGCAAACGGTATCGGTTATATAGCCGTCGCCGTAAAAAATCTCGCTCTTTTCACCGAGCATAAGCCCCTTATCGGTATCGTTTATATTACGTACAACCGTAGTTATTTCGGGTTGACGTTTCAAAAGCTCGTTTACAAACGCGCTTCTCGACTTAAATTCACCCTTAGTCGTAACAAGAACGACCATAGTTTCGCCGTTTTTCGCGCGTCTGACCATAACGTGGCGGAGAAAGCCTCGTCCCGAGCGGTTATCGTATGCGTGGATCTTGAAGGATTCGCACAGCCTTCTGATCGTTACAACGATTTTGTCGGCAGTCTTATCCTCGAGCATACATTCGTCAACGGGGATTATATTCCCTGTCGCGGATTGGTAAACACCCGAAATTATACTGCCGCGGCGGAATCCAAAAGCCGATTGAACCTTGTTACGGTAATTAAGAGGATTCTCCATACCGATAATTTCCTCGACGTATCCGAAACGGCCAAGAAGCTTGACCGATTTCGCCTGCTTAAAGCAAAGCTGTTCGGAATATTCCATATTTTGAAGTTGGCATCCGCTGCATTTTTTTGCAAAGGGACAAAGCATATATGTACCGCCTTTTTTATATCCGCGTGTTTCGTTCGATAGCTTCGTTACGATTTCACCGCGAATCAGATTTCGTTCATTCAAATTCAACGTGTGTTTTTAATACCATATTGTAGGGGAAGGCTTTATGCCCTCCTATCACTACTGCTTTAGTTGTAATAGTTGTTGTATGCGTTTAATACTTCTTCGGCTATGACAGGAGGCATGGGAAGGAGGGTGTAGGTTGTTTCTCCGTGATCAAATGAGCAATCGCGAACGTAATAAACCTTATCCTCATAGACCAAAATCTCGTGAGAAGCTATCTCGGGGTTACCGTAATACCACGCGTCGTGGAACTCCGTATACCAAATTAATCCTTCGGAACTCGTTTTGATTATGTAGATTGTGTTGGGGCCGTCTCTATCAAGAGTAAGAGAAACGCTTCTTATTGCAGGATCCTCAATAAAAGCATCGAAAACTCCGGCCGCTTCCTCAGAAAGAAGCTCTCCGCACACACCCCAGCGATATTCTTCAAGCTTGTAAAATCGCTCGACGATTGAGCTTTTTTGACTTTCGGGACAAAAAAGATATCCGTATTCATTACAAACAAGGTCATATCCGTAAGGGTTATCAACCGAATAATAATTACCTATCTGCGAACGGTCTAAAATGCCGTCGCCGTATTTATAAGTAAATACCGCATCCGCTTTGGAAACAGGTAAATGGGTGTATAGCTCACAAGCGACATATACAACGCCATCCGCGGTAAAGCGCTCGCCTTGGTAACCGTATTCTTCGATAACAATATCGGTTATCGTAACATCATCTCGGAGAGTTGCATTTTGTACGAAGATAAATCCAAAAAAGCTGACGGGAATCGCAATTATTATCGAACCAATGACAATAGCAACAATCGATAACGGTTTAATCGCCTTGGGTGTGGTTTCGCCTTTTTTCTTTCGCGATTTGCCGATAACAAGACCGACGACACCGAGAACGAACGGAACAAGAGCGATTATAAATAATCCTATAAAAAACGCTATTCCAAATACAACACCCATAAGTTATACTCCATATTCTCGGAATAATATGTTAAAAAATATCGTTTTTGCCCTCAATGGCAAATAAATCTCCGAATTTGACTTTTTTGAAAAATCCGATTTTATACGGCTCGCAGATAACGACCGAATAACTGTCCTTATGCTCGAGGCTTACAACGACTGTGTCGGTCTTTTTGCCGTTTTCGTCCGCTGATACACCGTTCCATACAATTCCGCTCGCCTTAATTTTGCCTTCCTGTGCGAGAGATTTATGAACCTTTATCAATGCGTTTATGACATCCGCAGATTCGGGAAACTCGTTTCCGTCATATACGGCAGTTTTTTCAACAGTACCGTCATCAAGAATAACCGCACCGAAGGGATAATACTCGCCGTGCGTTTTCAAGCTCTCCTCGGCGAACGGAAGCAGCGCTTCCAATAAAAGCTCACATTCGCTTTTTTGATACATTTGAATATCATCGGTAAATATGTTCGGAACGCCCTGCGCGATAAGCGATTCTCTCTGCTCATCGGTCAGAGGATTTTTGTGGTATTCACCGTCAGGTCGGTATTCGCCGTCCTCGATTTCCCGATATAGATTGCCGATAAATTCCAACCAATTCGAAGCGTATTTTTCGGGTCTGATGACCTTAAAGAAGTCGTATCCTCCGGCAAGATAAAAAACGTTGATTGCCTCGTGAAGCTTGCTGTTTTTATCAAGACGAAGGTTTTCGGGCAATACGAATTCGGGTCTGTCCCATTCTTCATATCCGACCTTATCATAAACTTCTAACATACTATACTCCTTATCCTTATTGAATTATTGCCGATCATACCGTGTCAGACAAACTAAACTTTCAACGCGGGTCGGTAAATAGAAAAATGTCATCAGTTGACGTAAACGTATCCGCAAAAATCGCTCAGTATGACAGTAAAAGCTTTTCTATAAATCCCTTGGCTCGGCGACCTAAATAAAAGACCAGTAAAGCGATAACTATAAACAGCGCTGATGCGAGGAACTGTAATACTTGACCTTGGGTATTGCTTTTCTTTTCTTCTTCCGTTAACGGAATCTCTTCGATGTGAATTTTATGCTCCTTCGTTTTCGACGCATCGCATTTGAAATATCGCATACCTTGCCTTCTTAAACGTAGATTATAAGCTTATCGGATTTTTTCTTGTGCAAATACATTCTTAACGGTAAACCGAGCTTTATTTTAAGCGCGTTTTTAGGGCATACGGTTACGCATTTTAAGCATCTTATGCAAGCGTTGTTGATAACGCCTGCGTTGATTGCGTTATTAGGACAAGCTTCACCGCAAACGTTACAGCCATCGCAGTCAGTGCCGCGTTTTATCTTTAATCCGATTCGGCTTCTGACCTTCGGGTAAAGGTCAGCCAAAGGGTTTTTATATAATTTAGGAATATTTACGGGAGATGGATTCTTGATCTTTTCGACGACTGCGTTCAAATTTTCGTAATTGCTAAAAGGGGTATCGCCGTCAATATAAGAATGTCTCGTAGGCACGTATGCCGCCGCGACAACGTTTTGCCCGTAGTCTTTTTGAATTTCATAAATAACGTTTCCGCAACAGATTTTCCCGTAGGTGGCAATAGCCGTAAGATTTTCGGCGGAGGTTTTTTCCAAAAAGGCTTTTACGGCATCGGGGAGATTTTGACAGTGGACGGGAAATACGAGGACAAGATCTTTATAATCGGTTTTAACAATATCCTCAATATCCGTAAGAGGAAAGTCTAATTTATCCGCGAAATATTCCGCGATTGCTTTGCTTTGGTTGGTGTTTGAATAGAATACAACTGCGTTCATTATAAGAAATACTCCCTCATAACGGCGCATTCGGGAATCTCGACGAGCGAAAACCCGAGCGAAGCTTTTATTTCGGATATGGCGTCCTCACGCGATAAATTGTTGTTACGGCTTGCGATAGCAATTTCAAGCGCGCTGAAGGGTATCATAGAGCTTCTCATATTGTAAAATCTTACGAATTGAGAATGCTCCTTGCATTTTTCGATGTTACAGCTTGTATGAAGTCCTTTATCGCTTTCTTCGGGAGCGGCCCAACCGCATTCGCGTATGAGAATATCCTTGATTTTGTTCCAGTTATAAACCCCACCGCAAATCTCGTCGAAATCGACCTGAACGAACGCGGGGATGTTTCCCGACCGCGAGGAAGAACGTATCGCTCTTTTTAGGGGGTTTAAAATACTCGGGACTTCTTTTATTGACTCGCAGATATTAAAGACGAGTTGATTATGATATCCCGCTATGTTTTTAAGCTTGTTGTCGCCGTATGCGAGCTGTTTCATTGTCGCAAGGGTGTGGAATTGCCCCTTTTTGAGCGGCGGACGTAAGGTAATAATTCTTCCGACGTTTAAAAGCGCGTTCAACGCCTTGTTGTCGGGGAAGGAATAGGCTATTTTGGGGGACATACGGTTAAAATATAATCCGAGCATTTGCGCAGGCTCGTTTCCCGCAACGAAATAAGGAACCTTATTTATAACAAGCTCGGGGTAGAATAAAACGTACGCGAGAGAGGGACAGGCGCAGGTGTTCTCGCTTAATGAATAGAGCTTTTTATATATTTTTTTCAAATCGTCGTTCGCGATTTTTCTTATTATAAATTCTACAGAATCGAAATGCTTTTTCGCGTTTTCTATACTTTTCTTCGCCGATTCCGACATATAAGGGATTTCCCAGGTAAGCGCCAAAACGCGAAGCTTTAATACCTTCGAAAGGTAATAAAGAAGATATGTAGAATCCTTGCCGCCGGTATAGAAAACGGCAATATCGAAGCGCGATTTTTTCGATTTCGGAAAGCTGTTCATAACGGGAACGACACTTTTGAGGTTTTTCGTTTCCTCTGCGCTTTGACATATAGGACATTTACCCTCGGCGTCAAATTCGATTCCCGGAATCATAAAATCGTTTGCGGCACAGGTCTTACAAAACGTTGCTTCTTCCAAGGACGCAGGAATGCTTTTCTTGTTTTCGAGTTTAACTATCTGCTCGCCTATAAGCGGACCCAACGCCTCTATTTCCGATTCCGTGAGCGAGGAAGGAAGCTTTTCGATTATATATTTTTGACGCCTTGACACCTTGACGCTGTTTTTGAACAGATTCGGACGGCTTCTCAATCCGTAATATCTTAATATCTCGTTTTCGAGCTTCCATCTGCTTTGTATATCGTACATATTTCTTCTCCGAATTGTAGATAGGGTTTGCCGTACTGTCTAAAATTAAAGTTACTTTTGTCCGTTAGCATTTTCTTTTGCGGTGGTGATGGATGAGATGAGTTTTCTACGTATGATACCGCATTTATTAGATAGATATTTATAAGAATCCTCGTCCATTGAACCCACCTTAAACAGTATTTCGAGCCAGTAGTCGGTTTCATAACATTCTTTAAGTGCTATTTCAAGTTTATTTATGAAATCTGCCATACTTTGAGCATATTTTGCTTCGTAGCTGTTTGCGCCTATAGAAGAACAAGAACGCAAAAGCTGGTTTACGAACACACTTCTTCCTTTTATGTCATCACACACGGCTGTTGTTTCTATTGTAAGCTCGACGGCGAGTTCTTTTATAGATTTATTCATATTAATACCTTATTTCATTCGGTAGCGATATGTTAGCTTTGCTAACGCGATATTATTCTGCAAAGCAGTATAGCGATATGCTCGGCTTTGCCGAGCGTTGTTGAAAGCACGCGAATAAATCCCTTAACGCGCCGCGGCGCATATCGTGTTTTTGATATCAAAAACATATCGAGCGCGCAAGCGCATATCGCAAATCCCGATAGGGATTTATATCGCTTTAGTTTGTCTGACGTGTCAGACAAACTAAACTTTCAACGTGTCCCGTTCTCGGAAACAGATCATACGGCGTTGCTTCGTCAGTGAAATAGCCTTTTTCCGCAAAAATCGCGCAATCGCGAGCCAGTGTCGCAGGGTCGCAGGAGATATATATAACTCTTTCGGGGGAAGCGGTTGCGACGGTTTCGATAACAGAACGTTCAAGACCCTTTCGGGGCGGGTCGACGATTATAATTTCGGGGGTGCCGAACTTTTTACGGCATTCTTCAACTCCCACGCTCGCATCACCGCAGACGAAAAGCGTGTTTTCCTCGCTTCTGCCGTTCGCTCTTGCATTGATTTTTGCGTTTTCTATCGCCGCGTCGATTATTTCAACACCGCAAAGCTTATCGGACGCTCCCGCAAGGCAGAGTCCTATCGTACCTGCTCCGCAATAAAGGTCGAGAATGATCCTCGGAGCACCGCTTTCGGGTAATTTTGACTTCGCGCCGAGATATAGCTTTTCCGCCATATCGGCATTTACCTGATAAAATGCGCGCGGCGAAATCTCGAAGGTCTTTCCGCAAAGCGTATCGGTAAGCGTTTCTTCGCCGACAACGCGTACGGTCTCCTCTCCGAAAATAACGTTATCATGTTTTTTATTTACGTTGATATGTACACCGATTATTTCGGAAAACTTTTCGCTTACGGCTTCGGCAAGCGACGGCAGTTTATTTCCGCGGTTATCGGTTACAACAAGACAGAGAAGAATATCTCCTTTACGATTTTTCCTCATAACGATATGGCGGAGAACACCCCTGCCCTTAACCTCGTCATAGGGCGGTATCGCAAGCTTATTCGCGGTTTTTACGCAAAATTCGGCAATTTCCGTGAATATTTTATCCTGCAGAGGGCAATCGGTATGGGGAATAATTCTGTGTGAACGGCGCGCGTAATAGCCGAAAACGCATTTTCCGTTTCCGTCGGGCGCGACGGGATACTGAACCTTATTACGGTATCTTTCGCTATCGCCGAAAACCGTTTCGTTAACCGAAACATCGAGTTTCCCGATGCGCGAAAACGCCTGGCGGACGATATTCTGCTTTAATCTTAATTCGGCATCATAAGAAATATGGCGAAGCGCGCAACCGCCGCATTTTTGGGAGATCTCACAATCGGATCCGATTCGGTCGGGCGACGGATCGATTATTTTTTGAAGCTTGGCGAAGGAATGGCTTTTCAGCTCCTTCATAACAAGCGCCTCTATCCTATCACCGACCGCTGTATCGGCAACGAAAACAACCTTATTGTCAAATCTGCCGACACCGAACCCCTCGGGGGTTATATCGGTGATATCGAGGGTTATAATATCATTTTTCATTATTTTACTCTCGGTCTGAAGAATTTATCGAAAAGCGGAACCGACAGATTCATAACGAGGACAACAACGTATCCCCATTCGAATCCGCCCGCATATTTACGAAGGAAGAATGTAGCCGTACCGCAAACCGCACCGAAAATCATTCTCGCCGTACCGTTTAACGGTATCGAGCCGTTTTCGTTCATCGCGAAAACCGAAAGGAAGGCGATCGCGCCCGAAAGGAGAACGCTGTATGCATAATAATTACTCTCGGCATCGGACGAAGGAAGCGCAAGTGCGAGAAGGAGTATCGGAAGGAGAAAAGCAACCGTTCCGCGCCAATCGGCTTCTTTACGGATAAGGAGGAAAACGAACGCCAAAAGTATTGCCGCAACGGCAATTTCGCCGATATTACCCGATGCAAAGCCGTAAAGCTGGGCTATAACACCGTCCTCATAAACCTTGCCGTCCGCCATATACTGAAGCGGAGAGATCACGCGGTAACCGTCGACGAGCTTCGAATCGAGCATGATATCGAAGGCGGAAAAATAAGCGAAGGGACGGGTAAATGCCGTCATAAACGGCTTGAACGCGACAGACATGACCGCCGCGGAAAAAACAAACGGATTGAAAATATTACGTTGGCGGAAGCGGATATATTTCGCAAGAACAACGAGAACCGAGGAAACCGCAGGGAACCACAAAGGAACCGTAACCGGCATCGTGAAAACGGCAAGAACACCGTAAACGACGGAGTTAAGGTCGAATCTCGCACCGCGTCCGAGACGGAAAACAAAACGTCTTACCGAGTAATCGAGTGCAAGCGTAAAGAGCGCGCCCAAAACGGTGAGCGTAATAACCCTCGCACCGAACATATAAACGCTCCAAACGAGAATCGGTGAAAGGGCAACGAGCCATTCCTTCGCGCGGGAATTATAGTTTTCGTCGGTGTGGATATAAGGTGCCGCTGTATTCAATTATTCCACCTCCGTATCATCGTTTTCATCGTCAACAACGGATTCTGCGTTGTTTTTAATAAGCTTTACAAGCGGTATTCCGCTCGGGCAGACAAATTCGCAGCAGCCGCACTCTATGCAATAGCGCGAAAGGGTATTTTTCTTGACCGAGAGGATATCACGCGGAACGAGTCCGACGGGACAGACCTCTACGCATTTACCGCAGGCTACACACAAAGCTCTCGGCTTGGAATCGGGCTTTACGGTAATTATCGCGCGCGTCGTATCGGATATCGCGCCGACAAAGGGCTTTCCCGAAAGCAGGCTGTTTTCAACCGTAACGCTATCCTTATCGGCAGGAGCGAAAAGCGGAACGATATCGCGGAGAGTGATTCCGCGCGGAACGTATATATTACCGCCCGAGGCGATATCCTCGCCGCAATAAGAAATATACCTTCCTATTTGGGGCATACCGCTTACCATCGCATCGTAAAGCGCGCAAGCCGTTTCAGCCGAAACGATAAGAACGCCGTAGTCGAGCGGAGTTTCGTTGGATTTAAGAGTTTTGATATACAGCGCGTACATAAGAACGCTGTCGGTATAGGGATATTTTTCTTCCAGAGTCGCGGCGGCAAAAAGCCTTTCGTCTTCAGCATATTTGGAAAGCGCTTCTACCGCGCCGTTGCGGTAATGCTCAACGGTGAAAACGCATTTAAGCGCATCGGTTGCACGGACAAGTATCTTTGCACCGCCGACGACCGCTTTCGCCTTTTCGATACAAAGCCGGTAGTTGATCGCGCTCTTGGCATCCGATTCGGTACAATCGATAACGACACGCTTGCATTTTTTTGCGTGCTCCAACAGCCTCCAGAGCGGTTTTCCCGAGCGCGAATCGATAACGGCGAATTTTTTTGCCGCTTCGGTTATATCCTCGTGAGTCAGAGCCGTAAGAGGGCGCGTTTCGGGCTCGAAGGGAGGCTCAAAATTTCCTTTTTTGTCGCCGACGACAACGAAATATCTGCCGTTCGAGATCTTGCCGATTCCGCGGAAAATTCCCGAAATCGGAGAATATACCGGTGTTTCGTCCGAAAAACCGAGAAGACTTCCCTTCGCGACGGAAGAACCGATTTTCGCTGACACGGAAGAATTTTCGGGCGCGTCGATACAAACGACACTGCAGTCGCCCAAATATTTGATTTTCTGTTTGGCATATATCGTGCGTTGGTCGGGTCGCACACCGCCGCGGAAATTAAGGATCATACTTAAAACTCCATATACTTATTCATAATAAGTATATCACATATACAGTATATTTCAAGTAAATTTTTTGTAATATTTAAGCCCGAAATAAACGGCTGTACGAAAAATATGTTGAATTGCGTCGAGAAATAGGATATAATGTATCTAAGATATCTCAAAGTCAAACTAATAGCACTAAGTGTCAAATCACAAAGCGCATCTGCGCGGAAAAAGGAACGCTATGAAACTTGAAAATCATATAGACGTTAAAATATTTATACTTTATCTACTGAACAACATCGGCGAACCGCTTGAATTTACGACAATAAACGATATCGTGCTTCAGGACGAATTTGTCGGTTATTTCGATTTTGCGCTTTGCTTCTCCGAGCTTTTGGACAAGGGTCAGATCGGCGAATTCGGCGAACCGCAAAACCGTCTTTACGCCATATCCGAAAGCGGAAAAGAAACGCTCGAAAGCTATGAAAGCTCGCTTCTTCCGATCATCAAGGAACGCGCGCTCCGTTCTGCGCTTCGTCTTATCGCGTACAACCGCAACGGAAACCGCATAACGAGCACCATAACGGATATGCCCAACGGATATACGCTTAATTGCAAAATAGTCGACAAAGAAAAGACTCTTTTCTCGGTCGAACTATTCCTTTCCGACCGAGCCTATGCGGAAAAGCTGAAGGCGAATTTCGAGGAACGCGCCGAGATCATCTTCCGCGGCTCGCTTTCGCTCCTCTCGGGCGACGTAAACTTTATTTTTGACGATTGATCATGACGAAAAAAGAAAAAGCTCTTAATATTATTTCGCTTCTCGAGGAATATTATCCCTCGCCGGAATGCGGACTTCATTGGCAGGGCGACCCTTATCGCCTTCTTATAATGGCGATCCTTTCGGCTCAATGCACCGACGCGCGCGTCAACATTGTTGCCGAAACGCTTTTTTTACGCTTTCCGACGGTTTACGATATGGCTTCCGCATCCCTTTCCGAAATCGAAACCGAGATACACTCGGTCGGGCTCTACCGCTCTAAGGCGAGAGCGCTTAAAGAATGCTCCGAACGTGTCGCGGAGGTTTACGGCGGCAGGGTGCCTGTCGAAATGGAGGACCTTTTAACGCTTCGCGGGGTTGGAAGAAAGGTCGCTAATCTTCTCCGCGGTGATATCTACGGACTCGGCGGAATCGTAGCCGACACACACTGTATACGTATTTCGGGCCGTCTCGGTCTTTCCGACGGAAAGGACCCGCTTAAAACCGAACGCGCGCTTTCGAAGATCGTACCTCTCGAAAAACAGAGCGATTTTTGCCACCGTCTCGTGCTTTACGGACGTGAGATCTGCGTTTCACGCTCACCGAAATGCAGCGAATGTATCCTGAAAGAATATTGTAATAGTTATAAGCAAGGGAAAAAGTAATGGTTGATGCCAAGGCTTTACAAAAATTAATGTCATACACGCGCCGCGCGATCGACGAATACGGTATGATTTCCGATGGCGACAGAATCGCTGTCGGAGTTTCGGGCGGAAAGGATAGCCTCGCGCTTCTTTGTGCGCTTCACGGATTGTCGCGGTTTTATCCCAAAAAATTCGAGGTCGTGCCGATAAACCTTAAAATGGGGTTTCCCGAAGAGACCGACGAGGTTTCGCGCGCGCTCTGTGCCGAGCTGGGATTGGAGCTTCAAAGCTTCGAAAGCGAGATATATTCGGTCGTTTTCGAGGTACGTAAAGAAAAAAGCCCCTGCTCGCTTTGCGCTAATATGCGCCGCGGCGCGCTTCACAACGCAGCTAAGGAGTTAGGCTGTAACAAGCTCGCGCTCGGTCATCATTTCGACGATGCCGTCGAAACGATTATGATGAATCTTCTTATCGAGGGCAGGTTCGACAGCTTCCGCCCCGTTACCTATCTTTCAAGGAGCGATATGACGGTTATCCGCCCGCTTCTTTACACTCCCGAAAAAGAGGTTTCGCATTTTGTCCGCGCAAGCGGAATCCAACCCGTTCCGAAGCGTTGCCCCGCCGACGGCAACACGAGACGCGAATCGACTAAGCAGATGCTCGCCGAAATGGAGGCGAAGGACCGCGGAGTCAAGATGCGAATTTTCAACGCGTGGGAGAAAAGTCCGATGAATACGCGAGAATTGGACAGAGAAAATGGCTAAAACCGTCAAAAAAATCAACGGAGTAAAAAAATCCGTCCGCACCGCCGCCGTTCTTCTGATGATTTTCGCAATCGCGTTCGTTTTGTGGATCGCGATAGGTGCATTTATTGTCGGTGTTCTTGGGATCTTCTCGTTTCCTCTTCTCGCAGGCATACTGTTAGGCGCTCTTATTTTGCTCGTCTGTTTATCCTATACAAGCAAACGGTTCCGAATATACAAAGCAGGCGTCAAGGGCGAAAACGTTGTCGGCAAATTATTGTCAGACCTTCCGAAGGACTATTTGGTCGTACGAAACGCCGTTATTACTTACGAGGGAAGATCGAGCGAGATAGACCATATCGTTATCAGCGAAAAAGGCGTTATCATTATCGAGGCTAAGCACTATTCGGGAACGGTCGAAGGGGATATTTCGGATAAATATTGGCACAAAACCAAAATATCAAGAGGACATAACGAATATTCCAAGCGGTTTTACAACCCCGTCAAGCAGTTAGGAACCCAAATCCACCGTCTTGCGTACTTTCTGCGCGAAAACGGCATAAACGTCTTCGTCGAAGGGGCGGTCTGTTTTACCGACGGCACGCGTCTGGAAATCGACGGGGGCAAAAAAGGAATCGGTATCTTTTCGATTCCGGGCGACAAAGCGAGGTTTTTGAAATATATAACCGACCGGAAGAAGACTCTTTCGGCTTCGGACGTCGAAAAAATCAAAAATCTTTTGAAGTAACACATCTCACCCTTCCTACATAATCTTAAAGTAGTGAAGGGAGGCTTAGTAATGGGCTGCTTTGATTCGTTCTTCGGCAACAACAATTGCTGCTGGATTATTATTTTGATCGCGATCGTCATCCTCTGTTGCTGCTGCGGTTAATTACAAAAGGACATAAAAAAGGGAGCGCGCCACTCGGCGCGATCTCAGAGCGAAGATAAACTCGTTCTTTACACCCTTGAAAGAATATTAAACAAAAATATGCTTCTCGAACAAAAATCGGGAAGCATATTGTTTTATAAGGAATTTCAATTTTTCATTGTATTTTCAAGGGTTTCCACGAAAAGCTCGACTGTCGTAGTCATCTACGCCGACGCTCGCACTTATACAAAAAACAGAACCTGAAGGTATACACCTAAAGGTTCTGTTTCTTTTATTAAGTAATGATTTAACCTATAAGCTCGAGAACGGTTTAGCCGATCTTGGGAAGAGATGCAGCTGCAACAGACTGACCTACACGGCGAGCCTTTTCATCAGGGATGTGGAGCTGGATCTTCTTAGCGAGCTCGGGGAATTCGGTATCGAGAACTTCCTGAGCGCGTTCGAGAAGGATAACGCCGCCGTCGCCAGAGGTTACACGGCCCATGATGAGAACGTGCTTCATATCATAGAATTCAGCATAGAAAGCGATAGCGTAGCCGAAGTATGCACCGATGGTGTCATAAATAGCAGCAGCTCTTTCGTCGCCTTCCTTCATAAGACCCTGAACAACCTTGAGCTTTTCAGCGGGAGAGAGGCTTTCGTCAAGTTCGATGCCTGCGAAGAGAGCGAGCTTGATAACGACGACCTGCGAGATATACATAACGCCGCAGCCGTAGTCGCCCGACCATTCGTCAACCATAGCGTCCTTGCAGTAGACATGGGGAGCGAATGCGAGCTCGTTGAGCCAGCCGGTGATGTTGCCCTGAGGATCAACGTAACCAACTGCTTCGGAGGTACCCATAGCAACGCCGAGAACGGAATCGTCTTCGAGGCTCATTGCGCCTGCGAGAGCGGTAACGTCGCCGTCGTTTGCAACTTCAACGGGGATGTCTGCGCCGATTTCCTTGCAGACGTCGAGGTACATATTCTTAACCTTCTTGTCGAAGTCTTCGTCGCTGACCTTAAGGAAGAGCGAAGCAACCATTATACGGTTGTCAACGTAAACACCTGCGCTCGAGATACCGATAGCGTCAACGCGAGGCATCTTGGAAGCGGCAGTCTTCATAGCTTCGAGGATTCCCTGATAGTGATAATCGGGATCGGAGTTGATCTTGGGGAACCAAACAACTTCTTCGGAGTAAACGGTTTCGCCGTCGATAACAGCGGAAACCTTACGGTCGGATCCGCCTGCGTCGAAGCCGATACGGCAACCGTCGAGATGTCTGCCGACAGGAGCAGCGCCCGAAACTTCAACGGGAGCTTCTTCGATAGGACGAATTTCTACTTCAAAAGCGCGTTCGTAAACACGTTCCATAAAGTGAACGTCGAAATCACGATAACCGCCGTCAGTGTATGCTTCTTTGATCTTGTTACCGATAACTTCGGAGCCGGCGATAATTACCTTATAACCGCCTGCAACCCAAAGGAGAGCCTTAACCATTCTTTCGACAAAGTTAAAGTTTTCTTCGTCGTGGCCGGTGCCGTCCTTGAATACGCGGGTCTTGTAAACGGTGGTGTAGCCCTTGTTTCTTTCAACGCCGATAACGAGGTCCTGGCCGTTTTCCTTGGTAGCTTCACGCATTTCGCGGCAAACGAGAGAAAGGGGAGTAAATTGGGGGTCGAGTTTTGCAGGTACTTTAAGCTTCATATCTGGTGTTGCCTCCGATAATAGTTTTTACTACGTTAAATTCATTGTCGGTGGTGATAATGTCCGCATCCTTGCCGGCAAGTCGGATCGTAGCCATGGCG
>JAZSLN010000106.1:0-5463 GCA_045535385.1 Eubacteriales bacterium
TATGACACCGACGGCAGAGAACCTACTGTCGGCGAAGCTCCCGTATCGCTCAATAAGGATTACAACATTTCTGTTTCCAACGCTCCTATCGTTGATCCCGAATGGAATACCGATTACAGTGCGCTTCTTACCGACGGAAAAGCGTCCGACACCTTTGACGCAAGCAACGGAACCTGGTTCGCTATGTGGATAAACCGCCATACCGACTCAAACGGCGTCGGCAGTATCACCGTCGACCTTACCAAAAAGCACGATATTTCGAAGGTTCGTATACACCTTGCAAACTCCGTTTCGATCATGGGTGTTTCCGCTCCCAAGAGCGCGAAGGCTTATGCCGTAGACGAAAACGGAGCGGTCATCAAAGAGCTCGGAGCCTTCGCCCTCGACACGGGCAACAGCGCTTTATATTGGTCGACCGTAACTCCCTCCGAAACCGTTTCGGCAAGATACATCAAATTCGAAATAACCGTAACCTCTCCCTGCGCTTATATTAACGAGGTCGAGGTTTACGGCACCGAATCGAAGGAAGGTATCGACGTCGGCGGAAACGCAGGCGATAATATTCTCAGCGGTCTCGACTATACCGTTTCCTACACGAACGACCCCATGGGCGCTCCCGAATACGGCACATCTTACGGAGCAAAGCTCACCGACGGAGTTGCAGCCAACGCGCTTAACTACGGCGACGACAGCTGGTTCTTCTTCCAGAAGGGCAAGAACGCCTCCTCCGACGGTGTCGGCACGGTTACTCTCGAGTTCGACGGATATTACGATATAACCAAGGCGAGAGTTCATCTCGCAAACTCGGGCACAAGTATGCTCACTTATGCTCCTCAATACGTTAAATTATATGCTTCTCTCGACGGCGAAGTCTATGAAGAGGTAGGCTCGTTCAACATCGATTCGACAGATACGATAGTTTATTGGAGCGAATTGAACGCAAGCGAAGCGATTACCGCCAAATTCGTCAGATTTGAATTCAAGATAAACGCCTCCTCGCTCGGTACCTTTGTAAACGAGCTCGAGGTTTACGGAAACGCATCGGATTACACTCCCGAGCCCGACTTTATCGAAGGCGACGTCAACGGCAACGGAAAATTCGATATGTTCGACTATCTTAGCGTAAAGAGCTTCTGCTTAGGCAAAGCCGCGCTTGACGAAAACGCACAAAAGCGCGCAGATATGACCGGCGACGGAAAGATCAATATGTTCGACTATTTAGCTCTAAAATCGTTATATTTCAAACAAAATTAACCTATCATGAAGAAAATCACCATATTATTTTTAACTGCGTTAACCGTTTTTTCGGTTTTCACGGGCAGCGTGTATGCACAGCACACTGTCAGCGCAACGGATGCTTCAATCGATACTTCAATCGAAGCTTCGACCGAGGTTTCTGACGAAACGTCAGCCGAGGAATATATAAGCATCGAAAAAATTCGCAAAAAGACCTCTTGGGCATATTATCTTTTGAGCGGTATAGCGGTAGCGGGTGTTATTTCCGTTGCCGTTATACTCACAAAGAAAAAGGACTGAACAATGAAACGAATTATTTTTCTGATTGCCGCGGTTCTGCTGATATTTGCAGGATGCAGTGAAGCCGGCAACAGCGCGGACAACAGCATAACGAGCGAATATACCGAAACAGCGCACGACAAGCTCGAAAATTATGTACCGTCGGGCGAGCTCGATAAAACCGAATCCTCGGATACCGAATCGAGCGAGTTAGTTGACGCTTCGGATATTTCGGACGCGTCGGATATTTCCGCAACCTCGGACGAAGAGAGCGAAGACGTTTCCGAAAACGAGTCTTCAAACGAAAGCGATGCTTCGGATGACAGCACGGATAACAGCACCGAGGATGCTTCGGCAGAATCCTCCGAGGGAGAGAAGGACGAAATGGAGTCGATATTCCTTATAACCGTCGATATCGCTTACGATGACGGCGTCGTGGCAACACTCGTATGCACCGCCGAAAACGAGATCGATCTGTATTTCGGCAACGGAACAGAATTTACCGATATGGAAAAATACGAGGAATGCGTTAAAAAAGCCGAAGCGCTTTTCAAAGTATGCAATAAATATCTGTCCAACGGCGTTAAGGTTGACGAATATCCCTTCCCCGACCAAGGCAACACCTACGTTTATATGAAGACAGCGAGCGGGGTTTATAAGATAGCTTATACAAATACCGAAATTCATCTCGGCATGGTAGGCGAAATTGAAATTTGCGTACTCAATATGATTAATAATATCACAAAGCACGCACCGCAATAGAGTCCGGAGCGAAGATAAACGGTCTATTTACGCTCTTGAGAGAATAACAAAACAAGAATTGAGCTTCATCTTAAGTTTGAAGCTCAATTTTTATTATATTTGGAATATGATTTTTATTGTATTTTCAAGAGCTTTGACGAAAAACTCGACTGTCGTACAAGCGTACGCCGACGCTCGTTTTTCGCCAAAAATATCCTCATTTCTCTTGCTCCGGCAGGATCCAACAGATAAATGGTCTATTTACGCTCTTGAGAGAATAACAAAACAAGAATTGAGCTTCATCTTAAGTTTGAAGCTCAATTTTTATTATATTTGGAATATGATTCTTTATTGTATTTTCAAGAGCTTTGACGAAAAAAGGAGTTGCTTTTGCGAGACTTCTTATTTTTATTTACTGTTCTTATATTCGGGACGTCTGAATTCCCAAAGAATTAAAATCACCGAAAGGATGAAGGACAACGTATCGGTTATCGGGGCGGCATAAAGAACACCGTCGAGCCCAAAATACATCGGAAGGATGATCAAAAGCGGAATAATAAGAATTACCTGTCGGGTAAGAGAAAGTATCGTGCCTTTGATAGGCTTTCCGATAGCCGAGAAATAGTTTGCGATAGTCATCTGTACACCGTTGAGCATTATCGCGGAGAGGAAGATACGCATCGTCTTTTTTGCAAATTCTTCATACTCTTTGACACCCGAGCCGAAGATGGAGATGATCTTTTCGGGGAAGAATTGGAACGCAAAGAAGCCGATAAGAGCAACGGTAAAGCAAACCGACGCGGCAATAAGAAAGGTTTTCTTCGAACGGCGGAGCTTACCCGCACCGTAATTGAAGCCGACGATGGGCTGAGAGCCCTGAGCCATACCGACGAAGAAGGATATGAGGAGCGAATTGACCTTCATAACTACGCCGAAAGCCGCTTGGGGAATATGGGCGAGTTCTTTGGCGAATTCCAGGGCACCGTACGCATCGAGCTGGTTATTCATAACCACCTGAACACCGCAAATAGCAACCTGATTTATACAGTTACTCATACCGAGCGAGGCTATTTTCAGCATCTTGCGGAAATCGACGGCAAAGCTTTTAAGATTGATATGAACCGTCTTGAAGCGAACAATATAAGTAAACGCAATGAGGCAGGAGATTATCTGCGAGGTCGCGGTCGCGCCTGC
This sequence comes from Eubacteriales bacterium, assembly GCA_045535385.1. Taxonomy (GTDB): domain Bacteria; phylum Bacillota; class Clostridia; order Oscillospirales; family CAG-382; genus Coliplasma. Next base: position 3,451 of record JAZSLN010000106.1, read on the forward strand.
CGCGCCTGCCATACCCCAATTAAAGCCCCAATCGGCAACAAACAGCGCGTCGAGCCCGATATTTATGACCGCACCGATTATCATACACAGCATCGAGAATCGGGGACTTCCGTCGGCGCGGATAAAGTTACTCATTACGTTGGTAAGGATCAAAAACGGCATACCGTAGATGAGCGCATTGGTGTACCAAACGGCATATTGAAGCGCAACACCGCTTCCCCCGAAGAGCGAAAGCATTTCTTCGGTGAAGAAAAAGGCTATCACGGTATATATCAAGCCGAGCGAGCCCGCCAACCAGAGAGCGTTACCGAGGCATTTCGAGGCCTCCTCTTTATGACCTCTGCCGAGCTCTATAGAAAAATGCGAAGCACCGCCGACGCCCGCAAGGACAGATATCGCTATACATATCGTTGTTATCGGGAAAGCAACGTTTGTAGCGGCGTTACCGATATCGCCGACATATCTGCCGATAAAAATCTGGTCGACGATATTATACAGCGAGCTAATAAGCATCGCAACTATACTCGGAACGGCAAATTTCGACAGTAATTTCGGTATTTTTTCCTCACCCAGAGGATTGACTTTTTGGATTTCGCTCATTATTAACTCCGTTTTTATCGATAAAACAAATATTCCGTCGGATATTATAGCATAAAAGAACCGAACACGCAATGCCCACGGCGGTTATTTTCGGCATAAATTCCGCTTTTTCACTTGATATACTCGCGTATTCCTAACGAGTATTGCGATATTATGGGCAAAAAAGGCTTTTCAAACCGTTACGGGTTCGACTCTTTTATGCCATCGCATAAAAAGAAGGAAAAATAAAGAATTAATAAAACCCGATACATAAAAATTTACATATTTAGGGTATTGCGTTTTTGTGCATTTCGCGTTATAATTAAATAAATTGTCAAAAGGAGTGCTTTTATGAAACGTGCCATAGTTATCGCAATATGCTTTGTCGTGGTTTTCGGTGTTATGGGCGGAGTATTTCTCGCGTATACTTACCATAAAGAAGCGGTCGAGTATGATGACCTGATCACCAAGTTCTCATACGTTGATAATAAGGGCGTATTCAGGGGCGAATTTTCCACCGAGCGAAGCGGAATGCTTTTATGTGATTACGATTACGAAATCAAAGGAAGCACCCTATACATCACTCTCTATCAGACTGCGGGCGAGCGCAACACGCTCAAGCTTGACGAAAACGACTACGCACGAATCGAGATTCCCGATTGCAAGGGTGTAAAGAAGCTTTACTACAGATGCAACGGAGAAGAGGATAAAATTAATCTCGCGAAGTAATATAACAGGAGAAAACCCATGAAAAAATTTGTACTTTTATTAACCGCCTTTATGCTTTGTTTTTCGCTTTGTGCCTGCGGTGATAAAACCGAGCCGATAAACGAAGCCGTCGGATACACCTTCGACGTTCCGGAGGATTGGAAGATCATACGCAACGACGGTACCGTCGAGCTCCAATACAACCTTCTCGAAAGCGATCGGGTTGCGGAATATGCAACCATCACCGCGCTCACCTTCACGTTAGGCAGCGAGCAGGCTGATTTCGGTTCGAAGAATTATTGGGATTTTTACAAGAAAGACGTTGAAAAGCTCGGCGAATACAAAGAGCTTGACTACGAAGAAATCAAGCTCGACGAAACGCTTGCGATTAAGGTCAAATATTCCTACAAGCCTTTGGATAAGGTTTATATCTCCGAGCAGATCATCTGTTGCCGACTCGGCGATGTATATATCATAACACTCACCTCCCCCGAGGATAAAAACGAAGACGTTACAGCCGCTTTCAAAACCGTAAGAGACACTTTCAAATTCACAAAATAATTTTTTCAAAAAAATTCAATTTGGGTATTGACAAACGCAATCTCTTATGATAAAATACATAGCGTTGCCGATAGTGGTGACGCTAATATGGGGGTTTAGCTCAGCTGGGAGAGCATCTGCCTTACAAGCAGAGGGTCACAGGTTCGAGCCCTGTAGTCCCCACCA
>JAZSLN010000001.1:0-2003 GCA_045535385.1 Eubacteriales bacterium
AATTATATGCACAATTTTGCCCGAAAGTCTTGACAAAATCGGCGTGCATAGTTAAAATATTCAATGCTGATGCCCCAAAAACCGAATAAGCCTGCATAGTTAAATGGATATAATAGGCCACTCCTAAGGGTTAGATACTCCTTGCGCCAGCTTTTGCATAAACTGCGTTTTATACACAAAAATTCAATACCACGCCTGCATAGTTAAATGGATATAATAAGCCCCTCCTAAGGGTTAGTTGTGAGTTCGATTCTCGCTGCGGGTGCCAAATGCAAATGGATTCGTACGCCCGAATTCATTTGCATTAATTTATTTCATAGGAGGCGGCATATGATCACCGATCTTTGTAGAGAACGAATTGAAAACTACGATGACAATAACTCTCGCTGGCGACTGGGTAACGATATTCTGTATCAGATGGCGGCGAAATATCCGAAGCATATCGACGCGGATGAAATTGTTTCGAAGCTATGGATGATAGGTCGTACCTATGCAGCCGCGATTGAAAGACGCCCCAACAAAGCGGAAACTCCCGGCGATTTCTATTACGATTACGTTGCGCCTAAACTCATTGACTCTGAAATTGACAAGAAAATCGATTCTCTGAGAAAGTATACAACCATTACTCGCGAGAATCTTCCGTATATTCTCTCTGTACATAAATACTTAATGGATCAATTTGCCGAGCTGACTCAAAAGGAAAAGCGTTCCTTGACGTCAAAGTATCTTCACTTTCATTTGCCAGAGCTATTTATTATATACGATAGCCGAGTAGCTTCCGTAATAACAAAGTTCGCAGGAAAAAAGCCGCGCGACCTTAATATTCCGGAAGATGCAGATAAAACATATGCTGAGTTCTGTTACAAAGCTTTGTTGATCTACGAAGCATTAAACGGAACTTATTCGGATACGAAACCTCGTGTTATTGACAATATTCTCCTAAGATATTGCGACGAGATTGATTTGGCATCCGGTGATGAAGACTAATGTTTAACACATCGGTCAAAAGAGGTTTTTTACAATTATATCCATTCCTGTCGGAACGGGTGATACATCATTGAAATACACAAGGCTTTATGATATAATGAGCTTACCGATAAATAAGAATCTTAGCGAGGGGGATTAGGTATGGAAAAGATATGGAATGAAATGTATGATGCCGCAAAAGCCGTTTTGAACGAGCGTAGAATTTCGGTATATGTTACCTGCGGAGTAGTATCCGCGGCGGTCTGCTCAAAATCGGGAAAGATATATACGGGTGTTTGCATAGATACTTGTTCGACACTCGGCATTTGTGCAGAAAGAAATGCTATTTTCAATATGATTACTAACGGCGAACAGGAAATTGACAAGGTTCTTTGTATTTTGCCTGATGGCTCTAACGGTGCTCCCTGCGGTGCTTGTCGGGAGCTTATGGTTCAACTTATGGCAGGAAATTATTATGATATAGAAATTATGCTTGATATTTCCACGGGCAAAACCATAAAACTCGGCGAAATAACTCCTGAATGGTGGATTAAATAAATTCCAATAAGCCGAACGGAGCAGCTTCAATTCTTTTGCTCGTTTTTACCCTCGGTTATGTACCGTTTGGTTGTGCTTATGAAAACAAAAGAGCCTTTTATCTACTGAGAAAAGGCTCTTTTTGCTTTATTTATTCTTTTTCGCTTTGTGCGTGGGGGATACCCTTTTTATCGCAATATCTTGCCGCCTCGGATTTATCCGAGCAGATTACGCGAAGCTTATCACAACCATTGAACACGCCCCAGCCGAAGTCGGTTACCGAGTCGGGAATTGCTACTTCCTCGAGGTTTATACAGCCGCGGAACGCCGTATCGTCGATTCTGTCTACCGAGTCGGGAATTACGATTTTCTTAAGCGATTCGCACTGATAGAACGCGCCCTCGCCGATTTCGCTTACCGAGTCGGGAATAATAATTTCCTCGAGCGCAGTGCAGTTACAGAACGACCAAGCGCAGATTTCGGTTACCGAATCGGGAATG
>JAZSLN010000020.1:0-6745 GCA_045535385.1 Eubacteriales bacterium
GGTTTTACCTGCGGCAGTCTTGGTTTCACTTACACCCTCGGTAAGAACATACGCGCCGAGGTCATAGGATACGGCTTTATCGCCGAAGTTCTTGACCGCGAAGCTCATCTCGTAAACACCCTTCTTCTCAGGATCGTCGCCGAGTTCGAGTTTCGCTTTATCCATAACCTTACCGTCAGCGGTATAGGTCATAATGTACGCAGGAGTTTTAATCGAGCTGATGAGGTTTGCAAGACCTGCGCCCTGCTTTCTCACGGAATAGGGCAAGCCGTTGGTATTGAACGCGATATCGGCGGTCGACATAAGAATCGAATAAACCATCGCGTTAACTTTATTGTTATCGTTCGCTATTTCGGGAAAATGCTTCATAACGTACTGTCTGAGAAGCACGACAACGCCGGCAAGGTTAGGACAAGCCATCGATGTACCCGAAAGACGGTCGTAAGAGCCACCGGTAATCGAGGAGAGAATACTTCCGCCGTGAGCGGTAATTTCAGGCTTCAAGCGAAGGTCGGGAGTAGGACCCCAAGAGGAGAAGTCGGAAATGAAAGGACCGGAGGTCTGGGATTTGCTGATAAGAAGGGTTCCGTTGTTTTTAGCGAGCATCTCGCCGTCGTCCTGCGAAATAGAGCAAACCGCAAGAGTTGCTTCGCCGACGTTCATTTTGATATCACCGGAAACGTTGTTATAAATGATGATACCTGCCGCGCCCTGATCCTGAGCGATTATAGCCTTTTCTTCAAAGGTATTCTGGCCGCGTCGAACAAGTGCGATTTTGCCTTTAACATCAATTCCGGTATAGTCCGCCGAACGTCCGACGCCGGGAATCAAGACATACTCTATCTCTTTCGATTCGGCATCGCCCAAGAGCGTATCGAAGAAGCTGTTTTCTTCGCCTGCCGCATCAGAGGATTCGGTAAAGTAAATAATCGTTTCGCCATATTTAATATAAGGAGTTTCAACACCGCTTATCGAGGCGACAGACATAACGCCTTCGTAAGTGGAGGGAGAACCGACAGTTCCCGTGTCGGGGTTGGAAGTAAGACCTAAGTTACCGTTGGCTTCCGAGCCGTAAGCCGAGCTATAGCTGTTGGAAGCGGCAACGATCATACTGTTACCTGCTGCACGAAGACGGTCATATACGCCGTTGACCTTTTCTTCATCGGATTCACGGCTGAAGCCGCAAGCGGTACCGATAGACATATTGATTACGTCAACACCGAGAACAACACAGTCCTCAAGTGCCGCGAGAATCCAAGCGGTACGGGACGTATCCATAACGTCCGAGAATATCTTCATCGAAACGAGCTGTGCGTTGGGAGCAACACCGCGGATAACACTGTCATTACCAACTATAACACCCGAAACGTGAGTACCGTGATTATTATGGGTCGAATAAACGTCAGAGTCGTTATCGGCATAGTCGAAGCCGAAGGGAACCTTTTCGCTTACATAAACGTCATCGACAGTAAGGCCGTCAACCAAACCGCTCGCCGCGGTTTTACCGACAAGGGATTTAACCTCATCATAAGTAAGTCCGAGAGTCTTAGACGAGAAGTTTTTGGTGGAAAACGCGGTGTGGTTATAGTCGAGACCGGTATCAAGAACCGCAACAACGACACCCGAGCCGTCATAGCCCGAATCCTTGCTGTTGAAGATACCCGTATCAAAAACGTTTACCTCATTTTCAACGAGCTTGGTTTCGGAGGGATTATACACCTCGCCCACGATAACGTTAGTACCATTGCCGACGGATTTAGCCGTTTTTTCAAAGTCGCGTGCTTTGATCACAACCTCAAAGCCGCTCAAAACGGTATCATAATCCTCACCGAGCTTGTACGAAACGCCCGACTTGTCAAGCTTTTTAACAAGCTTCGACTTTTCGGATGCGATTTTGGAGGTAACCTTCTTCGCATTATCGGTAAGGGCATATTCCGCAAAGCTCATAGCCTTATTAGTTTCGTCATAAGCATCCATAAGGGTCGCCGAGTCGAGGGTAACTATAACCGAGATCTCATCGTCGTCCTTCACACCGTCGGGAAGCTTAAACATAACCGAGCTGTTCAAATATTGAGAATAGTCATTCTTTAAGCCGTTCAAGAGGTTGATGTAACCGTTATTCCCCGGCTCTGCATTAGCAACCGAAGCGCCGATAAAAGGCGCAACGATAGTACCTGCCAAAAGCACAGGAACCATAACGCCTGCCAACGCTCCCTTGCATCGTTTCAAAAGCGATTGTCTGTTCATGGGGTTGATTTTCTCCTTAACTGTTTGCTGAAAATACTTCTATAAGTATATATATTCATGCTATTGTAACTCATTTTGACATATAATGCAAGATTTTTGGCGCAATTTTTATATATTATTTGTAAAACATTTTCGATTTTTGTTTTCAAAATATTTACTTATTCAAAATCCTGTGTTATACTTAACACACACATTTTACGGAGAATCAATACTTATGACAGAAAAAAGTGTTTCCAACGCACGGTTTGTTTTAAGATTACTGACAAGCGGATATATTGTAATTTCAGGCATTTTGCTGACCCGCGCCTGCATAATGATGTATCTCGCGGACGCATATTCGCGCGAATCGGCAATATCGGCATTATCCTCGATTTTGATCGTACTCATCCCCGCTGTTTTGTTCGCCGTCGCGGGCTTGATTTTCGAATTCATGACCGATTCAAAAATCGACGATACTCCCAAAAGAAAAGACAACAAAAGTATCCTTGCGCGAATCGCCTCAAAAAAGGATATTTCCAAATGCAGACCGGAGCTCGCATACCTGATAAACAACGAACGAAAGCACCGCAAAATCCGCTCAATTTCGCTTACGATCTTGGCGGTGGTTTCAACAGCCGTTTTTCTCGCTTATACCTTGAACGGCAACAATTTTTCCGCCGACATAAACGCATCCGTAATAGATGCGATGAAGCTTCTTGTCCCCTGCACGATCATAACCTTCGGTTTCGCGGTTTACACCGTATACCGCAACGAAAAAAGCATAGTTGAAGAGATCGAGCTTTTGAAGAAAGCTCCCGCCGGAGAAAAGACGGAAGACACAAAAAAATGCGACGGATTTTACTGTCGCGAGATCGGAAAAGTCTTATTGTTGATCGTCGGAATAGGCTTGTTTATTTACGGATATTTTTCGGGCGGAATCGAGGACGTGCTTACCAAAGCGGTAAATATTTGCACCGAATGTATCGGATTGGGATAATTGATTATGAATAATTTCACAGACAAATTAAAAAGGTTAATTCCTTCAAAGCGCAAGCTTTTTCAGCTTTATGCCGCGTTGCTTTTCAACGCAAATACGAAAGGATTTATCACCGGAAACATCTTCAAGGGCAGTTCCAAGCAAATGTGCGTCCCCGGACTCAACTGCTATTCCTGCCCCGGTGCTGTTGGTGCATGTCCGCTGGGCTCGCTCCAAGGCTCGTTTTCGGCTGACAGAAGCACCATTTTCTACGTCGGCGGTATCCTTCTTCTTTTCGGAATAATTTTCGGCAGAACGATCTGCGGTTGGATGTGTCCGTTCGGATTGATTCAAGAGCTGATTTACAAAATCAGAACCCCGAAGCTCAAAAAAAGTCCCGTAACGAGAATACTTTCTTTCCTCAAATACGTCATTTTGGTGTTCTTCGTTTTCATCGTTCCGATAACCTACGCATTCCGCGACACTCCCCTTCCCGCTTTTTGTAAATACATCTGCCCCGCGGGCACTCTCGAAGGCGGAATCGGGTTACTTTCCAACGAGGTCAACGCAAGCTATTTTTCAATGCTGGGACCTCTGTTCACCTGGAAATTTGCCCTCCTGATGACGACCGTTGTAGCTTGCGTTTTCATCTTCAGAATGTTCTGCCGATTCATCTGTCCGCTCGGTGCGATTTACGGTTTTTTCAACCGCATTTCGTTCCTCGGCGTAAAGGTTTCCGAACCCAAATGCACTCACTGTAATTTGTGCGTAAACCATTGCAAAATGGACATAAAACACGTCGGCGACCACGAATGTATCGGTTGCGGCGAGTGCATCGGTGTCTGTCCGACGAAAGCAATTTCATGGAAAAGTCCCATTCCGTTTTTACATAACGAAGTACCGAACGAACCCGAGAAAAAGCCAAACAAAACGGCAAAAATCATCACACGTTCGATCGTAGGGATCCTTCTTGTTATCGCAATCGTTTCCACTTTCGTTTATGCTTGGACGGACGACAGCCACGACAGCATTCTGCCTCCCGAGCAAAGCGAAGCGAGCGACGCCTCGGGTGATGAAAAGCCTCCGCTCGGAAACCAAGTCGGTAACCTTTGCTACGGCGGAGATCTTAAAATCTTAACCCCCGACGGAATCACCGACGACACCGTAAATCCCGCCGCGACAGGCAAGATCACGGTTATCAATTTCTGGGGCACCTGGTGTACCCCCTGCGTTAACGAATTACCCTATTTCAGCCAAATTGCAACCGAATACAAGGACAGTGTAGCGGTGGTAGCGATCCACACGAATATGGTTTCCGAAACCGCACCCGAATATATCAAAAACCATTACGCCGCAAGCGATATTGTCTTTGCATGCGACAACCCGAACGAGGGATATTACAACCTTTTGGGCGGGCGCGGAACCTATCCCTACACCGTCATAATCGACAAAAACGGAGTTATCAAAAACGTCTTCGTTTCATCGCTTCATTATGAGGATCTGAAGACGGCGATTGACGCGATAATCGAATAAAAACCAAACAAACAATAAACCGTACGAAGCCAAAATCCGTACGGTTTATTTTTATCTATTTGAAATATCTTTCTCCCTTATGCCATACCCTTCCGTCGCCTTTTTTCAGCGCCGAAACGAGAGCCTCGGAGGTTCGGATACGATAAGGAAATTCAATTCCGCCGGTAGGTATAACACCCATATGAGCCGTCCAATGGAAATCACTGCCCGCAGTGCGCAAAAGCCCTAATTTATCACACAGCTCCTCGGCTTTCACATCCTCACATTCCCTGTTTGCGCCGTTGTAAACCTCAAGCGCATCAAGGCAGGTCATATCCATTATACGGGGATTTTTCGGGATATACCCCCTCTCGCGAAAAGGATGGGCATGAGAAACAAAGCCCCCGACCGAATGGACTCTTTCGCACAGTTCCTCGGGAGAAATTTCACACATATCGGGGTTAGAAACCAAAAAATCATAATCTATACCGTAGATCAAGATTTCCTGTGCATCACGGTAGTGATGTTCCATCCCGAACAAGACGTCAAAATCCAGTTTTTCGGCATACTCTCTACCCTTAAGATAGGTATCCCAATAATACGCGACCCGCTCGGACCAAGGAAGGTCGCGAGGAACGCAGTTGCTTCCGGTAAGAAAGTGATTTGTAATGGCAAATCCGCTCAACCCCGCTTCCTTACACACGTCTATCTGCTCTATAATATTGCTTGCGGCGCAAGCACTGCACTCTTTCGAATGAACGTGAAGATCGTATATATATGACACCCGCATCACTCCTTTCAAACGCTTTTATTATAGCACACAAAAAACCAAAAGTAAACAAAAAACCGCGCTTCCGTAATAGGGAAGCGCGGTATATTTATTACACGAAATATTATGCGTTGGTAAGGAGATACTTATAATCAAACTTCTTGCCGCGCATTACTGCAACAACAGCGTCGAGCTCGCCGTACTTATCGTCGCGGAGCCAGGATTCGGTATAACGTTCAACCCATTTTTCAACGCGAGCTTCATCAACTTCAACAGAAGGATCGATGATTTTAGCCATACGAAGGTTAATAATAGCTTCGCCTTCAGCCATTATGCGAAGATCGCAGGTAAGATCGGACTGAACAGGAAGTTTACGGAATTCTTCCGCAAGCGCGAAGCAATTAGCCGCATTGTTGATAAAGGGAACGGGGTCGGTAGGCATAGTAGTATCGCCCCAAGTAGAGAAACGGTTATCGAAGAACGCGTTAGTGAACTGACCCCAGTTAAGAACACGTTCATAGGAATCGAACTTGCGGATAAGCTTAACGGTTTCGCCGCTGGGATCGCCGTAAACGAGCTCGGAAACAGCCTTATCGAACTTTTCGCACATAACTTTGGTCTTACGGTTCCATGCAAGAGCTCCACCGAGGACAACACCGTAAAGGGTGCAGGACATCGGGCAAACGGCACCATAGTCGCCCCAAGAGGTATTAAGCATACCCATAACCTTGCATTCGCCGCCCTTTTGAACCATCTTGCTGATATTCTGCTCGGCATATCCGACGCATTCGCAGAACTGGTTCCAACAGCTTGTACCGGGGCAAACGATCTGACCGAAGCGCTGAGAAGCAAACTTTTCAACGTTTTCGAGAACGGGGTTAGCGTCGTAAGTCCAGTTAAGCATGATCATATCATCGGGGAAGCGTTCCATTGTTTCGGGATGGTTGAGAACAACGTCGCCCCACATCATAACGGTCTTGCCGAGAGACTTCAAGTGATCAATAATTTTGAGAGTAAAGTCGAGATAGAGAGCACCCTTGTCTTTGCCGGCGTTCTTGCCGTTACAAATATCGAAGGTCTCGTCGCAGCAGATATTGAAATACTTGCTGCGGAAGAGAGGAACGTACTGATCAATAAGAGATTTCACCATATCGAAGCTTCTGTCGTCGCTTGCGTTGATGGTGTGGTGGAGCATAAAGTTATGCCAAGGATTCTTAGTGGGTTCAAAGCTGTCAAGCTCGCAAAGATCGTGATACTTGTTG
>JAZSLN010000002.1:0-18863 GCA_045535385.1 Eubacteriales bacterium
GTCAAAAATACGCTCGATCGCTTCCATAACCGTATCGCGGTCGGTTATAAGCGAAATATCCCTTCTCATCCTCGCCGAGCCCGAAAAGCCCTTACAGTATTGGAGGAGGTGATGGCGGAATTCCTTTATTCCGTTTTCGCCCTTTTCGGAAAGCGCTGTCTCAAACTGTTCGATAAGTATCGCCTTTTTTTCGGGATTCGAAGGCTCGGTATAATCCCTGCCCTCGCATTTCGAGATTATCTCGGTGAATACCCAAGGGCTTCCGTACGCACCGCGCCCTATCATAACACCGTCGCAGCCGGTTTCGGCCTTCATCGAAGCATAATCCTCGTACGAGGCAACGTCTCCGTTTCCGATAACCGGAATCGAAACCGCGCTTTTGACCTTCGCGATTATTGTGCGGTCCGCTTTGCCCGAATACATTTGGGTTCGGGTTCTTCCGTGAACGAAAACCGCGCTCGCGCCCCCTCTTTCGCACGCCTTTGCGACACGCACCGCCGCCTCGGGGTCGTCGTCCTCGCAGGTCTTACGCATTTTTGCGGTTACGGGCACGTCGACCGCATTCGCAACGGCATAAACTATCCGTTCGCACAGCTCCGCATCACGCATCAGCGCACTTCCGTCGCCGTTTTTGTAGAGCTTAGGAACGGGGCACCCCATATTTATATCTATATATTCGGGATTATATCTCATAAGCGATTTTGCCGCGTTCGCCATTACCTCGGGGTCGCGGCCGAATATCTGGATAGCCGCAGGACGCTCGTCCTCATACACCTTAGCCAAAACATCGGTCTTTCTGTCGCTGTACGTAACGCCCTTTGCGCTTATAAGCTCGCTCGTAACGCCCTCCGCACCGCATTTTACGCAAACCGCACGGAACGCGTGGTCGGTTATCCCCGCCATCGGCGCAAGAAAGAGTCCGTGGCGAAATTCAAGATTTCCTATTTTCATATCAGTTGACGGTTTTTCCGCCGCCGGTCCTTTCGAGAAATTCGTCCGCCGCCTTGAAAACGGCGCTGTATTTCGGGTTTTCGCGGTCTTTTTTTATTTCTTCGACGAGCGAATCGGTATCGGATATCATAGAAATATCCGTGATCGAGGTGCAGGCGAAGGAAAATTCGCCGCTTTGACGTTCGCCGAAAAAGTCGCCGGGGCCCCGTCTTTCGAGGTCGGCTTCGGCAATTTTGAACCCGTCGGAATTATATTTCATAATATTAAGTCTGTCAAGCGCCTGCGCGCTTTCGCTTCCGTTAACAAGGATACAGACCGAGCGTTTGTCGCCTCTGCCGATACGTCCGCGGAGCTGATGAAGCTGGGACAAGCCGAAGCACTCGGCATTTTCGATAACCATAACCGTCGCCTCGGGAACGTCAACACCGACCTCGATGACCGTCGTGGCGACAAGCACGCTCGTTTTGCCCGAAGCAAAATCCTCCATAACCTTCGCCTTTTCCGCGGGCTTCATTTTTCCGTGAAGCAGACCCGACGGAATCCCTTTAAGCGCGCCCTCGGTCAATTCCTTATAATATTCCTCGGCGGCGCGGCGGTCGGAGGTTCCCTCCTCGTTTTCCTCGATAAGCGGGCAAACGACGTAGGCTCTTCCCCCTTCGGATATCTCCTTACGGACGTACTCATATATTTTCGGCGAGCCCTGAGAGAGGATATAAGTCTCAATAGGCTTTCTGCCCGCAGGACGTTCATCGAGCAGCGACACGTCCAGATCGCCGAAGATGATAAGCGACAGCGAACGGGGGATCGGGGTTGCCGACATAACGAGCATATGGGCACGTTTTCCGTCGCGTTCGCTTTTATCCAAAAGCGCGGCACGCTGTTTTACACCGAAGCGATGCTGTTCATCGGCAACGGCGAGAGCGCAATTATTAAACACGGTCTTTTCGGTTATAAGCGCGTGGGTTCCGACGGCAACGTCAACGCTTCCGTCCGACAATCCCTCGCGCACACGTCTTTTTTCGGCGGCAGGCAATCCCGAAACGAGAAGCTCGGTACGGATGCCGAAGGGCGAGAGAAATTTATCGAGAGTTTTTTTATGCTGAGAAGCCAATATCTCGGTCGGCGCCATCATACAAGCCTGATAGCCGTTTTTTACGCAAAGATAAATAGCCGCGGCGGCAACGGCGGTCTTACCGCTTCCGACGTCGCCCTGAAGAAGCCGCGCCATCGGAACGTCCTTCTCCAAATCGGCGAATATTTCCTTGACCGAGCGTTTTTGAGCGTTGGTAAGCTCGAACGGAAGACGCTCGAAGAAGCTTTTTATTCCGCAGTTTTTCAAGCCGAGCGGAAAAGCTTTTACGTTGCTTTTTGTCCGACGCATTCCCGACAGCGCAACACGGAACACCGCTATTTCGGTAAAAGCGAGGGTTCTCCTTGCGAGCGCGAGCTCCGACGGATCGGACGGACAATGCATGATCCTGACCGCGTCGGCACGCCCGATAAGATTATATTTTCTCCTCGTATCCTCGGGGAGAAGCTCACAGAGTCGGTCGCAAAGCGGAAGTATCTCCTTTACCGCGCCCGAAACGACCTTTTGGGTAAGCGGAGGGGTTACGCGGTAAACGGGCACGTAATAAGGCAGGCTCGCACCGTTCAACACGCTTTCGAGCTTCGGCGAGACCATTTCCCTGCCGTAAAGCCCGATCTTCATACGTCCGTAAACGCGGAAGCGTCTTCCCGCGGTAAGCGATTTCGCAAGATAGGGCATATTGAAGAAAACGAGCTCCATAGAACCGCTTTCGTCGTAGACCACCGAGCGGAAGACGCTCAATTTGCCCCTTAACTGCTTAACGGGTGAGGTTTCGCGGACGGTAACTATGAGCGAGCATATCTCGCCGTCCTCGGGGCGCATAAGCTCCACGGTTTTTCCGCGTTCCTCATATTTTCTGGGATAAAACGAGAGCAGGTCGGACACATTCGATATTCCGAGCCGTTCGAACGCGGCGGCGCGGGATTCGCCTATACCTTTTATGAACTGTATCGGGGTATCGAGCGACAGCTGTTTAGCCATGACCCACCCTCCTTTCATTGGTTTTTTATCGGTTTTTAATCTGTTTTTATCGATATTTCGGAATAAGCGACACCCGAATTTGCAAAAGCGTCCGCCTCGCGGCTTCCGTGGGTGAAGATAAATATCTGATGCTTTTCGGCAGCCTTACCGACGGCAAGAGCCATATTTTCAAGCCTTTCGGCGTCTATCCGCACAAAGGCGTCGTCGGGAATTATCGGAACACCGCAGCCCACGAAAAGCAAAACGGCAAGCGCTAACCTAAGCGAAAGATATGCGCTGTCGCGGGTTCCCGCCGAGAGATAATCACAGCTTCTTCGGAAATCCTCCCCGACGGTCATCGAAAGGCGGGTATCTATTTCGAGCCCCGTATACTTACCGCCCGTTGCGGCGGAAAAATATTCGTCGGCGCGCGCCCCGATGATCGGCGCCGCCATACTCTTCATATGATCGCTCGATTCCTCGATAAATTTGATCGCGGTTTCGTAGGCTTTATGCTTTACGGTGAGGCTGTTTATCGTATTTTCAAGCGAATCGCGTTTTCCTATCAACGTCGCGGTATCGCCGCAGCTGCCCTCAAGCGAAGCGATCTCAAGCTCGGAGGCTCTTATAAGCTCGGAAAGCGTTGCCCGCTGACCCGCATAAAACTTAAGCTCACGGTCTACAACGCTTCTTTCTCGCATCGGCTCGGCCGCACCCTTTGCCTTTTCGGCAAGAGCCTCGATATCGACACCCGAAACAGCGTTATCGAGTTCGCTTTTCTTCGATTCGTAAACGGCACGTTTTTTCGCGATATCCGCGCTTAAAACACGTATTTTTTCGATCATTTCGGATGTGTTTTCGATTTCGGTCTCTCCGACAAAATCGGATATTGCGCTTTCGATATCGTTCGACAGCTCGGCGCATTTATTTTTACTTACCCTGACTGCGTTTTCGGCGGATTCTTTACGTTTTACAGCAGAATCAAGGCTTGCTTTAAGCGACGGATATTCCGAAATTATTTTTTCTATCTCTTCAAGGCTCTCAAATCCCAATTTTTTAGGGCTTTTGTTTAGCGTTGCGCCAAAAAACGCCAAAACGACTCCCGCCATCACAACCGCGATTCCGACAGTATTTGATACCGTCAAAGTCAAGACAACCGAAGCAACCAAAAGCAATAAAGCAACCGCACAGAAAATCTTAAAGAGGTTTTTTCCGCGTTTTATTGCATCTCTTGCGGTTTTCGCCTTTTCGATATCACAGTCATCAAGACGTTTCTTTATGTCGGTTACTTCCTTTTCGGATTCCGAAAGCGTCTTTTCGAGATTCAAGAGATTTCGTTTTTCGGCAAAGAGCTCGGTATTGACCGCCGTAAGATAAGCCAGCTCCTCGTTATCTCCGCATTTTTTCAGCGCGGACGAAGCCGATTCGTATTCGCCCTTCGCGAGCTTTTCCTCGGCAGCAAGGCGGTTTATGTTATTAAGGCGGATATACGCCTCGTACTTTTCGATATTTTCACGCTCGCTTTCGAGAAGAGCCGTTTTTTCGGTATTCTCGGAAAGCACACGGTTTCTGTTTTTATTTTCGGCGCGAAGTCGGTCGATGGTTCGACGGTTATCCGCCGAAGCCGTAACCGTTTCTTCGATTGCGTCGCGCTCGCGGATAAGCGCGGGGACAATACCCTTTCCTGCCTTTCCGACAAGCTCGTTTTTACAATCCTTTAATCGCTCCACCGCCTTTTTTGTGCCGACCTGCTCGTCGGCGGAGATAGAGATATTACGCAAGCGTTCGGCAATAAGCTCGTCCTTGGTCTGAGGGAGAGTCAGCTGCTTAAAAAACAGAGTCTTCGCAAAAAGCTCCTCGCTCACACCGAAAAACACCTCGCCGGGAATCGCGCCGACAAACTCGTTTTTGCCTGTGGCGCGGTTAACGACCTCGACCGTTTCTTTGCCCGACGGCGGGCAGACACGGCGGACGATATATCTCGTTCCGTCGGCGGTTATATCCACACTTCCCTCCGAAACCTCACCGCTCCAAGGCGAATACAGCTTGCGCTCGTTATCGGTGATTCCGTGGTTTCGCGTACCCGCAAAGCCGTAAAAAACAAATTTTATAAAAGAAGCGAGCGTCGTTTTTCCGCTTTCGTTGGGTGCGGAAAGTATATTTACACCCGAGGAAGGGGTTACTACCGCATTTTTCAGCTTACCGAAGGAAACGACCGATATCTTATCTATACAAACGTTCATCAGCGTTCACCTCCCGAATAATCGACGACGTTGCGGTCGTCAAGCGCGCCTATACCGTATTTCAGCGCGAGCGCAAGCACGCGGTATTCCTCGGAATCGGCATCGTATTTTTCCATTTCCTCGCGGATTTTTCCGCAGAAAACGCCTTTAAGGGTGTTCTTTCCCTCAAATTCCGAAAATTCGGGCGACACGAAGGTTTTATCCTCGATTTCGATATAGTAGGGATACTCGCATCCGCGTCCGATCTCGTTGGGAAGTATCACAAATGCGTTTTTCAGCTCGCCCGTAAGCGTAAGGCGAAGCGAGGTATCGTCGACAAACTGCTTTATCGACGAACGTATAATATCAAGCGCCTCCATTTTGTCCCTCGAGCCGCTTATATCTACCTTTATCCATTCATAACGCGATTTCGAGAAGCGAAGGAAGCGCATATCGACGTTTCCCTTTTCGATGGTACCGTACATCGCGCCGCGATAGCCGAGCTCGTCGAAGCTTCTGCCCTCGATACAGCCGGGGTAGCTGTAATAAACTCCGTTTTCGCTCAGCAATCCGCTCGGCTTATGTATATGTCCGAGCGCGATATAATCGAATCCCGAATCGGCAATTTCCTTTTTCGTTATCGGACCCGAATCGGATGATGCGCTCGTTGTATCGCCGTGGCAAACGAGCAAATTGATTTTGGATCTATCCCTTATAGTCCAGCCCGCAACAGGGCTTTCCGTATAATTCCTCGACGTAAAGCCGAAGCCGTAAACGTCAACCCCGAGTCCGTCGAGCGAAACGACCTCCCTTTCACCGCCGAAAATATGAACGTTATCGGGGAACTCGGTGGTTTCGTAAGGCGAGCCCGCACCGAGGGGGTCGTGGTTGCCGGGGGAGATAAATATTTTCATTTCGGGTGATTTTGCAAATTCGCGGACGAGCATATCACGCGTATCGCGCGTAACGTATTCACCGTCGAACAGATCGCCGCTTATTATAAAGATATCTGCCTTGACCGTGCGCGCGTACATAAGCGCCGAGGTGAAGGCGGCACGAAGCTCGATTCTTCTTTTTTCCGCCTCTCTCGGAGAAAAAAGCGAAAAGGGCGAATCGAGATGTATATCGGCACAATGGAAAACTTTAATCATTTTTATACCTCTATCATCGCGCTCATCGTTCCTCTTACCGCGCCCTGACGGCGGTGTGAGAAGAAATGAGCCTCATTACATTTCGTACATAAATCGGCAACCGAGATATTTTCGGGCAATATCCCCGCTTCGGTAAGAATTTTTATATTGGCAAGGTTAAGGTCGAGCATATATTTCTCGCCTTTAGGCTCGAAAAACTCGGAATAATCGGAAGAAACCGACGAAAATTCATCGTATAATTCGCGTCCGACCTCGTAACACTCTTTCCCTATACAAGGACCGATTGCCGCAAGGATTTTTTCACTCCTTGCACCGAGCGAAACCATTTTTTCGACCGCGTTTTTAGTTATCCCTCCGACGGTACCGCGCCAGCCTGCGTGCACAGCGGCACATATTCCCTTTTCGGGGTCGCAAAGAAGAACGGGAACGCAATCGGCGGTACGAACCGACAAAAGAAGGCCTTTCTCCCTCGTTACGAGTCCGTCGACACCGTGGTCGAAGGGCTCTTTAGTCAATCCGCGTCCGCGGTCAGCACCGTCGACGGTCTCTACGACGGTCGTATGGGTCTGAACGCTTCGGCATATATCCGAAACGTCGGCTCCGAAAAGCTCGGCGGCAATACGGTGGTTTTCGAAAACGTTGCTTTCGCTGTCCTTAATCTCCCCGTTACCGACGGCAAAGTTAAGACTTCCGAATTCACCGTCGCTCACACCGCCCAAACGGGTAAAAAACGCGTGTTTTATTCCGTTTTCAACAAAAAGACGGCTTTCGTAATAAGGAACCTTACCGTCAACAAAAACAAAATCGTTACGCAAAACAACAACCTCGCCGTGAAAATTTATCTATTATAATATTATATCAAACAAAACTCAAAAAGTAAACAAAAAGGTTCGACTTTAAATCGAACCTTTTTAATTTGATTTCTGTTTTTGAACCTACTCGAAATTGACACCGATTACGGGTCGAGCATAGTTTCCGCAAAAGTCTGTGCGAGCTCTGCCCGTCTAAGCTCATCCCTTTGCTGTGTGCTCAACGAAAACAGCAACGTGTTTTCGTATTCGTTATAAGTTATTACAAGCGTCGCGTTCGGATTTTCGCTCAGCTGACGCAAAAATTCATCACTTAATTCAACCTCAACGCTATCATTATTTGCAACATTAACACAAAGCGTCTTGCCCGTTTGGCTGTTATAAGCAAATACAAAGGCACCGTCCTCGCTCAACACGTGATGATCCGCACGCGCAAGCTCAACAGATTCAAAAACACCAAAAACATCCTTGCGATACAGCACACCGTCTTCTTCGTAAACCACAAGACGTTCGTGGTACGGATATCCGTCTTCTCCGTATGTGCTCGAGCTAACCTCCGCGGTTACGTCCTTTCCGCTTGCCAGCTCGTATGCGGTATAGACACCGTCTTTTTCCATAAGCACGACTGTTTCGTCAATCATAAACCGTACGAATTTTCCCTGCAAAACAATCTCGGAAGCAACACGGCTGTTCTTCGGGTCAATTACCGAAAATACCCATTGATCCGTATCCTTATCAGGACTGTACAAACGGGAATACCAAAGCTCGTCAGAGCATTTGACGCTGCTTGGAACTGATTCTCCGCCCCATTCGTCGGTTTCGACGTGCTCGGAGCGCACTCGCTCGCATTTCTTGTAGTACACCACGTTGCCGCTATCCGACAAAAATGCCTCACTTGATGCTCGGGTGGAGAGTTTCACCGCCGTGCCGTGCTCCAAATAGAATACTCCCACGTTCTCGCCGTTGTACGTGAAGAGGTCGCGATCCGATTTCAGAAGATAACGGTCGAGATAGCTTTTTTTAACATTTCCGCCCAAATACCCCGCGTCGGGATATACTACGGTAATTACCTTCCCGTCGGCGGAAAAGCGGAATTCCGAATCGCCGTATACCCACATCGTGCCTATCAAAGCATTTCCTCTGTCATTTGGAAGCACAGTCCAGCTATCCGTCTTGAAGTCATACGAAACGTAAGTTATACCATTTCCCACGATATCGTGTATAATGGCAAGGCAGGATCCGTTTTTGCCGTCCATTCCCATTACTTCAACCCAATAAGGCTTGCCGTGATAAAGCTCTTCCAGCTCTTCGTACGCGGCACGGTAAATCATAAAGAAGCACTCGCTGAAAAACAGCTCTCGCAATGATTCATCGGAGTAGTACCTATATCCGTCAATATCGGAGAAGAATTCCAAATCGGGTTGGAAGGTGTCGTATTTCGAGCGCCATTCGACCAAATCACGCGATTCGCCGTAAACAAATTCGGTCAGCAGATTGCGGTTATTTTGCGTGCTGAGTATACCGGGATACAGCTTCTCGGCATGAGTAAAGCAAGCTTTGAGAAGCGGGTCGAGAGAAACTCTTTTATCACCGATGATTTGCGCATCGAGATCTACCACGGTGTTTTGTTCAAGATCGTAAAACACGGGACAAAAGTGCTCGTCGTATGCTACTGCGTAACGGTCTGCAATCAGATTTTCAAAGCCGACGGAAACGTCTTGACCGACCGAGAGGTCCTCGGTTTCAATCGTCTGCCCGTTGGAGTCGAACGCCGGTTCATTAATCTGAATAACTCCGTTTCGGCTTGAAAGCATCATAAAACCGCCGTGTGGAGCACGGTATATCGACGAATTGGCGTTGTTCTTTTGAAACAAAAACGCAACGCTCGTAAAGTCCTCTCTTTCCCACACGTTCTGTACAGCATATAGCCTACCGTCGCGCGGTGCATCTGCATTTCTGTGCATAACTGCGCCGATGCAAACACCCGCCACTATCAGCACGGCAAGACATGCAGCAATCATCATTCTGAATGAAGTACGTTTTCGGGTGAGCGTACGCGCGGTCTGCGCATCTGCAATCAGATCATCGTTCAAAAGTCCCAAAGCATCTTGCATTAATTCTTTTGTGTCTTTTTTCATATCAGTACTCCTTCCCTGTCAAGAAAAGCAGACAGCTTCTCTCTCGTGCGCAACAGCATCATCTTGACCTTGCTTTCTGAAAAGCCGAAGTTAGAGGCGATATCCGAAACCGAATCGCAATACCAATACCGACAGACAAACACGTTGCGTTCTGTTTTCTCCAGCGTGTTCAAAAAACGGTTGAGTAGCTCGGAAAGCTCCTCGGCACGTAACTGCTCCTCAAATCCGTTTTTGTCTGCAAGGCAATCGATCAGCTCATCCAACGGGAGCTCTGCCTGTCCGCCTCCGCGCTTTTGCGCCGTTTTTTCGCGCACTTTTTTAATCGCAATGTTGCGGGTGATTTTTGCCAAAAACGCCCCGAGGTTCCTCGGGTTTTCAGGAGGGATACTGTTCCATAGTGCAAAATACGTGTCATTTTCGCACTCGGCTGTATCCTCTCGGTTATGAAGAATATTATTCGCAATCGAAAAACACATTTTTCCGTATTTTTGTTTAGTTTGCAAAACGGCGCGCTCGTCTCTTGCAAAAAACAAGTCAATAATCTGCTTATCCTGCACAATTAACCCTCCTTTTAAGGGTTTATAAAGATGTCTTCATTTATATAGTACCGAAAAACATCCTAAAGGTCACAAAAATAACTCCGAGAGCAAGGTGACTTTCTATATTTCATTGTATCAAACAACATCTCAAAAGTAAACAAAAAGAAGAGGTTTAATCCCCTTCTTTTTGATTTATCACCATTCGATTTTCAAATCCTCGCGGTAATACGAAAGATATTTTGCGAAAGTCTCGTCTTCCTTCCAAGCATACCGAAATCCGCGTCCGAAATTCCCCTCGTTAATGTCGCTCGAAGAAAGCGGCTTAACAAAATATTTATCATTATAAATAACGAAATCTCTATCGCGCACACGCGCCGTCGAATAATCCCTTTTTTCGACGCGGGTTATACTTTCCCACGAAACAAAGGTTTGCTTTTTGAATCGGTAATAAAAGGTTATACCCTTTTCGTCGAGAAGGCAATAACGGATATTCGAATAAATAACCGCACCGAGCACAGCAACAACGACCGACACAAACGCGACAAGCACAAAATTCGCCGTATCGCGCGAGGTTACCGCCATATGAATACTTACACCGATTATGATTCCGCCCGCGAAAAAGAGCTTCAAAATCATAAAAAGCGCGTCGTTTAATAAATATTTCGGTTTCATAATCCACCTATGAAAAAGGACTGCAAAAGCATTTCACAGTCCTTTCATTTCTTAATTATTCAGCAGCTTCTTCTGCGACTTCTTCAGCGGGAGCTTCAGCAGCTTCTTCTGCTGCGCCGTTATCTTCAAGAAGAGCGCGGATAGAGAGGCTGAGTCTTCTCTTTTCGAAGTCAGCGGCGGTGATCTTAACGGTTACCTTGTCGCCGATCTTGAGAACACTTGCGGGGTTGGGGATGGGCTTATCAGCGATCTGGCTGATATGGATAAGACCGTCGAGGTCGGGAAGGATCTCAGCGAATGCGCCGAAGGGCATAAGAGAAACGATAGTAGCGTCAACAACGTCGCCTACGTTATAGTTCTTTGCGAAAATTGCCCAAGGATCGTTTTCTTCGGTCTTGTAGCCGAGAGAAATTCTCTTCTTTTCCTTATCAACCGACTTGATGTAAACGGAGATGGTGTCGCCCTCGTTAAGAACGTCGGAGGGTTTCTTGAGTCTGCCCCAGGAAAGCTCGGTGATGTGGAGCATACCGTCTACGGGACCGAGGTTGATGAACGCGCCGTAGCTCATGAGAGCGCGAACCTTACCCTCGAACTTGTCGCCTTCCTGAACGTTAGCGAAGAATTCTTCTTCAGCCGCCTTGCGGGAGAGCTTGTTAGAAGCCTTGATAGAGCCTACAGCTCTCTTCTTAGCGTCGTTGATGTCGATGATCTTGAAGCTTACAGCCTGACCCTTGAGGGATTCAAGCTCCTCGCCCTTGGGAATACCGGTCTGGGAAGCGGGGATGAACACCTTGTTGGGGCCGCAAAGAGCGATAACGCCTGCGTAACCCTTTTCGTTCTTGATGATCTCCTTAACGGTACCGTTAAGAAGCTCGCCGGATTCAGCAGCAGCTTTAATGGTTTCCCAATACTTGTGCTGATCGATCTTCTTCTTGGAAAGAAGAACGGTTCCGTCGGAATCGCTGAACTTACCGCAGATAACTTCAACCTCGTCGCCGACCTTGAAGAGATCGTTAAGATCAACGCCGCTCTCGGCGGTGATTTCGTCGTAAGGAAGAATGCCAGTATGCTTCGTGCCGAGATCCACTTTGATCTCTGCAGGATTAACTGCCAAAACGATTCCGGTTACCCTTTCACCTGTATTTAAAGTTTTGAATGATTGTTCGAGCATCTCGGCAAAGCTGAGTTCCTCATTTGCGATGTTTGCCATCTTGTTGTAAACCTCCTGTATTATCCCGCTCGGCGTCGATGCACCGGCGGCTATTGCAATTTTATGTGCGGAGCGGATCCTATCCGCATATCCGTCTAATTCATCTGCCGATTCAATCATGATCGAATCGGGACAAACCTCCTTCGCTATTGCGAAAAGCTTTGTCGTGTTTGAGCTGTTTCTGCCCCCGACTATAACCGACAGGTCGCTGTTTTGGGCAAGCTCCTTCATCTTTTTCTGACGGTTTTCGGTAACGCTGCAAATCGTTTCGAAAACACGCACCCTCGGATAAAGCTCGGTTATTCTTTCGCGGCATCGCGCCCATTCAGCACCGGAATAGGTCGTTTGAACCGCAAGTATGCAATCCTCTTCGCTCACAAACCCATCGGGATGGGCTTCGTTTATCGAATCGAGGCTCGGGTAAACGACGCCCTCGCCGTTAGCCCAGCTCATTATCCCCTTGACCTCGGGATGGTTCGGGTCGCCGATCACGATGACCTTCGTTTCGGGCGATTGCGAGGCGACTATCTTATGTATCTTCGAAACGTAGGGACAGGTCGCGTCCACGTACTCGATACCGCGCCCGTTAAGCTGCTCGACGGTCTGTTTCGTCGTGCCGTGTGCACGGAGAAAGATCAATCCGTCTTCGGGAACCGAATCTATAAGTCCGTTTTCGACGAAAACCACACCGCGCTCGCGGAGCGAATCGTTAAATATCCTGTTGTGGATAAGCTCGCCGAGACAATAGATGCGCCGATCCGACGAATCGAGGCTTTTATTTATCATATCAACGGCGCGCTTCACACCGAAGCAAAAGCCGCTGTATTCGGAAATTACTATCTCAGCCATGGTTGTTTTCCGCGAAAAGCTCGCACACCTTCGAAAAAGCATTTTCGGCTATCTCGTGTGAGCCGAGACGTTCGCCGTCGGCGAAAGCATATTCCTCATACGGAATAGGCTCGCCTATATATACGTGAATCTTACGGAACACCGTGGGCTTTTTGTTTTTCTTACCGTAGCATATCGCAACGGGAACTATCGGAGCCTTGGATTTAAGCGCGATAAGCCCGATTCCCGGTTGAGCCGTTTTTACGTCGGGAGCGTCGCAGGGGATCCTGGTTCCCTGAGGAAATATGCCGGCGATCCTTCCGTCGTTGACTATCTCGCAAACCTTACGCAAAGCCGCCAGATCGGATTCACCGCGGTTTATGGTAACCGCATCGCAAACACCGAGCACCCAACGCATAAAGCCGGTTTTCAAAAGGTCGCTTTTCGCAACGAAATGTATCTGACGCTTTATACCGCAGGCAACACTCAAGGGGTCGCTGAAGGAAGCGTGGTTTGCGATTATAATACATCCGCCTTCGGACGGGACGTTTTCTTTTCCGTGGAATTCCATACGGTGTACTATCTTACCGTATACTCCCGCGACAAAACGTACGAATCCGTATCCGCTCATATATTTAACACCTTATCAATAATTTCGGAAGCCTTTTCGACGGTCTCCTCGATACCGAGCGCCGAATTGTCAAACAATACCGCGTCGGGCGCAGGAACGCAGGGAGCGATATCGCGTCCGCTGTCGTTGGCATCGCGCCATTTCATATCGGCGAGAACCTCCTCGTAGGTCGTCTCGACTCCGCGCCCGCAAAGCTCCTTAAAGCGTCGTTCCGCTCTCGCCTCGGGCGAAGCAACGACGAAGATCTTTACCTGAGCATCGGGAAGGATGACCGTTCCGATATCTCTTCCGTCCATTATGACGTTATTCTCGCGGGCGATACTGCGCTGAGTTTCCAGAAGGAACGCGCGTACCTCGGGAATCTTCGAAACGTCGGACGCATATTTGGAGCAAACGGGGGTACGTATCTCGTCGCCGATACGGCGATCTCCGAGATAAACGGCACCGCCGCCGTTTTCGAGCTTCATTTCTATATGTATTTCGGGAAGCAATTTAACGATAGCCGAAGCGTCGTCCGAAGCTATTCCCCGCTCGGAAACGAAAAGCCCTATCGTGCGATAAAGCGCGCCCGTATCGATATAAACAAAACCGTATTTCTTGGCGAGATTTTTTGCCAAGGTGCTTTTTCCCGAGCCCGAGGGCCCGTCCAAAGCAATCTTTATTGTTTCACGAATCATAAATATCACCAAGTTACGATTATACATTCTTTTTTTGAAGTTTTCAATACTTTTTTCAAAATATCCCATTATTATTTTTCATTCGTGCGATTTTTAGGTGCAATATACACAAATTTGTCATTTTTTGTTTACACCGGCGGACGATTTGAGAAGGTGCGCCAAATCCTCTTGACAGGTCAAAGGTTTTGATGTATAATATCCGCAAGCGAAAACCGCTAAAAATCAAAAAAGGAGAAATTTTACAATGAGAAAGATTTCACTTGTTCTCGCACTTATTCTCGTTCTCACTTGCGGCGTATTTGCAGCTTGTGGCGACGAGTCCGCTGAAAGCAGCGCTCCCGCTACCTCCGAAGAGGCTTCCAAGCCCGCTTCCGACGACAAAGACGATTCTTCCGAAGCTCCTGCTGACGATTCTTCCGCTCCCGCTGACGAATCCTCCGCAGCTCCCGCTCCCGAAGTAAACGCAGGCACCGAAAACCTCGCTGCAGGCAAGACCTACACCTCTTCCGAACAGTACAAGCAGGGCGGCGCTGAAGTTAACTGGGGCTGGGACGACAACGCTCCCTACGCTTATCCCGACACCGACGGCAAGGAATTGACCGACGGCTTAAAGCCCGCTGACGGCGCTGATATGTTCGTTGATGAATGGGCAGCTTGGACCGGCCAACACCCCAAGTTCGCTGAAGAAGGCATCAAGATCACCATCGACCTCGGCGAAGTTAAGGATATCGCTAAGGTAGACATCTGGCACGGTACTCAGTTCCTCGGCAACGGTGTTGTTGCTCCCGCAGGTATCGAGGTTCTCGTTTCCGAAGACGGCACCACCTTCACCTCCATGGGCTCCGTTACTCCCGAAGACTCCGCTACCGTTAACAGCTTGTGCGCTTCCGTTACCGGCGAAGCTTCCGGCAGATACGTTCAGATCAACGTTAACTCCGGCAACTGGGCATTCTTCTCCGAAATCGAAGTTTACGGCCCCGCAGCTGAATAATCGAAATCAAGCTTAATACAAAAAAGCAGTCCGCTCGGACTGCTTTTTTGTTGCAATCATTTTGTACAAATGTTATAACGAGTGCCAAAACGTCTTTTACGTTAATTTCACTTAAAAATTTACCATTAAGAAACATTTTTATTATGTCTTTATATTGCTTTAATCGAAAAATTGGTATAATATAGTAAATATCATTTTTTGCTTATTTTTAATAAAGGGGCGCAACAAATGTTAGAGCTTATAAACATCAAAAAGGTTTATGCCGAGGGCGAAAACGCGGTCAGAGCGTTACGCGGCATCAACCTCAAATTCAGAAAGAGCGATTTCGTTTCGATACTCGGTCCTTCGGGCTGCGGTAAGACGACGATGCTTAACATCATCGGCGGTCTCGACCAATACACCGAGGGTGATCTGGTTATCGACGGCAGATCGACAAAGGATTTCAAGGACCGCGATTGGGACGCATACCGCAACCATTCGATCGGCTTCGTTTTCCAGAGCTACAACCTTATTCCGCACCAGACCGTGCTCCAGAACGTCGAGCTCGCGCTCACGCTTTCGGGTGTTGACAAGGAGGAGCGCCGTGCAAGAGCCGCAAAAGCGCTCGAGCAGGTGGGACTCAAGGACCAATTAAAGAAGCGTCCGAGCGAGCTTTCGGGCGGTCAGATGCAGCGTGTCGCTATAGCGCGTGCGCTTGTAAACAACCCCGACATAATCCTCGCGGACGAACCCACGGGCGCGCTCGACACCGAGACCAGCGTTCAGGTTATGGATATCCTCAAGGAAATATCCAAGGACCGACTCGTTATTATGGTTACCCACAACCCCGAGCTTGCCGAAAAGTATTCGACACGTATAATCCGTATGCTCGACGGTTCGATAACCGACGATTCCGCGCCTCTTACCGAGGACGAGGAAAAGACCTTCCGCGAGCAGGACAAAAAAGATCTATCCAACCCCGAGCTTCAGAAGGCTAAATCGAAAATGCCCTCGATGTCGCTCGCAACGGCTTTCGGTCTGTCGCTTAAAAACCTTTTCACAAAAAAAGGAAGAACGACACTCACCGCCTTTGCAGGCTCGATAGGTATTATCGGTATCGCGCTTATTTTCGCGGTATCCGAGGGCGCAAAGGGCTTTATCAACAGCGTTCAGGAGGACACCCTGACCTCCTATCCGCTCACCATCGAAGCGGCGACGATCGATATGGGTACTCTTATGGAGACCTTCCTCGGCAAGGAAGCCGAAAACAAGGATCACCCCAAAGACAAGGTTTATTCCCAGCCGATTATGCTCGATATGATCAACTCGCTTAACAACCTCGAAACCCGCGAAAACGATCTTGCTTCCTTTAAGAAGTACATCGAAGCGGAAATGGCGAAGGAAGACAGCCGTTTGAGCGACGCGTTAAGCGGTATCAAGTATACTTACGACCTCGATCTGCTTGTATACACCAAAAACGTCGACGGCAAGATCGTCCAATCCGACTCCGAAAAGCTTATGATCGATGCCATCAAAACCTATATGGGCATCGATATGGGCGCTATGAGCGATATGCAGCAAAGCTCCCCCATGGGCTCGCTTATGGGTGGCGGCTCGATGACGAGGGATGCTTGGGTCGAAATGCTCGCCGGAAAAGACGGCTCGCTCGTAAGCCCCGTTCTTCAGGACCAATACGACGTTATCTACGGCTCCTGGCCCAATTCCTACGACGAGATCGTTTTAGTTGTTAACCAGAACAACGAGGTCGACGACCTTACTCTCTATGCGCTCGGACTTCGCTCCTACGACGAGGTCGAAAAGGCGTTCAACGCCGTTTTGAAGGGCACCGAGCTCGACGCAAAGCTCGAAAGCTGGACTTATGAAGAGATTTGCGACACCACCTTCCGTGTCGTTCTCAATTCCGATTGCTACGTTCTTGACGAAGCGACCGGACTTTACAAGGACATCCGTATCGACGAAGACGGCAAGGAAAACGAAAAGGGCTTGCGCGTTCTTTATGACAAAGGGCTCAACCTCAAGGTTTCGGGCATCATCCGTCCCAGCGAAAAGGCGACAAGCTCGATGCTTACCGGCTCGATAGCCTATACCCAAAAGCTCACCGAATACGTTATCGAAAAGGCTGCCGATTCGCCCGCAATAAAGGCGCAGATGTCGAACAAAACCACCGACGTTATAACCGGCCTCCCCTTCGCACCCGAAGAAAAGCTTGATAACAAGGGCAAGGCGGAAGCCTTCAAGGCATACATCGATTCGCTCGACACCAAAGGCAAGGCCGAAGCATATATCGAGATAAAGAGTATTCTTTCCGACGCAGAGCTTAACCGGCAGGTCGATGCCATACTTTCGGGTATGACACGCGAGGATATAATCGCAGAGATAACCAAGGCTTACGCTCAGCAGCCGGGTGTTTCCGTCGACCAGCTCCTTGCTCAGATCTCACAATTAAGCGACGAAGAATTGTTCGAATATATCCGTCCCGAAATAAGCAAGGGCATTGAAAGCAATTACGCCCACAAGGTGCAAGCCGAGATGTCCGCGATCCCCGCCGAACAGCTCGCGCAGGCATTGACCGCGGAAATGGCGGTATTTACCGAAGAGCAGAGCGCGGTCTATTACGACGAGATATTGGAATTTTCGAAGAATACCTACGACAGAAACCTTATAACCCTCGGCGCACTCGACCTCGACTCCCCCGCGACGGTCAACCTTTTCGCTTCCTCGTTCGAAAACAAGGATATAATCGAGGAGGTTATCGCCGATTACAACAGATCCGTCGAGGAGCTCAAGCAGATTAAATATACCGACTATATCGGTCTTATGATGTCCTCGATAACCACGATAATCGACGCGATAACCTATATCTTGGGCGCGTTCGTCGGAATAAGCCTTGTCGTATCCTCGATCATGATAGGCGTTATCACCCTTATTTCGGTTCAGGAGAGAACCAAGGAGATCGGTATCCTCCGCGCTATCGGTGCTTCGAAGAGCAACGTTTCGAGTATGTTTAATGCCGAAACGGTCATCATCGGCTTCGCCGCGGGTCTGATAGGCGTAATCGTAACCGCACTGCTGTGTCTGCCGATCAATGCCATTATTTATATGCTCACCGATATCCCCGGTATCACCGCATATCTCCCCGTAGGAGCCGCCGTGATCCTCGTTCTTATAAGCGTTGTTCTTACCCTTATTTCGGGTATAATCCCCTCTCGCAGCGCGGCTAAGAAGGACCCTGTTGTTGCTTTGAGAACGGAGTAGCGCTTCGCTCTCGAATAAAATCTTGCGATTTTATTCGGTCTTTTGAGAGTTTCGTGCGCTCGCGCCGAGTTCGTGCATAAATGTCCGAACTCGCGAAACTCAGAGGTATATTTTTCGAGGCACATGTCCACGAAAAATATGGGATTTTTATTGTATAAATAATCGTAATTGTATGAAAAGACGGTTCGTTTGAATCGTGTTTTCATTTCCCGCAATTCCCGCGGTGGAGGGTTATATTGATTGCAACCGCCCCCCCGCGTGGGTTAAACCCTCGAATTAATTGTTACATACAACATTCAAAACTGTAGGGACCGGCGTCCTCGACGGTCCGTTTACGCGACATTTTGTTATTTGTTTCGAATATAACCGTTAACGTAACAATTATGATGGTGTAGGGACCGGCGTCCTCGACGGTCCGCACATAATGATTATGGAAAAGGTTGTTTTATGTTTTAACCTTACGATTCTCGTAATGTAGGGACCGGCGTCCTCGACGGTCCGCCGCGAAACGGTTTATGTTTTGTAATACTTAATAAAATCACGCAACAAATTGATACGTTATCGGTTTTAATTGTCGCAAATAACAAAATACAACGTAGAGACGGCGTAAAACGGAGTCCCTACAATGTTATAGGTGTCATCCTGAGCGGAGGAAAATGGTCATAAAACCATTTTCCGAAGTCGAACATTCGCATTAGCGAATGCGATTGAATTGCAAATTCAATCGGGATCTCGTTCG